>NZ_JBEGED010000012.1:0-216408 GCF_040202885.1 Xanthomonas sp. WHRI 1810A
AACAAGAAGTTTTCCGTTTCGTCTGCGCCGGAAGTGGGGCGAATTATAGACAGATACTGAGGGCCGTCAACCCTTTAATTCACAAAGTTGTCATATTCTTCGGAACTCTTCCAGAACACCCCGCAATTGCATGTTATAAGCTGGGAAACGCAAACTGCGAAGCCTCATGGCTGGCACGTTGAGGCCAGCGCTGCGTGATTGCTTTACGCCGAGTATAGAACCGCACCCCATCCGGGCCATACGCGTGCAGGTCGCCAAACAGCGAGCGCTTCCACCCACCAAAGCTGTGATAAGCCACGGGAACTGGCAATGGGACATTGACGCCGACCATCCCGACTTCAATTTCGTCGCAGAACAGACGCGCCGCTTCGCCGTCACGCGTGAAGATGCAGGTGCCGTTGCCATACTCGTGATCGTTGATCAACTGCATCGCCTGCTCCAGGCTGTTGACGCGAACGATGCACAGCACCGGGCCAAAAATCTCTTCTTTATAGATGCGCATCTCAGAGGTGACGTGATCGAACAGGCAACCGCCCAGGAAGAAACCGTCTTCGTTGCCAGAAACGCTAAGCCCTCTACCATCAACGACCAGCGTTGCACCCGCGCCCACGCCGTCTTCTATATAGCCACTGACCTTGTCGCGATGCTGCCCGGTGACCAGCGGCCCCATATCGAGCCCGCACGTTGTGCCCGCCCCGATCTTCAGCGCCTTGATCTGCGGGATCATCTTCGCCACCAGTGCATCGGCGACCTGATCACCCACGCACACTGCCACCGAGATCGCCATGCAGCGCTCTCCGCAAGACCCGTATGCCGCGCCCATCAGCGCACTGACCGCATTGTCCAGATCAGCGTCGGGCATCAGCACGGCATGATTTTTCGCCCCGCCCAATGCCTGCACACGCTTGCCGCGTGAGGTGGCTTCTTTATAGATGTATTCAGCGATCGGGGTAGAGCCGACGAAACTCAGCGCTTTGACCTCCGGCGCTTCAATCAATGCATCCACCGCAGCCTTATCACCATGCACCACGTTCAGCACGCCCTTGGGCAAGCCCGCTTCGAGCAGCAACTGAGCAATCAGCAGCGTCGAGCTAGGGTCACGTTCAGAAGGCTTGAGGATGAAGCAGTTCCCACAGGCTATGGCCAGCGGGTACATCCACAGCGGCACCATCGCCGGGAAGTTGAACGGCGTGATACCAGCCACTACGCCCAACGGCTGGAAATCCGACCACGCATCGATGTTGGGCCCTACGTTACGGCTGTATTCGCCCTTCAGAATTTCCGGCGCGGCACTGGCGTACTCGACGTTCTCAATCCCACGCTTCAATTCGCCTGCGGCGTCTTCCAGGGTTTTACCGTGCTCTTCGCTGATCAGTTGGGCGATGCGCGATTCGTTCTGCTCCAGCAGTTGCTTGAAGCGGAACATCACCTGCGCACGCTTGGCGGGAGGCGTGTTGCGCCACGCCGGGAAGGCGGCCTTGGCTGAGTCGATGGCTTGCTGGATGGTTTCTCGGCTGGCGAGCGGGACCTGGCGAATAACCTGTCCGGTAGACGGATTGAACACATCGGCGGTACGACCGTTGTCACTTACCAATTCACCATGGATCAAATGCGGGATGCTGCTCATGAATCAACTCCAAAAGGGTGCCGGCAGACGCGACCAACGCCGCGTCTGTTGTGTGAAAGAAGGGGATCAGTCGACCTGACTTAGCGCTTCGCCCACCGCGTCGAACATGCGGTCCAGATCTTGTGGCTTGCTGTTGAAAGTAGGCCCGAACTGCAAGGTGTCGCCGCCAAAGCGCACGTAGAAACCGGCTTTCCAGAGTTTCATCCCCGCTTCGAAGGGACGGACAATGGCATCGCCGTCCCGCGGAGCGATCTGGATGGCGCCCGCCAAACCGTAGTTTCGGATATCGACGATGTGCTTGGTGCCTTTGAGCCCATGCAATGAGCGTTCAAAATGCGGCGAGGTTTCCGCCACTTGCTGCACCAGATTCTCACGCTGCAGCAAGTCCAGCGCGGCAAGGCCGGCAGCACAGGCCACTGGGTGCGCCGAATAGGTATATCCGTGGGGAAACTCAACGGCGTATTCAGGCGTCGCCTGGTTCATGAACGTGTTGTAGATCTCGCTGCTGGCAATCACTGCACCCATGGGTATCGCGCCATTGGTGACTTGCTTGGCGATGCACATGAGATCCGGCGTCACGCCGAAACTGTCCGCGCCAAACATCGAGCCGGTACGGCCAAATCCAGTGATGACTTCGTCGAAGATCAGCAAGATATTGTGCTGATCGCAAATCTCGCGCAGACGCTTCAGGTAACCCTGGGGCGGAACGATCACCCCGGCAGAGCCCGCCATGGGCTCGACGATCACCGCCGCGATGTTGGACGCATCGTGCAGCTCAATCAGCTTGAGCATCTCATCCGCCAAGGCGATACCGCCCTGTTCCGGCATGCCACGTGAGTAGGCATTGCTGGCCAGCAGCGTGTGGGGCAAATGATCCACATCCATCAGCTGACCAAACATTTTACGGTTGCCATTGACGCCACCCAGGCTGGTGCCCGCAACGTTCACGCCGTGATAACCCCGTGCACGGCCGATCATTTTGGTCTTGGTGGCCTGACCCTTCAGGCGCCAGTAGGCGCGTACCATCTTGACGGCGGTATCGGCGCACTCGGAACCCGAGTCAGTGAAAAAGACATGGTTCAGGTTGCCCGGTGTGAGATCGGTGATTTTCTCAGCCAGCTGAAACGACAGCGGATGACCGAATTGAAACCCCGGCGAGTAGTCCAGCGTCCCCAACTGACGCGAGACGGCTTCCTGAATTTCCTTGCGGGTGTGGCCGGCGCCGCAGGTCCACAGCCCAGACAAGCCGTCGTAGATTTGCCGTCCCTTGTCGTCTGTCAGATAGCTGCCCGATGCCGCAACGATCAGTCGTGGGTCGCGATGGAAATTGCGGTTCGCGGTGTAGGGCATCCAGTGAGCATCAAGCTTCAACTGGCTGGCCAGCGACATGTCAGACGATTCGAGCATATTCATCGGAGTGAACCTCACTAGGGACGTGGGCCGCCTGACTTCGAAAACAATAACAACAGGGGCCGGGTTGCAGCTAACTTGCCACGGGCATAAAGTCTGGAAAATCCGACTTTTACGATCTTCAGTTGCGTGACTACTAAACTATGAGCACTCGCCGTTCTGATCCGTTGGCACAAGTCAGTGATTTCGATATCCGCCTGCTGCGGATCTTTCGAAGCGTAGTTGAAGCCGGAGGCTTCTCGGCGGCTGAAAGTGCGCTCGGAATCGGACGCTCCGCCATCAGTCAGCAAATGAGCGACCTGGAACAGCGGCTGGGCCTGCGCCTGTGTCAGCGCGGCCGTGCGGGGTTTTCCCTGACGGAAGAAGGCCGTGAGGTTTACCAGTCAGCGTTGCAATTGCTCAGTGCATTAGAGAGCTTTCGTACAGAGGTCAACGGCCTGCACCAGCACCTGCGGGGCGAACTGAACATCGGTCTCACCGACAATCTGGTCACCCTCCCCCACATGCGCATTACCCATGCGCTCTCGCAATTGAAAGAACGGGGGCCGGACGTGCACATCAATATCCGCATGATCGCGCCCAATGAAGTGGAGCAAGGCGTGCTGGACGGGCGACTGCACGTCGGCGTGGTACCACAGGCCAGCGCCTTGTCAGGTCTGACGTATCAGCCGCTCTACAGCGAGCGGTCGTTGCTGTATTGCGCGGTCGGGCATGCGCTTTTTTACGTGGATGACGCACGGCTGGACGACCAGCGCCTGGCCGAACAGGAGGCCATTGCGCCGACCTTTCGCTTGCCGGCTGAAATTCAGGCCCATTACCAGGCGCTGAACTGCACCGCCAGCGCCTCGGATCGTGAAGGGATGGCCTTCCTCATCCTGACCGGACGCTACATCGGCTATTTGCCCGATCACTACGCTGCCACCTGGGTTCAGCAGGGCCGACTGCGCGTGCTCAGACCCAAGGACCGGTTTCACGACTTGAGCCTGGTGACAGTCACCCGCAAAGGCCGTCGTCCTCACCTGGTGCTGGAGAGTTTTCTGGAGACGCTGGCTGCGACGCGCTAAGGCCGATCACCCACCGCTGCATACCAGCCACAATATCAATAAGCCCTCCCGGTAAAAGCCCATCACAGAAACCGTCAAACGTTGATTTCCCTCGCCAACGCTTGTCGGATCGTCGCGGGTGCGTTATCTGTTCACACCGTCGTATCCCATGATCCTGGAATCGCACATGACCCTCGAAGTCCCTGCACATAATCCCGGCGCCACGAAGCCTGCGAGCCGCATTCGTCAGAAAAATGAAGAAGCGATCATGAAAGCGGCGGAAGACGAATTCGCACGTCACGGCTTCAAAGGCACCAGCATGAACACCATCGCGCAGAACGCCGGGCTGCCGAAGGCGAACCTGCATTATTACTTCACCAACAAGCTGGGTCTGTATATCGCGGTGCTCAGCAATATCCTCGAGTTGTGGGACAGCACCTTCAATCACCTGAAGGTCGAGGACGATCCTGCCACCGCGCTGACTCAATACATCCGCGCCAAGATGGAGTTTTCCCGTCGGCAACCGCAAGCGTCGCGTATTTTCGCGATGGAGATCATCAGCGGCGGGGAATGCCTGAATCAGTATTTCAGTCAGGATTACCGCACCTGGTTTGAGGGCCGAGCCAGCGTGTTCCAGGCCTGGATCGACGCCGGAAAGATGGACCCGGTAGATCCGGTGCACCTGATCTTTCTGCTATGGGGCAGCACCCAGCATTACGCCGACTTCGCGACTCAGATTTGCCAGGTCACCGGCCGCACACGCTTGACCAAGCAAGACATTCAAGCGGCAGGCGACAATCTTATCCGTATCATCCTCAAAGGGTGCGGCCTCACACCTCCTGCGATGTGAGTGCGCCAAACCTGTGCCGCCAGCCGGAATTTCCTGATGCCTTTTACCCTCGTCGGCCCCTGTGAATGGCGTGAAGACATTCGCAAGAGCCGCTTTGTCACTCTCGCCGCGCCGATTGCCACGGCGGCGGAGGCCCAAGCCTTCATCGAGCAAAACAGCGACCTCAGTGCTACCCACAATTGCTGGGCCTGGAAACTGGGCGATCAATACCGCAGCACCGACGACGGCGAGCCGGGTGGCACAGCCGGTCGACCGATCCTGGCCGCCATTGAGGCTCAGGATTTCGACCAAGTGGTGGTGCTGGTCATCCGCTGGTACGGCGGCATTCAACTGGGGACCGGTGGGTTGGCGCGTGCCTACGGCGGCGGTGCCAACAAATGCCTGCAACAGGCCGATCGCTTGCCGCTGATCAATCGGGTCACGCTGCATCTGGACTGCAGCTTCAGCGAATTGGCGCTGGTGAAGATCAGACTGGCCGACATCAACGGCCTGATTCAGGAAGAGTCCTTCACGGCCAATGGCGTAGAACTGTCCATAGCCGTCGGCCCTGACCACATCGACACGCTGCAAAGACAACTGGCGGACATCAGTCGCGGCAGGATCGTCTTGCATCACTCTCCCAGTGACTGAACACCAGACTTGCCCACATCTACTGTGCATCCGCCTGTGGACAAGCTGAGCACATACCGCTGCGGCCCTTGATTCACGTGCGCTGGCGGCACCTGATCACTTTTCGAGCACATCGCACGCAGGTCGCTTAAATCTTCGAAAAAACAGTCGGTTAACCCGCCTTATCGCCGCATCGTCCTAACGGTTCTGTGGTTATGCCCATTCAATTGGCTTGCGCACATTAACTGTGGACCAACCTGTGGATAAGCCGTGCAAGCCTCCCCGGGGGGCTTGGGATATCTCGTGCGGCTCGTGCTGGCTATTTTTTGTACAGCTGATGGTTGATCACACCCAAACTCTGCCCCGAACTGGTGCTTCCCCAAAACGTATTCCCTCTGTAGGAGCGAATTCATGCGCGAAGGGGGCACCAACAGCCGCCGAGGGATAGTTGGATAAAACGACGCTTCGCGCATGAACGCGCGCCTACAGACCGGTTGCAAGGGTTAAAGCGACATAAACCTGACCGACTGGCCAGGAAATTGCTAACTGATCACGCGATCTTCTTTCACTGCGAGACAGTCATGTCCAATCCGACCCGCACCGCGCGCCTGTATCTGCGCCAGATCACCAAGCGCTACCCCGGTTGTCTGGCCAACGATGCCATCAACCTGAGCATTGAACCCGGCGAAATTCATGCGCTGCTGGGCGAGAACGGTGCAGGCAAAAGCACGCTGATGAAGATCATCTACGGGGTCGTCCAGCCCGATGCGGGTCAGATTGTCTGGCAGGGCGAGCCGCTGACCATGCGCAACCCGGCCCAGGCGCGCGCGTTGGGCATCGGCATGGTGTTCCAGCATTTTTCGCTCTTCGAAACCCTGACTGTCGCCCAGAATATCGCCCTGGCGCTGGGCGCATCGGCGGGCACGCCCAGGCAGCTGGAGCCGAAAATCCGGGAAGTTTCCCAACGCTACGGCATGGCCGTGGAACCGCAGCGTCTGGTGCACAGCCTGTCCATTGGCGAACGGCAGAAAGTCGAGATCATCCGTTGCCTGATGCAAGACATCCGCCTGCTGATCCTCGACGAACCGACCTCGGTTTTGACACCCCAGGAAGCAGACGATCTGTTCGTCACCTTGAGGCGGCTCGCGGCGGAAGGCTGCAGCATTCTGTTCATCAGCCACAAACTGGGCGAGGTGCGCGCGCTGTGTCACACCGCCACGGTGTTGCGGGCGGGCAAAGTCTCCGGGCATTGCGTCCCCGCGCAGTGCAGCGACCTGGAAATAGCACAGCTGATGGTGGGCGACGCCGAAGGCCTGGTGGCGCATTACCCGAAAGCCGAGGGCGGCACCCCGTTTCTGCAAGTGGAGGGCGTGGCCTGGCGCAACCCCGATCCCTTTGGCAGCTCACTGAACAACATCAATCTAAACGTACGCAGCGGCGAGATCGTCGGCATCGCCGGTGTTGCGGGCAATGGCCAGGATGAACTGCTGGCCTTGCTGAGCGGCGAGCAACCGCTTAGTAAAGCCGACGCAGCGCGCATTCGTTTCGGTGATCTGAATGTCGGCCACCTGCGCCCGGATGCGCGGCGCACACATGGCCTGGCGTTCGTCCCCGCTGAACGGCTCGGTCATGGCGCCGTGCCTGACATGAGCCTGGCTGATAACGCCCTGCTGACCGCCTTTCAGCAAGGGCTGGTCAGCAAAGGCCTGATCCAGCGCAGCAAAGTGCAGGCGCTGGCCGAGACCATCATCCAGCGCTTCGCAGTAAAGACGCCCGACGCCCAGACTGCGGCGCGCAGCCTGTCGGGCGGCAATCTGCAGAAATTCATTCTGGGCCGCGAAATTTTGCAGGCGCCGAAACTGTTGGTCGCGGCGCACCCCACTTGGGGCGTGGATGTGGGCGCGGCGGCGGCGATCCATCGGGCCCTCATCGCCTTGCGCGATGCGGGCGCAGCGATTCTGGTGATTTCCGAGGACCTCGACGAACTGTTCCAGATCAGTGACCGCCTGGGCGCGCTGTGCAGCGGCGAGCTTTCGCCGTTGGCACCCACGGCTTGCGTCACGCCGGCGCAAGTTGGCGGCTGGATGGCCGGCCAATTTACGGGCGCCGGTGCCCACCCCTTTCAACCTGACGCGTCGCTGCACCACTGACGGAGATTCCGATGCTGCTTTCCCTGGAACCGCGCGGGCAACAATCGCGCCCCATGTTGTGGTTTTCCCCTGTGCTGGCCGCCGGGCTGACGCTGATCTGCGGCTCGCTGCTGTTTTTGCTGCTGGGCCTGGACCCGATATTGACGCTGCACACGCTGTTGATCGCCCCGGTCAGCGACCTGTACGGCGTGTCCGAGTTGCTGGTCAAAACCCTGCCGATTCTGCTGTGTGCGCTGGGGCTTGCCGTGGTGTATCAGGCGCGTATCTGGAACATCGGCGCCGAAGGGCAACTGCTGATGGGCGCACTGGCGGGCAGTGCCGTCGCCGTGAATATCATCGACATGGACAGTCGCTGGGCACTCGTCCTGATTCTGCTGGCAGGCGTTTTCGCGGGCGCGGCCTGGGCGGGAGTTACGGCGTGGCTGCGCACCCACTTCAATGCCAACGAAATCCTCACCAGCATCATGCTCAATTACATCGCGTTGAACCTGCTGCTGTATTTCGTACACGGCCCGCTGAAGGATCCTGCCGGCATGAACTTCCCCGAGTCGGCCATGTTCGGCGATGCAAGCCGTTTGCCGTTGTTGATGGAGGACGGCCGCGCCCATGCCGGCGTGTATTTCGCGCTGCTGGCGTTGGTCGCCGTCTGGGTCTTGCTGCAACGCAGTTTCATCGGTTTTCAGATCAAGGTGCTCGGTCTCGACAAACGCGCGGCGGGCTTCGTCGGGTTTCGCGAGAAGCGGCTGGTCTGGCTGGCGTTGCTGATCAGTGGCGCACTGGCGGGACTGGCCGGCGTATGCGAAGTGACCGGGCCTCTTGGTCAATTGGTGCCACAGGTGTCGCCCGGTTACGGCTATGCGGCGATCACCGTCGCGTTCCTCGGTCGCCTCAACCCCATCGGCATCTTGTTCTCCAGCCTGTTGATGGCACTGCTGTATCTGGGGGGTGAAAGCGCACAAATGACACTCAACCTCCCCCAGGCCATCACGCAGTTGTTTCAGGGAATGATGCTGTTCTTCCTGCTGGCCTGCGATGTGCTGATCCTTTATCGCCCACGCCTCAATGCGCGCTGGGCCCGTCGCCAACCGACCCCAATCGCAGGAGCCGCGTGATGGACATTGATCTGCTGAGCAATATTTTCTTCGCCACGGTGCGCTGCGGGACGCCGTTGCTGTTGGTCGCGCTGGGTGAGTTGGTGTGCGAGAAGAGCGGTGTGCTCAACCTCGGTCAGGAAGGGATGATGCTGTTCGGCGCAGTGATCGGCTTCATCGTTGCGCTGAGCACCGGCAATTTGTGGCTGGGGGTTGTGCTAGCGATGCTGGCAGGGATGCTGTTGTCGTCACTGTTTGCCCTGGTGGCGCTGGTGTTCAACGCCAATCAGGTGGCCACCGGTCTGGCGCTGACCATCTTCGGTGTCGGGTTATCGAGCTTCATCGGCGCGGCCTGGGTCGGCAAGCCGCTGCAAGGCTTCGAGCCGCTGACGATTCCTTACCTGAGCGATATCCCGTTGATCGGGCGGATGCTGTTTGCCCAGGACATTCTCGTGTACCTGTCCTTCGCCTTGTTCGCCCTGGTGGCGTGGACACTTCTGAAAACGCGTGCCGGTTTGATCATTCAGGCCGTAGGCGAAAACCCTGATGCAGCCAGCGCCATGGGGTTGCCGGTGCTGCGCGTGCGAACGCTGTCGGTGCTGTTCGGCGGCGCGATGGCAGGGCTGGCGGGGGCGTACCTGTCGCTGGCCTACACACCGATGTGGGCCGAGAACATGAGTGCCGGGCGTGGCTGGATTGCGTTGGCATTGGTGGTGTTCGCCAGTTGGCGGGTCGGGCGGTTGCTGCTGGGGGCGTACCTGTTTGGCTTCGCGAGCATTTTGTATCTGGTGGCGCAGGGCATCGGTTTGGCGATCCCGTCCAACCTGCTGGCGATGCTGCCGTATGTCGCGACGATTGTGGTGCTGGTGATGCTGTCACGTAACGCCCTGCGCACCCGCTTGTTCGCCCCGGTGTCATTGGGGCAGCCTTGGCAGTCGGGGCATTGATTGCAGCGCTATTGCCGTGAGGTGGGAGGGGGCTTGCTCGCGAAGGGGCGTCGGATTCGGTACATTGCGTCGCCTGTATTGACGCCATCGCGAGCAAGCTCCCTCCCCCAGCTTCTTCATGGCGACGACCGTTTCGCGGGCAGACTAAATTTCTGCTGGCGCCAGCGGTCCACAGTCCAGAAGCTGCATTTCGTTTTCTGCACAGGAGTCACCCTTCATGCCTGCCAACAAAACTGCCCTGATCATTGGCGCGTCCCGAGGCCTGGGACTTGGGTTGGTGCAACGCCTGACCGAACAGGGCTGGAATGTCATTGCCACTGTCCGCGATCAACACAAAGCCGACGACCTGAAGAAGATCCCCGGCGTGCGCATCGAGACGCTGGACATCGACGAGCAATCGTCGCTCGAAGTCCTGAACCTGAATCTGAAAGACCAGGCGTTCGACCTGCTGTTCGTCAACGCAGGGGTCATGGGCCCTGCCCACCAGAGTGCGGCCAAATCCACCGCAGCGGAGCTGGGCCAACTGTTTCTGACCAATGCCGTGGCGCCGATCCGCCTGGCCGAGCGTTTCGTCGGGCAGATCCGCCCGGACACCGGCACCATCGCGTTCATGAGTTCGGTGCTGGGCAGCGTCGCCTGTCCTGATGGCCCGCAGATGGCACTGTATAAAGCCAGCAAAGCGGCCCTCAATTCTATGACCCATACCTTCTTCACGCAGCTGGGTGACAGCAACATCACCGTGCTGTCGATGCACCCCGGCTGGGTCAAAACAGCCATGGGCGGCGAAGGCGCGGACATTGACGTGCAGACCAGTACCAGCGGTCTGGTGGAACAATTGGGTGCCTACGCCGGAAAAGGCGGGCACCACTTCATCAACTACCGTGGCGAGACAATTGCCTGGTAACACACAGCGATCCTGTAGGAGCGCACTTGCCCGGGACGACGGTATATCCGTCACCGACGACGTATCGGATACGACGCCATCGCGAATAAATTCGCTCCTACAGTTAATTTGAGCACCCTCGCCCGACTTCACCCGAAGCCGAGCGACCCTGGATCAGCAGACAGGGCAACACTGAGCTGGCGAACCTGAACCCACTTTTCAGAGGAGCCGGCCAATGCCTGCGATCCGTATCTGGTTGAAAACCCCGCTTGCCGTCTTTACCGCCAACGACCTAAACGCCCGAGGCGGAATCGTCATCGAGGGCGGCGTTATCACCGAGCTGCTTGCGGCCGGCGAGCAACCCTCACAACGCTGCGATCAGGTATTCGACGCCCGCGAGCATGTCCTGCTGCCGGGGCTGATCAACACGCACCATCACTTTTATCAAACCCTGACCAGGGCCTGGGCACCGGTGGTGAACCAGCCCTTGTTCCCGTGGCTCAAGACGCTTTACCCGGTATGGGCTCGTCTGACACCGGAAAAGCTCGCGCTCGCCAGCAAGGTCGCGCTGACCGAATTGCTGATGTCGGGCTGCACCACCGCGGCCGATCATCACTATCTGTTCCCCCAAGGCCTGGAAAACGCCATCGACGTGCAAGTGCAAAGCGTGCGCGAGCTTGGCATGCGCGCCATGCTGACCCGGGGTTCGATGAGTCTGGGCGAGGACGATGGGGGTCTGCCGCCACAGCAAACGGTGCAACAGGGTGAGGTGATTCTGGAAGACAGCCAGCGCCTGATTCGCACGTACCACGAGCGCGGTGACGGCGCGCAGATCCAGATTGCGCTGGCACCCTGCTCGCCGTTTTCAGTGACGCCTCAGATCATGAAAGAGAGCGCCGCGCTGGCTGAGCAACTCGACGTGCGCCTGCATACGCACCTGGCGGAAACCCTGGACGAAGAACAGTTCTGCCTCCAGCGCTTCGGCCTTCGCACGGTGGATTATCTGGACAGCGTCGGTTGGCTTGGACCGCGCACCTGGCTGGCCCACGGCATCCATTTCAACCCGGATGAAATTGTCCGCCTCGGTCAGGCGGGGACCGGCGTCTGTCACTGCCCCAGCTCCAACATGCGCCTGGCCTCCGGGATTTGCCCGACGCTGGACCTGATCGCAGCCGGGGCGCCGGTGGGCCTGGGCGTCGACGGCTCGGCGTCGAACGATGCGTCGAATATGATGCTGGAAGCCAAACAGGCGCTGTATCTGCAACGGCTGCGCTATGGCGCCGAAAAGATCACCCCCGAGCTTGTCCTTGGCTGGGCCACCCAGGGCTCGGCGCAACTGCTGGGCCGTAGCGACATTGGCGAACTGGCGGTGGGCAAACAGGCGGATCTGGCGCTGTTCAAGCTTGATGAACTGCGCTTTTCAGGCAGCCATGACCCGCTGTCGGCGTTGCTGCTGTGCGGTGCGGACCGGGCGGACCGAGTGATGATCCGCGGTCAGTGGCGGGTGATCGATGGGCAGGTCGAGGGGCTGGATGTGCAGGGACTGATTGCCGATCATCGGCAGGCGGCGAGGGAGTTGGTCAACGGATGAATCAAATCTGTAGGAGCCAACTTGTTGGCGAAGCAGTGTCCAGCAGAGTGCCAGTCAGGCTGCCTCGCGAACAAGTTCGCTCCTACAGGGGCTGGGTCACAGCCCCAGACACGACAACATGATGAACGTCGCAAACAGCACGAAGTGGGTCATGCCCTCGATCGCGTTGGTTTCGCCGTCGTTCAGATTGATCGCGCTGACCAGCAAGGTGATGAAGATCATCACCGTCTGCACCGGGGTCATCGCCATTTGAAACGGTTGGCCGGAATACAACGCCATCGCTTCCATCACCGGAACGGTGAGAATCACGGTCGACAGCGAAGCACCCAGGGCGATGTTGACCACCGACTGCATGCGGTTGGCCAGCGCCGCGCGCAACGCTGTCAGGATCTCGGGCGCCGCTGAAATCGCTGCTACCAGAATCGCCGTCATCACCGGCGGCGCGCCGCTTCCTTCGAGGCCCAGATCGACGGTTTTGGACATCACCTCGGCCAGCGCGCCAATCACGACCACGCCGAACACTAGAATGCCGATGGACAGTGCCAGGTTGACTGGCTTGGCTTCCTGCGCCGGCTGGTCCTTGCGGCGTTTTTTGTCCGGGTAGCTGTAGCTGAAGAAGTAGCTGTGCGGCCCGACCTGCATGCGCAGGAACAGCGTATACAACACGACCATCGCACCGATGGTGAACGCTGAATAGATTTTCCAGTCGCCTTCGGGAATGAATTCCGGCACCACCATCGACACGCCCATGGCGGTCAGGATCATCACGCTGTAGGTGCGCGCCGAGTCATCGTTGTAGGACTGTTCCCCATGCTTGATGCCGCCCATCAGCGCGGCAAGCCCGAGGATGCCGTTGATGTCGAGCATCACCGCTGAATAGATCGTGTCACGCACCAGCGTCGGCGATGGCTCGTTGTTCATCATGATCGCCAGGATCACGACTTCAACCAGCACCGCTGACAGCGTGAGGATCATCGTGCCGTAAGGATCACCGACCTTCTCGGCCAGCATCTCGGCGTGGTGCGCAACGCGCATCGAGGCACAGATGATGAACCCGACCAGCACGATGCCGGAAATCAGCGCGACGGTGTGCCCGTGGCTGAGGAATTGATGTTCGAAGGCATACGCGAACACGGTCGCGATGAGGGCCAACAGGAGAAAACCTTCTTGCTTGAGAATCGCGCCCATTGTTGCTTTACCTTTGCCACAAAAGCCGCGGCGTCCATGAGTTGATCGAGGTCCGAGCGCTTGAGAGTGTGGTTTGTGTCCAAAGGTTTCAAGGCAAAAGGCAATGAGTGCCGATCTGCACCAGTTCGCGGCGATATGCCGCAGGGGCGCACCGTCCCGAGCCGAACTGACCGGCATCACCTGCCGCGTCTGCCTGTGCAACCCCTTCTCCGTCGCTAACTTGTCCTATTGGTCAGCTTTTTGCATTGATTGGCAGGCCCGCCCCAACGGCCTGGCCTACAAGACCCAAGGAGTTCGACCCGCATGCCTTCCACCCTTCACTCGCGTCGCCCGCTGAAAAAACTGCTTTGCGCCATGGCCGCTGTCGTGGGACTGAGTTCGAGCCTGATGGCGGTGGCGGCCGACCCGCTCAAAGTCGGTTTTGTTTACATCGGCCCGATTGGCGATCACGGCTGGACCTACCAGCATGAGCAAGGCCGCAAAGCGATGGCCGAGGCGCTGGGCGATAAAGTCACCACCAGCATCGTTGAAAACGTGCCCGAGGGCGCCGACGCCGAGCGGGTCATCCGCAACATGGCCAAAGGCGGTTACGACCTGATCTTCACCACCTCATTCGGTTACATGAACCCGACGCTGAAGGTCGCCAAGCAATTCCCGAAAGTCACGTTCGAACACGCCACCGGCTACAAGCAGGACAAGAACATGGGCACCTACATGGCCCGCACCTACGAAGGCCGATACGTGAGCGGCTTCCTGGCGGCGAAGATGACCAAGACCAAGAAGATTGGCTATGTCGCCTCGTTCCCGATCCCTGAAGTGCTGCGCGACATCAACGCGATCCAGTTGGCGCTGAACAAATACAACCCCGGCACCGAGATCAAAGTGGTGTGGGTCAATTCCTGGTTCGATCCGGGCAAGGAAGCCGACGCCGCCAACGCCCTGATCGACCAAGGCGTGGATGTGATCTTCCAGCACACCGACAGCCCGGCCCCGATCCAGGCAGCGGAGCGGCGTGGCGTCTACGCCGTGGGTTATGCCTCGGACATGGCACATTTCGGTCCCAAAGCCGTACTGACCTCCATCGTCAATAACTGGGGGCCGCATTACATTCAAGCGACCCAGGCCGTGCTGGATGGCAACTGGAAATCCCAGGATTACTGGGGCGGCCTGAAGGAAGGCACCGTGCAATTGCCGATCAGTGATGTGGTGCCCGCCGAGGTGAAAACCGAAGCCGAGCAGATTATCGCGAACATCGAAAGCGGCGCACTGGAACCGTTCACCGGCCCGATCAAGGACCAGAGCGGCGCGGTGAAAATCCCGGCCGGCGCCGTCGCGACCCACGCCGAATTGGCGTCGATGAATTATTACGTTGAAGGGATCAAGGCGGATTTGCCGAAGTAACAACCGCGCATCAGGACTGTAGGAGCGCGCTTGCCCGCGATTGCGGTGAGTCAGACGACATCAATGTTTCTGGATCACCCCGATCGCGGGCAAGCGCGCTCCTACAGTTCGACACCAGCCACCAAATGAACCGTCTGGTCAGGTTTTGCCCAGCCCGCCCCCGTGACTCTGTAGAATGCCGGCCATTGCACCTGATGAGAAAAGCACATGTACGACTGGTTGAATGCCCTGCCCAAGGCAGAATTGCACTTGCATCTGGAGGGTTCGCTGGAACCTGAATTGCTGTTCGCCCTGGCCGAACGCAACAAGATCGCCTTGCCCTGGAATGATGTAGAAGCCCTGCGCGGCGCTTATGCGTTCAACAACCTGCAGGAGTTTCTCGACCTCTATTACCGGGGCGCGGACGTGCTGCGCACCGAGCAGGATTTCTACGACCTGACCTGGGCTTACCTTGAGCGCTGCAAGGCGCAGAACGTTATCCACACCGAACCCTTCTTCGACCCACAGACCCACACCGATCGCGGCATCCCCTTTGAAGTCGTGCTGAACGGCATTGCCGGTGCGTTGAAAGACGGTCAGCAAAAGCTCGGTATCAGCAGCGGCCTTATCTTGAGCTTCCTGCGCCACCTGAGCCAGGAAGAAGCCGAAAAGACCCTCGACCTGGCGCTGCCGTTCCGTGATGCCTTTGTCGCGGTCGGTCTGGACAGCTCGGAAATGGGCCACCCACCGAGCAAATTCAAGCGCGTGTTCGATCGTGCCCGTCACGAAGGTTTCCTGACCGTTGCCCACGCCGGCGAAGAAGGCCCGCCCGAATACATCTGGGAAGCGCTGGATCTACTGAAAATCGAGCGCATCGACCACGGCGTTCGTGCCATCGAAGATGAGCGCCTGATGCAGCGCATCATCGATGAGCAGATCCCGCTGACCGTCTGCCCGTTATCCAACACCAAGCTCTGCGTGTTCGACGACATGGCACAGCACAACATTCTCGACATGCTCGAGCGTGGCGTGAAGGTCACGGTCAATTCCGATGACCCGGCGTACTTCGGGGGGTATGTGACCGAGAACTTCCACGCGCTGTATACCCATTTGGGCATGACTCAGGACCAGGCGAAACGCCTGGCGCAGAACAGCCTGGACGCGAGGCTGATCAAGCCCTGATCGTAGAGATCCCGGCGTCGGGATGCTCTGGAGGGCTGGCTGGCAAGGCTTGGTTCGGCGCATAAAAAAGGGGCAGCCCACGTGCGGCCCCTGCCTCGGCGTTTTTGCGGGATCAAGCCGCCGAGGCGATCTTGTTGATCTCTCGCTGACCGTCCGAAGACATCTGCAACGTGGTGGCCTCCTCGGTCGGACGCAACCAGCCCAATTGCATGAACAGTTGCAGGAGACCTGCGCCCAGCGCGCCGCCCAGGTGAGGGCTCTGCTCATTGCAATCGGGGCAGGCGCAAATGGTTTCACGCTGGCTGTGCGCCAGCGCCGGCACGAAAATGCCGCGTTCGGCGAATTTCGAAATCCCCACGCTGGTGACCTCTAGCCGCTGCTCCGACTGCTCGATCCACCCCGCCCCCAGCATGCGTTGATACAAATCCGTGGCCAGCTCACCGCCCAGATGGTCGGAGCAAATGCGTGCGCGACGCAGGGGTAGCGAAGGCAGCGGCTGGGCAGCGCTGCGATTCACCACTTCGGCGCTGACCATGGACGCGCTGGCCAGCGCTTCAACCGCCGCCCCCACTTGCGGCGCGGCGAGTCTGAAAAAGCGCTTTCGACCTCGTGCCTCCTGCTTGAGCAAACCGCCTGAGGCCAGTCGCGCCAGATGCGCACCCGCCGAGGATGTTGAAAGTCCGACCAGCAGCGCCAATTCATCGGCCGCACGAGAAGTCCCGTCCATCATCGCCCACATCATTGCGCTGCGCTTGGGGTCAGCCAGCAACGCGGCAATGTGGCTTATGCAAGGTGCGTTTTCCATGTGTTAACTCCCTGTTGAAACGTTCGTCTATAGCGGTGACATAGTGCCATCTATTTGGCTGCGACCAAGACGCTAAGCCGCCAAAAGCAAAGCCGTAATTAACCTGCCAGCCGTTATAGGCTTATTACAAAATTGTATGACGCGAGATCGGTCAATACAGTTATCTGACTGAACCGTGAACTCATGTAAGCCAGGCGCGTTTAACTTTCAACCTGAGACCTGAGTGACAGATCGCAGGGCCTGGGCATTACAGTTCCAGTACCGATGAGTACGCTGCACGCCTGGGCCGTCAGTATAAGCGCTGTGTCCGGCATGGAAATTGGAACAACGGCAACGCGGCCTGAAACGTGGGCAGGGTTAACCCACCCTCTACACAAAGGTGGCAAAGCTGTGCACACAGCATTTAACGGGCTTATTGGCGAAACCCGCTCTGCCTCAAGCGTTAAGGGCTATTGAGCATTGAAAATTGATTCAGAGCAACGCAAATGCCTACAACGGTTACACCGTTTCCCTTCACGAAAAAAAGCTTTGGTGATAACGGCGTTAGACAAGGAATGGGTTACCTGCGTTTTCACTGGAAGTGCAGGCTGGCTTACTTGTAAGGCAAATCCTTTAACCAAGTAGTACGGATCTTTACATCGTGTGATCACTTCGGCCTTAGTGTTTAAACCAGACGCTGAGGCCCGACAGCGCCTGTGCGCTGCCGGGGCGTTTCATTCAGATCCTGACATCTGTATGTACGGTAACCGCGTCGCGTGTTTTTTGCAGACGACGGGTCAACATCGCCAAAGTGACCGCGAAGACGCCACACAGTGTGATCACGATGGCCATCGGCACCGCCGTCCCGTCGTGCAGCACGCCCACCAACGCCGCCGCCCCTGCGGCCACGCTGAATTGCAGACAGCCCAGCAATGCCGATGCACTGCCTGCGCGCTTGCCTTGCCCGGTCATCGCGCAGGCTGAGGAGTTGGGAATGATGTAGCCCAGGCTTGCGATATACACGAACAGCGGCACCAGCAACGGCCAGAGTTTTTCGGTGTGCAGGCTGGCGACCACCAGCAATACCACCGCTGCGGCGAGGTAAACCCACACGGCTCGTGACAACAGCCACGCAGGCCCGAACCGGCCCACCATCCGAGCGTTCACTTGCGCGGTCAGGATAAAACCTGCCGCGTTGATGCCGAACAGCCAGCCATAGTGCTCGGCGGGTACGCCGTAGAGTTTGATAAACACGAAGGGCGATCCGGCGATGTAGGCAAACATCCCGGCGATGGCAATGCCGCCGGTCAACGCATGACCCAGAAAGACGCGATCCCCCAGCAGCCGGCGGTATTGCGCGAATGCGCCGGACAGCGGCTGACGCGGATGATCGGCTGGCATGCTCTCCGGCAGACCGAACGCCACGGCCATCGAGCTCAACGCACTGAAGACCGTCAGCACCAGGAAGATTGACTGCCAGCCATAGGCATTCACCAGCAGCCCACCGAGCATCGGCGCGAGGATCGGCGCCAGGCCCATGACCAGCATCAACTGGGAAAAGACCTTCGCTGAGTCCACCGGATTACATGTGTCGCTGACAATCGCGCGGGACAACACCATGCCGGCACACCCGCCCAGCGCCTGCACGAAGCGCGCACCGATCAGCCACTCAAGGCTGGGGGCGAACGCACACGCCAGGGAAGCCAGGGTGAACAAGCCGACGCCAAACAACAACGGAATGCGTCGACCGAACCGGTCGGCCACGGGCCCGTACGCCAGTTGACCGATGCTCAGGCCCAAAAAGTAAGACGCCAGCGTCAGCTGTACGTGTTGCGCGTCGGTCCCGAACGCCAAGGCAATGGCCGGGAATCCGGGAAGGTAAAAGTCGATGGCCAGCGGCCCGAAAGCGCTGAGCGCGCCAAGAATCAAAATCGTTCTAAGGTTCATCCGGCATCCAAAACTGTTTCAAGCAGACCGGCTAGTCTAACCGCCTTGAATGTTCGCAGGCCGTCTGGAGAAAAATTACTAAAAGTTTTTTCAGAATGCGCGCCACTCGGCGCAGGCGTTGAACTAAATCAGCAGAACCGGGCATCGGCTAATGCATTTCTCACGGCCACTTCACGAAAAACTTACTTATCCGCTTCTAGACTTCCCACATACAGTGAGGAACTAGAAATGAATACGCGCTGGGTTGTGCTGTGGTGTCTGGTGGTCATCGCCGGTTGTCAGTCGACTCATGACCAGTTATTGGCCGAAGGTTATCCACCCGCCTTTGCCGATGGTTTTCAGGACGGTTGCGGCAGCGGTCGACAGGCTGTCGATGTGATGAAGGGGCAATTCAAAAAAAACGTGCCGCGTTATTTGAAGGACACGCTCTATGCGCAAGGCTGGAGTGACGGATTTCGACAATGCCAGGCGATGCTGGAAAACCAGACCCATCAGGATCAGGGGCGCGACAGTATCTGGAACGACCGCGACCGGGACTGGAACCGTCAAACCACTCAGGACGCGGCCAAGGCTTATCGCTCTCACTGAGTTCGCGACCGAGGCATGAAATGCCGCAGATGGATCCAGGCGCGAACTATTGCAGCGTCGGGGTGGCCCAACGTTCATGACTATCAAAAGGGAGAACGTCATGAGCAGGGCTTTTGTCAACGAAGACAACGCCGCCGCGCAGGCCGATCAACCGGTCGAGCGGCAAGTCAGTAATCAACCCAATTACGTCACGGCCAGCGGGCTGGCCCAGTTGCAGGCGCATGTAGCGTTGCTGCAAGCGCAATACAGTGAGCAATCGGCACGTGGCGATCAGGCAGACAAGCAGCGCCAAGCCGATCTGGAACGCGATCTGCGCTACTTCAATCAGCGGCTGCAAAGCGCTCAGGTGGTCACCCCCGCCCTTTCCACCGACAAGATCCAGATCGGCAGTTGGGTCACCTTTGCCGATGAGCAGGACCAGCAACAGCGGGTGCAACTGGTCGGCGAAGACCAGGCGGATGCCGCCAGCGGCCTGATCAACTGGGCCTCGCCCCTGGGCCGGGCGCTACTCGGCGCGCAAACCGGTGATGAAGTGCACTGGAAGCGCCCGGTGGGTGATCAGGTGATCGAAATCCTGGAGATCGAGGCGGATGCCTGACGATTGACGGCGTCGTCCTCGTCGGAGCGGACCTGTCCGCGAAGAGGCCGGTGCATTTAACCCAGTATGGATCGGAAATCTTTATTGCCAGCGCCGACGCCTTCGCGGACAAGTCCGCTCCCACAGGTTTCGCGTCCGGCGTCATCGTGAGTAAACCCTGATGTTGCCCACAAAAAACGGAGCCCGAAGGCTCCGTTTTTTCATGACGCTGGCGTGATCACGCCAGTTTCTTGTGTCGCACACGGTGCGGTTGGGCTGCGGCTTCGCCCAGACGCTTTTTACGGTCAGCTTCGTACTCGGTGTAGTTGCCTTCGAAGAAGATCGCTTGCGAATCGTCTTCGTACGCCAGGATGTGCGTCGCCACGCGGTCAAGGAACCACCGATCGTGAGAGATCACAATGGCGGCGCCCGGGAAGTCCAGCAGCGCTTCTTCCAGCGAACGCAGGGTTTCAACGTCCAGGTCGTTGGACGGTTCGTCGAGCAGCAACACGTTGCCGCCCTCTTTGAGCGTCAACGCCAGGTGCAGACGGCCGCGCTCACCGCCGGACAGGTCCTTGACGAACTTCTGCTGGTCGCCGCCCTTGAAGTTGAAGCGGCCCACGTAAGTGCGCGACGGAATCTCGTAGTTGCCGATCTTGATCTGGTCCGAACCGTCTGAGATCTGCGCGAACACGGTCTTGCTGCCATCCAGGTCATCGCGGCTCTGGTCAACGCAGGCCAGTTGCACGGTTTCACCGATCTCGATGCTGCCCGAATCCGGCGTTTCCTTGCCCATCAGCATGCGGAACAACGTCGACTTACCGGCACCGTTACCACCGATGACACCCACGATCGCGCCCTTGGGCATGGAGAACGACAGGTTGTCGATCAACACGCGGTCGCCGTAGCCCTTGGAGACGTTCTTGAATTCGATGACCTTGTCGCCCAGACGCGGGCCGGCCGGGATGTAGATTTCGTTGGTCTCGCTGCGCTTCTGGAATTCCTGCGATTGCAGTTCTTCGAAGCGTTGCAGACGGGCCTTGGATTTGGACTGGCGCGCCTTGGCGCCTTTGCGCACCCACTCCAGCTCTTCTTTCATGGCCTTTTCATGGGCCGACTGCTGCTTGGACTCGGCCGCCAGACGGTCGGACTTGGCCTCCAGCCAACCCGAATAGTTGCCTTCATAAGGAATGCCCGCGCCGCGGTCCAGTTCCAGGATCCAGCCTGCCACGTTGTCCAGGAAGTACCGGTCGTGCGTGATAGCGACCACGGTGCCCGGGAAATCGTGAAGGAAATGCTCAAGCCAGGCGACAGAATCGGCGTCCAGGTGGTTGGTCGGTTCGTCGAGCAGCAGCATGTCGGGCGCCGACAGCAGCAGGCGGCACAGCGCGACGCGGCGCTTTTCACCACCGGAGAGGTGTTCGATCTTGGCGTCCCACGCTGGTAGACGCAGCGCATCGGCGGCGACTTCCAGTTGGCGCTCAAGGTTGTGGCCGTCGCTGGCCTGCAGGATCGATTCCAGCTTGGCCTGCTCGGCGGCCAGCTTGTCAAAGTCGGCGTCGGGCTCAGCGTAAGCGGCGTAGACCTCGTCCAGACGCGCCTGGGCGTCCTTGATCACGCTGACGGCTTCTTCGACGACGTCACGCACAGTCTTGGTCGGGTCCAGCTGCGGTTCCTGCGGCAGGTAGCCGATGTTCAGTTCCGGCATCGGTCGCGCTTCGCCGTCGAACTCGGTGTCGACACCGGCCATGATTTTCAACAGTGTGGATTTACCCGAGCCGTTAAGGCCGAGGACGCCGATCTTGGCGCCCGGGAAAAACGACAGGGAGATGTTTTTCAGGATTTCCCGCTTCGGCGGAACGACCTTGCTCAGCCGATGCATGGTGAAGACGTATTGAGCCATGAAATGAAAACCTAGCGTCTGTAACTGTGAATAAAGGCGCGAGCGGAGTGCTGCGTCGCAGCTTTGTCGCAAATAGCGTTTATTTCTCGACCCACACTTGCCGTCCGGCTATTCCGGGCCTTGAATCAAACAGGCTCATCTACGATAGCTGCGCGATCAGTCAGGTGCAGAGAATCAAGCTGGAGCTGTGCGTGCAGGCATGGAATCACGCTTGCAGAAATCGGGCACCTCGCGCGTCGGGCAAAGCTACCCGAATGCGGTCATCAGGGCAAACCGGGCGCTCCGATTGGGGCTGGCAGTTCGCCACAAGGCACGTCATGCTAGCCGTCCTTTTGGCGTCAAGTTTATAGTGCCCCTCGCACCCGCTGAATTTACACAGTAGTCAGGATTACAGTTTGCCCACGACACCGTCTGTTTCCTCATTGCGCTCATCGAAGAACGCCGCGTCCTCGCCGTTACGAGGCTCGCTCAAAGGCTCACTGGCAGTCGTCATGCTGCTGATGTTGGCCCTTTTACTGTGGCAACTGGTTGAACAGTTTCAGCAGACCCAGGAACGGCAGCGCCAGCGCAGCATTGACTACAGCGTCCAACTGGCCGACCGCCTGAGCCTCAACATGGCGCTCAGTGCCCAGATTGCCTTGAACCTGCTGGATGAATCAGACGCCCACCCACAGACCGCCGAACAAAAAGCCAGCCTGCTGGCCACGCTGCGCAAGGCGTTGCCTGCGTTGAACAGCATCGCCTGGACCGACGCCAACGGTGCAGTGCAAGGGGACAGCGCCGAGACGACCCCGGACGCCACCTATCTGGCGCAAGCCCTGGTCGAGAACGAAAACCTTCCTTACTTTTATGCGGACGCCCCTGACGGCATTCCGCTTTACCTGTTTATCCGCCAGCCTGTCGGCGACAGCCACTCCTATTGGGTGCTGCGCCTGAGCCCGCAGCTGTTCAAGGCCTTGACCCCGAGCAGTACCCAGGATGTCCATCCTCTCTGGCAGCTGGAAAACGCCGCCAGCCAACGGGTCATCTACCGTAACGGGATAGACGAGGCAGCGCCGCAAAAGAACAGTGCCAACATTGAAACAGTGATAGTGGCCCCGCTGACCAACAGCCATTGGCAGTTGCGCGGCCTGTACGACGCCGAGCAGGCGCGCCAGGGCCTGATTGCTCCGCTGATCGGCAAGTGCCTGATCGCGCTGGCGTGCTCCATCGTCCCGCTGCTCGCGCTGTTCAGCCTGCGCCGTCGTCAGCGTCAGTTGCATGAAAGCCGCCGCCGCTACAAGGATATTTTCGAGGGCACCGGCGTTGCGCTGTGTGTACTGGATCTGTCCGACCTCCCGGAATACCTCAGTCGCCTTCAGTTGCAGACCCGCCAAGCGTTGAGCGACCGGCTTGAGCGCCACCCCGCTCAGCTTCATGGCCTGCTGCAGCGGTTGCGCATCACCGAGGTCAATCAGGTCGCGGCGAGCCTGCTGGAGAGTGAGACCGCCGAGCAGGTCTGGCGGCAATTGATCGAAGGCTGCCCCCGCACGGGCGAAGGTATCGGCTTGCTGCTGTTGCAGGCGGTGGTCGAGGGCAGCCGCCAGCTGGAAATGGAGTTACGCCTGCCCGACGCACTGGGCAATGACCGATACCTGTGGCTGTCGGTCACGCTGCCCGAGCGATCCGACGATTTCAACGCAGTCATCCTGAGCATCAATGACATCACCCGGCGCAAGCAGCTGGACCTTGCGCAGTTGAGAGCCAGTGAATCACTGCGCGACAGCGAGCAGCGCTACCGGATGCTCGCCGAAAGCATCAGCGACGTCATTTTCTCCACCGACCGGGCCCTGAAACCCAACTACGTCAGCCCTTCGGTCAACGCGGCGCTGGGCTACAGCGCCGAGTGGATCCTTAAGAACGGCTGGACGTCGACCGTGGCCAACCCCCAGCAGCTGGCACGCTTGTACGGCCTGGTGAGCCGCGTTGCCAAAGCACTGCCCGACCCCCAGGCGCTTGCGGCGCTGCAAGCGCAAATACCGACCCAGTTGTTTCTCTTCGACTGCCTGCGCGCCGATGGCCGCAAGATTCCCGTCGAGTTGCGCCTGGTGCTGGTGTGGGGCAATGACGGCGCGTTCGAAGGCATTCTCGGCGTCGGCCGCGACGTCAGCCAGCAACGCCGCGCGGAAAAAGACCTGCGCATGGCGGCAACGGTGTTCGAGCACTCGACCTCCGCAATCCTGATCACCGACCCTGCCGGCTACATCGTTCAGGCCAACGACGCGTTCAGCCGGGTCAGCGGTTACACCCTGGCGCAGGTGCTGGATCAACTGCCGATGATGCTGGCAGTGGATGATCAGCAGGAAGCCCATCTGAGCTACATCCTCAATCAGTTGAATCAACGCGGCAGCTGGGAAGGCGAAGTCTGGCTCAAGCGCCGTAACGGGGAGCACTACCCGGCGTGGGTGGGCATTACGGCAGTGCTCGACGACGAAGGCGACCTGGCCAGCTATGTGTGTTTCTTCACCGACATCAGCGAGCGCAAGGCCAGCGAGCAGCGTATTCACCGGCTGGCTTACTACGACGCCCTGACGCACCTGCCCAACCGCACGCTGTTTCAGGACCGTCTGCACACCGCCCTGCAACAGGCCGAGCGCCAGAACGCCTGGGTGGTGCTGATGTTTCTGGACCTTGACCGCTTCAAGCCGATCAACGACTCCCTTGGCCATGCCGCCGGCGACCGCATGCTCAAGGACATGGCCGGGCGCCTGCTCGAATGCGTGGCCGACGATGACACCGTGGCGCGGATGGGCGGCGACGAATTCACCCTGCTGCTGCAGCCGGGGGCGACCCAGCAAGTGGCACTCAATCGCGCGATCCATGTGGCTGAGCAGATCCTCGCCAGCCTGGTCAGACCGTTTGTGCTTGAGGGGCGCGAGTTTTTCGTCACCGCCAGTATCGGCATCGCCCTGAGCCCGCAGGACGGTAACGAGCTAAGCCAGTTGATGAAAAACGCTGATACCGCGATGTACCACGCCAAGGAGCGCGGCAAGAACAACTTCCAGTTCTACCAAGCGGACATGAACGCCAGCGCCCTGGAACGCCTGGAACTGGAAAGCGACTTGCGGCATGCCCTTGAGCAAGAGGAATTCACGCTGTATTACCAGCCGCAATTCAGCGGCGATGGCAAGCGCCTGACCGGCGCGGAAGCCCTGCTGCGCTGGCGCCACCCCCGTCGCGGCCTGGTGCCGCCGTCGGATTTCATTCCGGTGCTCGAGGAGTTGGGCCTGGTGGTGGAAGTCGGCGATTGGGTGATCACCGAAGCCTGCCGCCAGCTCAAGGCGTGGCACAAGGCCAAGGTGCGAGTGCCTAAAATGTCGGTCAACATTTCTGCCCGCCAGTTCGCCGACGGGACACTGGGCACCCGCATCGCCACCATTCTCAACGAAACCGAGCTGCCGCCGGCGTGCCTGGAGCTGGAGCTCACCGAAAGCATCCTGATGAGCGAAGTCAACGTGGCGATGCTGATTCTCGCCGGGCTCAAACGGTTGGGGTTGAGCATTGCGGTTGACGACTTCGGCACCGGTTATTCCTCGCTCAACTACTTGAAGCAGTTCCCCATCGACGTGCTGAAGATCGACCGTACCTTCGTCGATGGCCTGCCGTCAGGGGAACAGGATGCGCAGATCGCCCGCGCGATCATTGCCATGGCCCACAGCCTGAACCTGTCGGTGATCGCCGAGGGCGTCGAGACTCACGAGCAGCTCGAGTTTCTCCGCGAGCACGGATGCGATGAGGTTCAGGGCTACCTGTTCGGCCGCCCCATGACGCCGGAACGTTTTGAGGCACAGTTCAGCAATGACGCCCTGTTTATGCTGGACTGATGAACGCCTGTAGGAGCCAACTTGTTGGCGAAGCGGCCTACGCGGTGTGTCAGTCAGTACGCCTCGCGAACAGGTTCGCTCCTACAGGTAAGTGAAAACCGCTTGTCCTGCGCATGACGGGCTTTCATATGCCAGATAAAACCCGATGGGGTAGAATGCTCTCCTTTTTTACTGCCCCACGCCCCGAGGACTGCCATGTTCAGCCGTAATTTGACTATCGCCAAGTACGACTCCGACCTGTATGCCGCAATGGAACAGGAAGCCAAGCGTCAGGAAGATCACATCGAGCTGATCGCCTCGGAGAACTACACCAGCCCTGCCGTGATGGAAGCGCAAGGCTCGGTACTGACCAACAAATACGCGGAAGGCTATCCAGGCAAGCGTTACTACGGCGGTTGCGAATTCGTCGACATCGTTGAGCAACTGGCGATCGACCGCGCCAAAGAGCTGTTCGGCGCCGATTACGCCAACGTCCAGCCCCACGCCGGTTCCCAGGCCAACAGCGCTGTGTACCTCGCGCTGCTCAACGCCGGCGACACCATTCTGGGCATGAGCCTGGCCCACGGCGGTCACCTGACCCACGGCGCCAGCGTCAGCTCTTCGGGCAAGCTCTATAACGCCGTTCAATACGGCATCGACGGCAACGGCCTGATCGACTACGACGAAGTCGAGCGCCTGGCGGTCGAGCACAAGCCGAAGATGATCGTGGCAGGCTTCTCGGCCTACTCACAGATCCTCGACTTTCCGCGTTTCCGCGCCATTGCTGACAAAGTCGGCGCCTATTTGTTCGTCGACATGGCCCACGTTGCCGGTCTGGTCGCTGCGGGCGTCTATCCGAACCCGATTCCGTTCGCCGACGTGGTCACCACCACCACGCACAAGACCCTGCGCGGCCCACGTGGCGGCCTGATCCTGGCGCGCGCCAATGCCGAGATCGAAAAGAAGCTCAACTCTGCGGTCTTCCCGGGCGGCCAGGGCGGCCCTCTGGAACACGTCATCGCCGCCAAGGCCATCTGCTTCAAAGAAGCATTGCAGCCTGAGTTCAAGACCTACCAGCAGCAAGTGGTGAAAAACGCCAAGGCCATGGCCGAAGTCTTCATCGACCGTGGTTTCGACGTGGTATCGGGCGGGACTGAAAACCACCTGTTCCTGCTGTCGCTGATCAAGCAGGACATCTCCGGCAAAGACGCTGATGCCGCGCTGGGCAAAGCCTTCATCACCGTCAACAAGAACTCGGTGCCGAACGACCCACGCTCCCCGTTCGTGACCTCCGGCCTGCGCTTCGGCACACCGGCTGTCACCACTCGCGGCTTCAAGGAAGCAGAGTGCAAAGAGTTGGCCGGCTGGATCTGCGACATCCTGGCTGACCTGAACAACGAAGCGGTGATCGACGCCGTTCGTGAGAAAGTCAAAGCCATCTGCGCCAAGTTGCCGGTGTACGGCGAGTAATCAACGCCCGCCAGCCCGCAGCAATAAAAGCCCCGGTTCAGTGATGAGCCGGGGCTTTTTTATGCGTGTTGGATCCGGCGCTATCCGCTAAGCCTTGTGCGACTGTCCCTGAGCACAAATCAGAAAGCTCCTACTGACTTTTATACCTTACCGGCGAGGCATCCGACCCAACGGTCGTTACGTTCACGTCTTTGGGTGAGGACTAAGACATGGGACGCGGTTCTGTAAACGGCACAGGACAGGGACTCAACGGAGACCGGACCACGAGCGGGGCGGTGTGTATCACCAGCTTGCCCTGCGCCACCCATGGACAGAGAGCCGTTTTGCGGCTTGGAGATAAAACAACGCCATGTCCGATATGTGGCAAACCCGGTGTCATCGTCGACAGCTTGCCTGCTATGACATGGGACGGAATTCCCACCGTGCTGGACGGAGCTGAAGTGCAATGCGGCTGCCCTCCCGGCACTAATCGTTTGAGTGCTCCGCTTGAAAGCTCCGACCCCGCCATACTTAAAATGGGCCGTGCCACTGCCGCCGCCCTGACCGTTTTCAATCTGGCGCCCGTTGAAAACACTGTTAACGACCGCGCCGCCGCCCGTGAGGCGATCATCAGCAAAGTGCGTTTCCTTGGTCATCACTTCATTGATCGCTCCGGGTGGCATGCCAAGGAGCCGAAAAGTGAGCTGGAACCGGACTGGAATTACAGCATGATCGCTCTTCATCACGCTGGCAGAGGTAGCTCGTGTGGATTTGGCCCGAGGCAGATGGTGGAGATACAAGTGGAGCATCAGTCGAGAAACTTTAGCGATATCGGATATCACTACGCGATCGACTGCAAAGGGACGGTGTATGAAGGGACAGACATTCGGCTCAAAGGGTCTAACGTCCGATTATTCAACACTGGCGTCATTGGTATCGTGCTGCTCAACAACCTGACAACTGTTGGTGAAGGTGGCGGCGTTGTCGCATTGACCCGCAAAATCTTAAACTCTGTCGGAATTAGTACGACCAACAAAATACCCGCACCACAGGCTAACGCCACCCTCGATCTCGTTACGGCCCTGAAGAGCGTTTTCGCAATCAAACACCTTGGAGGTCACAAGGAATATCCCGGCCAGGACGACGATGGCAAAACATGTCCCGGCAATATCGGCATGAAATTGGTCCAGAGAATTCGGAAGAAAAATCAGCTGTTGATGCCGCCATTAAAATGAAGAGACTTCTGCTGCATTTGAGTTTCCTTTCTGTGCTCACCGCACCATTGTTTATTGGTTATTACGAGACGATGTGGGCAGAAGACAATACGACGGTATGGTTCATAAAAAAGAGCCCTACCCTTCAAATGGAGTTTGTGAACATCTTCGCCACGGATGCGGACGTCAGACAGCTCCGACGTCTAGATGACAGCCTGCGCCAAAGGGTGGCGAGATATTGCAAATACCATCTAGGAATCGAAACGGAAATCAAAACGCAGGAAGCTCTTGATGCTTGTGCGCGAGCGTTTTACACCTTGAAAACAGCTTCCTGAACGTCAGTTCCGTGGAAGCCGACGTATCCACTAACAGGCCCTTACAAGCGCCATCAACTCTTCATCCCACGACCCTCTCAAACCCCGCCCGAATCTTCTCTTCCGGCAAATCATCAGCAATGAACACGATGACGCTTTCGCGCTTCTCGCCCTCTTCCCAGTCCGTGTCCCAGTCAAAGCCATACAGCTTCAGCACGCCTTGAAACACCATCCGCCGCGGTTCATCGATGATGCTGAGCACGCCTTTGTAACGCAGCAATTGTTTGCCGTGTTCCTCCAGCAGCTCGTTCATGAACGTACTGAGCTTTTCGATATCCAGTGGCGTGTCGCTGCGCAGGACCAGGCTGCTGATGCGGTCGATGGAACCTGCAGCGGGCGTAACTGGACGCAGGCTCATGCCGCCGCCCAGGTCGGCATTGAGGTTGAAGCCGCGCACGTCGAGCAGTTCGGCCAGGTCGATCTTTCCATGGTCGACGACACGGATCGGCGCCCGGCGATTGATGCGGGTCAGCCGTTCGCTCAAGGCAGTGAACGTCGCGTCGTCCACCAGATCGCGCTTGCTCACCAGTAAGCGATCGGCGAAGCCAATCTGCGCCTGAGCGATGGTCTGCTGCAGATGGGTGTCGGCGTGAGCGGCGTCCACCAGGGTGATGATGCCGTCGAGGATGTAGCGCTCGCGCAGGTCTTCGTCGATGAAGAAGGTCTGCGCAACGGGTGCCGGATCAGCCAGGCCGGTGCATTCGATGACCAGGCGATCAAAGGCAATTTCGCCGCTGTCCAGACGTTCGAGCAGCAGGTACAGCGCCTTGGTCAGGTCGGTGTGAATGGTGCAGCACACGCAGCCGTTGGACAGCGTCATTACCTGCACCGGCTCATCACCGAGCAGTTGGGTGTCGATGCCGGCGTCGCTGAATTCGTTTTCGATCACGGCGATTTTCAGGCCGTGCTCTTCCTTGAGCAGGTGACGCAGCAAGGTGGTTTTGCCCGCGCCGAGAAAGCCGCTGAGAATGGTGACCGGGATGGGTGTGAACAAAGAAATCTCCCATGGAAAAAAACTGTAGGAGTGAGCTTGCTCGCGATTTTGTCATTCCTGACACCATTCGGGCGCCTGACAGAATCGCGAGCAAGCTCACTCCTACAAGTACATGTACAAGTGGATTAGGAAATCAGCAGCACTTGGGGCCGCCCTTTCCGCCGTAACGCGCATCCTGACGCTCCCGGAAGAACATCTCGTAGCTCATCACCGGCTTGTCCGGGTGGGTCTTCTGCATATGTTCAACGTAGTTGTCGTAGTCGGGCATGCCCACCATCAGGCGTGCGGCCTGACCGAGGTACTTACCGAGCTTGCTCAGGTCATTGAACATACGCAGTGCTCCAGTGGATCAATGGGTTTCAGGGAATGCCTGGAAAGGCGATTCCTTGTCCGTACGCTCTTTCTTGGTCCACGCGGCACGACCGACCTTGACCGCGTAGAACAGAATGCTCAGGACCACGAACAGGAACAGGACGGTCAACGTGGCGTTGGTGTATGCGTTGAAGATCACATGCTGCATCTGGTCCATGGTCTTGGCCGGGGCCAGAATCTGCCCGGCGTCGGCCGCCGCGCTGTACTTCTTGGCCAGTGCCAGGAAGCCCACCGCCGGGCTCGGGTCGAACAGCTTGATCAGGCCAGCGGTCACGGTGCAGATCAACAGCCAGGTTGCCGGCAGCATGGTTACCCATATGTAGCGCTGACGCTTCATCTTGATCAGCACCACCGTCGCCAGCATCAGAGCAATCCCGGCCAGCATCTGGTTGGAAATACCGAACAGCGGCCACAAGGTGTTAATGCCGCCCAGTGGGTCGATCACGCCCTGGTACAGCAAGTAACCCCACAGCGCGACGCAACCGCCGGTGCCAATCGCGTTGGCGGTCCAAGATTCAGTGCGTTTGAGCGAAGGCACGAAACTGCCGAGCAAGTCCTGGAGCATGAAACGCCCGGCACGCGTGCCGGCGTCGACGGCCGTCAGGATGAACAGGGCTTCGAACAGGATCGCGAAGTGGTACCAGAACGCCATGGTGTTCTGGCCCGGGAACGCCTGGTGCAGGATCTGCGCGATACCCACCGCCAATGTCGGCGCACCGCCAGCACGGGCCAGGACGGTGTTTTCACCGATGTCCTTCGCGACTGCGACCAATTGATCCGGCGTAATCAGAAAGCCCCAGCTGGAGACCATTGCCGCTACCGACGTGACGTCTGAACCGACAATCGCCGCCGGGCTGTTCATCGCGAAGTACACGCCAGGCTCGATGACCGAGGCCGCGACCATGGCCATGATCGCCACGAACGACTCCATGAGCATGCCGCCGTAACCGATGTAGCGCGCGTTGACTTCGTTATCCAGCAGCTTGGGCGTCGTGCCCGACGAGATCAGCGCATGGAAACCCGAGACCGCGCCACAGGCGATGGTGATAAACAGGAACGGGAACAGCGTGCCTTTCCAGACCGGCCCGGTGCCGTCGGTGAATTGCGTCAGCGCTGGCATTTTCAGCTCAGGCGCGAGGATCAGGATGCCAATCGCCAGGGCGATGATGGTGCCGATCTTCAGGAAAGTGGACAGGTAATCCCGAGGCGCCAGCAGCAGCCAGACCGGCAGCATGGCAGCCACGAATCCGTAGCACACCAGCATCCAGGTGATTTGCACGCCGGGGAAGGTGAACATCGGCGCCCATTCAGGGCTCGCGGCCACTTGACCACCCAGCCAGATAGACAGCAGCAACAGCACCACGCCGACCACGGAGATCTCGCCGATGCGGCCCGGGCGGATGTAGCGCATGTACACGCCCATGAACATCGCAATCGGGATGGTCGCGATCACGGTGAACATGCCCCACGGGCTTTCAGCCAGCGCCTTGACCACGATCAGCGCCAGCACCGCGAGGATGATGATCATGATCAAAAAGCAGCCGAACAAGGCGATGGTGCCGGGGATACGGCCCATTTCCTCGCGCACCATGTCGCCCAGCGAGCGACCGTTACGGCGGGTCGAGAGGAACAGGATCATGAAATCCTGCACCGCACCGGCCAGCACCACACCGGCAATCAGCCAGAGCGTGCCGGGCAGGTAACCCATTTGCGCCGCCAGCACGGGACCGACCAGTGGTCCGGCCCCGGCAATGGCGGCGAAGTGGTGACCGAAAAGAATGTGTTTGTTGGTCGGGACGTAATCCAGACCGTCGTTGTTGATCACCGCAGGCGTGGCCCGGGTCGCATCGAGTTGCATGACGTGATTGGCGATAAACAGACTGTAGTAACGGTACGCGACCAGATAAATGGCGACCGCCGCAACGACGATCCAGAGCGCATTGATCGCCTCCCCGCGACGCAGTGCAACAACCCCCAGGGAACAGGCCCCGACAATCGCAACAATCAGCCAGGGCACATGGCGCAGCAGACTATTATTGTTTTTCATTTTTTATTTTTCCAACTGAGTGGACTTGGATGAGCAGCCACCAGAGTCTAGCGCTGCCAACAGGAAAGACCACCCCCACCATGGTCTAGAGCGCGTTTTGGCCTATAGTCAACGCACCCAGAGGAGAAGTGCGCTCATGACAGATTCCCACGAAGAACGCCGACGTTTTAAACGCATCAAGTTTGATGCCCGGACTGAACTCACCCAAGGCCCGAAAACCTGGCCGGTTACCTTGCTCGACCTGTCGCTCAAAGGCCTGTTGATCGAAAAACCCTCGCCCTGGTTGGGCAACCCGGATGAGGTGTTCATTGTGGACATCCACCTGAACGTCGACACCGACGTGCAGATGGAAGTGCGCCTGGCCCACGACGATCACAACCACCTAGGATTTGTCTGCGAGCACATCGGGCTGGAGTCGGTGACGCACCTGAGACGGCTGATCGAACTCAACCTTGCCGACCATGATGAGCTGGAGCGGGAATTGGCGGCGTTGCTTGAAGTGTGAAACCAGGACCTGTTGGAGCGAGGCTTGCCCGCGAACCCAGTCTGTCAGGCACTAATGTATCGCCCGAATTGACGCTTTCGCGGGCAAGCCTCGCTCCAACAAAGTCGGTCAGTCATTCAAACAACGCATCGAGCGCCTGATCCAGCCGTGTTACGCCGATGACCGTGAGCCCCGGCGGGGATTCTTTCGGCGCGTTGCCTTTAGGCACGATGGCGCGTTTGAAGCCATGCTTGGCGGCTTCCTTCAGGCGCTCCTGCCCGCTGGGCACCGGACGCACCTCGCCCGACAGCCCGACTTCACCGAACACTAGCAAATCATTGGGCAGCGGACGATTGCGCAGGCTGGACATCACCGCCGCCATCAACGCCAGATCGGAGGCGGTTTCCAGCACCTTGACCCCGCCGACCACGTTGAGAAACACGTCCTGATCGTGAGTGGGAATGCCGCCGTGCCGGTGCAACACCGCCAACAGCATCGCCAGCCGGTTCTGGTCCAGCCCGAGCGTCACCCGTCGCGGATTGGACAGATGGCTGTCATCCACCAGCGCCTGCACCTCGACCAGCATGGGTCGCGTGCCTTCCCACGTCGCCATTACCACACTGCCCGCGACTTCTTCCTGGGCTCGGGTGAGAAAGATCGCCGACGGGTTGGAGACTTCTTTCAAGCCCTTGTCGGTCATGCCAAACACGCCGAGCTCGTTGACCGCGCCGAAGCGGTTCTTCACCGCGCGCAACAGACGCAGGCGGCCGTCTGACTCGCCCTCGAAATACAGCACTGTGTCGACCATGTGCTCAAGCACTCGAGGGCCGGCCAGCGCGCCTTCTTTGGTGACATGGCCCACGAGGAAGATCGCCGTGCCGCTGACTTTGGCGTAACGCACCAGCAGCGCCGCGCTTTCCCGCACCTGGGACACCCCGCCCGGCGCCGATTGCAGCTGCTCGGTGAAGATGGTCTGGATCGAGTCGATCACCATCACCTTGGGCTGCTCGACCCGGGCAGTGGCGATGATGGTTTCGATATTGGTTTCGGTCATCACCTTGAGCTTGTCCTGCGGCAGCCCCAGACGCCGGGCGCGCATTGCCACCTGCTGCTGGGACTCCTCGCCGGTGACGTACAACGCGGGCATGCGCTCGGCAATGGCGCACAGGGTTTGCAGGAGGATGGTGGATTTGCCGATGCCGGGGTCGCCGCCGATCAGGACCACCGAGCCGTCGACCAGACCGCCGCCCAGCACGCGGTCCAGTTCCGTCGAGTTGGTGGAGAAGCGCGGGACTTCTTCGACGCTGACCTCTGCCAGGGTCCTGACCTGAGCCTGTTGCCCGGTCCACCCCGAACGACCGGTGGGCGCTGCAGCGCCGCCGCTCTCGATGACCGTTTCGACCAGGGTGTTCCAGGCGCCACATTCGCCGCACTGGCCGGCCCATTTAGGAAACGTCGCGCCGCATTCGGTGCAGCCGTACATGCGTTTGGCCTTGGCCATGACACCCCCGATTTGAAAAGGGGCCAATCATAGCGCAACGCTCAAGCGACCGGGTTTGCCCGGAGACCAAGGGATGTTTTTGGGTGTTTCGATAAAACTTCCCGCACCTGACCCGGTCGATTGCAGGGTCCGGGCACAATGCGCGGAGCTGTCTTACACTGCAATACAACCATTCATGTGTAACAAAGGAAGAAAACCTATGGGCGTACTAAGCGAGTTCAAAGCCTTTGCCGTCAAAGGTAACGTGGTCGATATGGCCGTCGGTATCATCATTGGTGCGGCATTCGGCAAGATCGTTTCGTCGTTCGTCGGCGATGTCATCATGCCGCCCCTGGGGCTGCTGATCGGCGGCGTGGATTTCAGTGATCTGGCGGTCATGCTGCGACCGGCCGAGGGCACGGCGCCTGCGGTAGTGCTGGCGTATGGCAAGTTTATTCAGACGGTTATCGACTTCATCATCGTGGCTTTCGCGATCTTCATGGGCGTCAAGGCGATCAATCGCCTGAAGCGCGAAGAGGCCAAGGCCCCGACGCTGCCACCGACCCCAAGCAAAGAAGAAGTGCTGCTGGGCGAGATCCGCGATCTGTTGAAAGAGCAGAACACCCGGCCTTCGGCGCCAATCACGGTGGATCCTGCACGCCCGATTTAACCGTACATGAGCGCGCTTGCCCGCGATGGTGGTGGGTCAACCGGTTAATGCATCGCAGACATACCGCATTCGCGGGCAAGCGCGCTCCTACAGTTCCAACGACATCCGTTACCAATAATTCTCCACCGCAATCTGTCCCGGCTTGCGGCTCAGGTTCAGGCGCATGCCGCGCAGTTTCAGCGCAGCGCGCGTGTCTTCGATCATTTGCGGGTTACCGCAGATCATCACCCGGGAATGCTCCGGGGTGAGTTGAACGCCCGCCGCCTGTTCCAACCCGCCATTCTCGATCAACGTCGTGATGCGTCCGTTCAACGCGCCGGGATACTGTTCCCGTGTCACTGTGGCGATGAACTGGAACTTGTCGGCGTATTCGGCCAGGTAATCACGTTGGGTCAGTTCAGCGATCAGCGTCTGATACGCCAGCTCCCTGCCCTCCCGCGCGCTGTATACCAGAATGATCCGTTCGAATTTTTCCCAGACCTCGAAATCCTGAAGAATCGACAGAAAGGGCGCTACACCTGTGCCCGTCGCCAGCATCCACAGGTCGCGGCCATCGGTGAAGCGATCCGCCGTCAGGTAGCCGACGGCCTGCTTCTCCACCATCAACGTGTCACCCTCGCGCAGCCGGCTGAGCTCGCTGGTGAATTCGCCCTCCGGCACGACAATGGAGAAGAACTCCAGGAACTCGTCATGGGGCGAGGACACCATCGAATAGGCACGCCACACGGTGCTGCCATCCGCCTTGGTGACCCCCAGCCGCGCAAATTGTCCGGCCACAAAGCGAAAACCCGGATCACGCGTCGTGCGCAGGGTGAACAGGCTGGGCGTCAGCGGTGTAACGCCGAGCAGGGTTTGCCGGGTGAATTTTTCGGCACTGGCGGTCATGGGCGTTGTGCGCTCCGGTTACGGGATAAGACCGACAGTGTCCCGCAAAGCAGGCGCAAGAAACACCGAGGGTTTGTAGTGATATCCCATCCGGCGGCCTTAGAGTCTTTGGCGATTGACGTTATAGCCGTCAGTTTGGTTGCTGGCAGTCGATAACGGTAAATCATTGAAAATCCTTGCTCCGGTATCGGGCGCTCAACGACTCGATCCCTTGCCGATTTCCCCACTCGTCAGAACCGAGCGCGTACCGTAAACCGTCAAAACATTTGTTCCCTAGACTCAAGCCAGACACCACTGAAAATACTCAAGCACGGAGGCTTGCCATGGAAGGCGAGAGACTGGAACGGCTGCAGAACACCCACGTTATCGACGGCGAGGTCCTCGGTCTGACCCACCGTGAAGTTGAAATCCTGAAGTGGTGCGCAGCGGGCAAGACCGCAGCAGAGATCGGCACCATCCTTAATCTGAAATGCCGCACGGTCAATTTTCATGTGGGCCGGGCCGTTCACAAAATGGGCGTCAGCAACAAGACCGCAGCCGCTGTTCAAGCGGCACTGAGCGGTATTTTCTGAGGACCTATCCTCCTCATGAGCGAGCAGGTCAACGGTCACCGGAGAATAAACGTCAGGTGCCAAAGTTTGAAAAGCACGTAAAATCGCCCGCTTCTCTGTGAGTCCTGCGCAAACCGGTGCTTGCCTGACATCCGCCGACGGCTCGCGTGCGTCGCCAACGAATGGATTTTCCCGCTCATGCCCCTGCTAGACAGCCGCTTTGCCCAGCTCGATCTGATTCGCCAGCCCGAACAGTCGGACGACCCGTTACAGGCGTTTGACGCGGCAGATGAGTATCTGCTCAACCATCTCGCCGAGCACGGCCTGAACCTGCAGGACCGGGTGCTGATCCTCAACGACAGCTTTGGCGCGCTGGCCGTGAGCCTTGCGCCCCATGCCACCGTCGTCAGCAGCACCGACTCGTTTCTGGGCGTGCAGGCACTGAGTAAAAACCTGGTGCGCAATAACCAAGCCTTTGATGCGGTGCCGGTGATTCCCGCCAGCGAACCGCTCACCGGCCTGTTCGATTGGGTGTTGATCCGCGTGCCGAAGACCCTGGCGCTGCTGGAAGAACAACTCATCCGCCTGCAAGGCAAACTGGCGCCCGGGGCCCGCGTGATCGCCGCAGCCATGATCAAGCATCTGCCACGCTCCGCCGGCGAGTTGCTGGAGGAATACGTCGGACCGGTGCAGGCGTCACTGGCGGTGAAGAAAGCCCGTTTGTTGTTCGCAACGCCCGAGGACAAACCCGTCCAGCCCTCGCCCTACCCCACTCGGTACTGGCTGGACGATCCCAGGATCGAGTTGCTTAATCACGCCAATGTCTTCTGCCGGGACGGGCTGGACATCGGCACCCGGGCTTTTTTGCCGTTTCTGCCCCAAAACCTGGGCAGCGCACGGGTGGGGGACCTGGGCTGTGGCAACGGTGTGCTGGCCATCGCCAGCGCCCTGGCCAATCCCGATGCGCAGTACACGCTGGTGGACGAGTCGTACATGGCCGTGCAATCGGCCCGGGAAAACTGGCGCGCCGCGTTACCGGACAGGGAAGCGGTGATCGTTGCTGGCGACGGCCTGGCTGAACAGGCCCCTGACTCCCTGGACGTGGTGCTGTGCAATCCGCCGTTCCACCAGCAACAGGTGGTGGGCGATTTCCTTGCCTGGCGCATGTTCCAGCAAGCCCGGGCCGCGCTGGTCACCGGTGGTGCGCTGTACATCGTCGGCAACCGCCATCTGGGCTATCACAGCAAACTGGCGCGGCTGTTTCGGGGCGTCGAGCAGGTGGGAGCGACGCCGAAGTTCGTGATTTTGAAGGCCCGCAAGTAAACAGAGCCACCTGTAGGAGCGCGCTTGCCCGCGATTGCGGTGTGCCTGTACCCCATGAGGTCACTGACATACCGCCTTCGCGGGCAAGCGCGCTCCTACAAATCCTGCTCAAAAAAATACCCTCCGAAGAGGGCATGAGCATCCGCGTGTGTGACGCGGAACGGGAACAGTATCAGTGCGACTTCATGCCTGCGGCGGTCATGAACATGCGCAGCAGCATGGCGACGATGAACAGCGCAAACACGCTGCCTGCCCAGATCACCACCAACCAGCCCACCCGTTTCCAGAGTGGTTGTTTCAGTGCGGGGTCTTCTTCGTGCTGAATAGATTCTTTGCCGGACATCGCTAAACCCTCCTCGCTTCAAAGCCGGCCCCCGACCGCAGTCGGAGGCCGATTCCACTAGTGGTAGCCGTCTTCTGTCGTGACCTTGCCGCGGAACACGTAGTAGCTCCAGAACGTGTAGCCCAGGATCAACGGAATGATGAACAGCGTACCCACCAGCATGAACCCCTGGCTCTGCGGCGGCGAAGCGGCGTCCCAGATCGAGATCGCCGGCGGCACGATGTTTGGCCACAAGCTGATGCCCAGCCCGCTGTAGCCGAGGAAAATCAGCACCAGCGTCAGCAGGAACGGTGTGTAGTTGGCGTTGCGCGCCACGGCCTTGAACAGCCCGTACATCGTTACCAATACCAAAGCCGGCACCGGCATGAAGTAGAACAGGTTCGGCAGACTGAACCAGCGATCTGCGATGTCCTGATGGGCCAGTGGCGTCCACAGGCTGACGATGGCCATGACCACCAGGGTCGCGATGGCCAGCGGACGTGCCAGGTCGTGCATCGCCTTCTGCAACGGGCCTTCGGTTTTCATGATCAACCAGGTACAGCCCAGCAGCGCGTACGCCACGATCAGCGCCAGCCCGCAGAAGACCGTAAACGGCGTCAGCCAATCCAGTCCGCCACCGGCGTAGGCACGATTGACTACCGGAATGCCGTCGATGTAAGCACCCAGCGCCACGCCCTGGAAGAAGGTTGCCACCAGCGAACCGCCGATGAACGCCTTGTCCCACAAGTGACGCTTCACGGCAGTGGCCTTGAAACGGAACTCGAAGGCCACACCCCGGAAAATCAGCCCGAAGAGCATGAAGATCAGCGGCAGGTACAGCGCTTCCAGCACCACCGAATAGGCCAGCGGGAACGCGCCAAACAGACCGGCACCTCCCAGCACCAGCCAGGTTTCATTGCCGTCCCAGACGGGGGCGACGGTGTTCATCATCACGTCGCGATCGTGCTCTTCCTTCATGAACGGGAAGAGGATGCCGATGCCAAGGTCAAAACCGTCCATGATGACGTACATCATGACGCCGAAGATGATGATCACGGCCCAGATCAGTGGAAGATCAATACCCATGACTCAGTTCCCCTCGGTCAGGCGGTCGTTTGGAGTTTCTCCACTGCCTTCCTGGGCAGCAGATAGCGGACGTGCCGGTGTACGTTTCTGCCCTGGACCACCGTGCGGTACGTCGTCGCCTTCGTGGGTCTTCGGACCTTTGCGCACCAGGCGCATCATGTAGCCGAAACCTGCACCGAACAGCGTGAAATACACCACGACGAACAGGACCAGCGTCAGCGTCATTTGCTCTACGCTGTGGTTCGAGTTGGCATTGGCGGTGCGCATCAGGCCGTAGACGACCCATGGCTGACGCCCGATTTCAGTGGTAAACCAGCCCGCCAGCATGGCGATCAGGCCTGCCGGCCCCATGCACATTACCAGCCTCAGGAACAGACGGTTGGTGTACAGCCCGCCACGCCAGCGCAGCCAGGCGCTCCACAGACCGACGGCGATCATCAGCATGCCGAGCATGACCATGACGCGGAACGACCAGAACACGATGAGCGAATTCGGGCGGTCTTCAGGCGGGAAAGATTTGAGGGCCGGGATCTGCTTGTCCAGGCTGTGGGTCAGGATCAGGCTGCCCAGGTACGGGATTTCCACTGCGTACTTGGTGCGCTCTTCCTTCATGTCCGGGATACCGAACAGAATCAGCGGGGTCGGCTCGTCACCGATGTTTTCCCAGTGACCTTCAATCGCAGCGATCTTGGCCGGCTGGTGCTCCAGCGTATTTAAACCGTGGGCATCGCCGACGACGGCTTGAATAGGCGCAACGATCAACGCCATCCACATGGCCATCGACAGCATGCGGCGGATGGCCGGATTGTCGCGACCGCGCAGCAAGTGCCAGGCCGCCGAGGCGCCCACGAAGAACGCGGTGGCAACAAACGCGGCGATCGCCATGTGGGTCAAGCGGTAGGGAAACGACGGGTTGAAGATCACTGCAAACCAGTCGACCGGGATCACCCGACCGTCGACGATCTCAAAACCTTGAGGCGTCTGCATCCAGCTGTTGGACGCCAGAATCCAGAATGTCGAAATCAGCGTGCCGACGGCGACCATGGCGGTGGCGAAAAAGTGCAAGCCACGGCCCACGCGGTTCCAGCCGAACAGCATGACACCCAGGAAGCCGGCTTCGAGGAAGAATGCGGTCAGTACCTCATAGGTCAGTAGCGGCCCGGTAACGGCGCCGGCGAAGTCTGAAAACCGACTCCAGTTGGTGCCGAACTCGTACGCCATGACCAATCCGGACACCACGCCCATGCCGAAGTTGACGGCAAATATCTTCGACCAGAAGTGGTAGAGGTCGCGGTAGGTGTTGTCCTTGGTCTTGAGCCACAAGCCTTCGAGCACGGCGAGAAAGCTCGCCAGGCCGATGGTGATGGCGGGAAACAGGATATGGAACGAGACAGTAAATGCGAACTGCATTCGGGCGAGATCGAGCGCCTCTAAACCGAACATGGGTTTTCCTCTATCAGGTGATACCGGCTTCAGACCAGGGCCTGCAGCGACTGCCCCCACGGTAATTGAGTACGACGCTGGGCGATTCGTTCTTTTTAGTTCTCAATGCGGGGGATCTGTCCTGTTGTCCTGTCTAACAACACCGCAAGGGGCATTGATCCAGATCAACCGACGATGAAAGAGTAGTCCCATTTCAGCACTTGGCCGCCGTGGTCTTTTGTCGCGTGGCGAGATGCCTCACCCCATTGGATGGCGTATTGGATGCGCGCCCTCCTACGGACTCTGTAGGAGCCAACTTGTTGGCGAAGCATTTGACCTGGCAACGCATCTAACGCGCTTCGCCAACAAGTTGGCTCCTACAGGCGAAGCATTTGACCTGGCAATGTATCTAACGCGCTTCGCCAACAAGTTGGCTCCTACAGGCGTGCGATAACGTTGGTTGCGCTACAACGGCCCGCGAATGAACCCCAGCAGCGCCTCGACCAACCGGGCGTACAACTCGTCCACCTCCGCCACGCAGCCTTTGGCCCTCAGGCAGCCGTGAACCAGACCAAGCCCCGGGTGCAGTTGGGTTGCGACGCCCGCCTCTCTTAATAGCCGCTCATAACAGAGGCCGTCGTCGCGCAGCGGATCGAACTGCGCCACCGCCACGAACGCAGGCGCCAGCCCGCTGAAATCAGTGGCGTTGAGCGGCATCGCGTACGGCGAGCGCTCATGGGCAGGTTCAGTCAGGTACAAGTCCCGGTAATAGTAGAGGTCTTCGCGGGTCAGCAAGGGCGCGTCGCGGCACTCGCTGCGTGACGGCAATTCCTCGGCGCCACCGAGCCCCGGATAAATCAGCACCTGCCCCACCGGCTGCGGCTCGCCGGCATCGCGCAACGCCAGGCACACCGCTGCGGCGAGATTGCCGCCCGCGCTGTCGCCAGCAATCGCGATGCGGCGGGGGTCGATGTCCAACCGTGACGCCTGGACCTGCAGTCCGTGCCAGACCGCCAGGCAATCATCGAACCCGGCCGGAAAGCCTGCTTCGGGTGCCAGCCGGTAGTCCACGGCGAGCACTACCACGTTGAGGTCCACCGCCAGCGCTGCGGTCAGGAAGTCATGGGAATCCAGATCGCCAACCACCCAACCGCCGCCGTGCAAATACATCACGCAGGGCGCGGGGTGTTCCAGCGACAATCGATGGGGGCGGTAACTGCGCACCGGGACGTTGACCAGTTTGAAGTCCTGCACTTCAAGCCCCGGCGGCCGTGCAGGCGTGAAAGCCCTGCACATACGGGAATAGGCCGCGCGTTGAACGGTAATGTCAGAAGAATCGGCATTGAAACTGTTGGTTCTGGCCACAAAGCGGGCCATGTCAGGCGATAGAGGGTAGGACGCGCTCATGGTGACTCCAGCCCGCCCCACGAACGCGGAGGGGCCGGGCGTCGAGACTTGAGGGATAACGCTTACTTGTTGACCGCAACCTGCACGGCCGCAGTCGCATCCTTGCCGTCGAACGTGGTCACGCCCGCCAGCCAGCGTTGCACGTCCTCGGGATGGTCTTTAAGCCACGCCTTGGCCACGTCGGTCGGGGCTTTGCGGTCCATGATCGGGACCATCATCTGCGACTCCTGCGCCGCCGTGAACTGCAGGTTGGTCATCAGCTTGTTGACGTTCGGACAGCGGGTCGCGTAATCCGGCGCCGTCACCACCGAGACGGTCGCCGCCCCTTCTTCAGGACCGAACACATCTTCGCTGCCCGTCAGGTAAGTCAGTTTCATGTTGATGTTCATCGGGTGCGGGGTCCACCCCACGAACACCACCCATTCGTTGCGTTTGACCGCGCGCTGGCCGGCGGCCAGCATGCCCGCTTCGCCGGACTCCACCAGTTGGAAGCCACCGAGGCCGAACTGATTCTTCTCGATCATGCCCTTGATATTGGCGTTGGCGCCGGTGCCCGGCTCGATGCCGTAGATTTTGCCGCCGAGCTTGTCCTTGAATTTGGCAATATCACCGAAGGTTTTCAGGCCGCCGGAAGCCACGTAATCAGGCACCGCGAGGGTCGCCTGGGCGTCGTTCATGCTCGGTTTGTCGAGAACCTTGACCTGATTGGCCGCAATGAACGGCGCAATGTTCTTGTCCATCGCCGGTTTCCAGTAGCCCAGAAACACGTCCAGGCGGTCATCACGCAAACCGCCGAAGATGATTTGCTGAGCCGCGGTGGTCTGTTTGACGTCGTAGCCCATGTTTTTCAGGAGCACCTCGGCGACCGCGCTGGTGGCGACCACGTCAGTCCAGCTGACCACGCCCATGCGCACGTTTTGACACTTGGCGGGCTCGGCGGCCAGCAATGCGGTGCTGGCCAGCATCAACACACCGCAGGTGATGGGGCGGATAAATCTCTTCATGCGTGCTCCTCGGGTCGGCTCGTTATTTTTTTAGCGCTTTTTCGGCAGCTTTCTAAGGCTTCAAGACCCACGGCAATACGAGTGCTGCCGCGTCGATGCAAATTACGCAGCAACACCGTGCATGAAACGCACCAGCGCGACCTGTGGTTGCACTGATGCGACATTGAGAGGGGAAGGAAGAGCGATTTCACGAATGCCCTTTGTAGGAGCGCGCTTGCCCGCGATTGCGGTGTGTCAGTTGATAACGGCGTGACTGACAAGTCGCAATCGCAGGCAAGCCTCGCTCCAACAAGTTTTGCTTTTTACAGAACCTTATCGAGGGTAATCGGGAATTCCCGAACGCGCTTTCCGGTCGCGTGATAGACAGCATTGGCAATTGCCGACGCGACGCCCACGATACCGATCTCACCCACGCCCTTGGACCCCAGGTCGTTGACGATGCTGTCGTTCTCTTCAACGAAGATCACGTCGATCGCGCCAATGTCCGCGTTCACCGGAATGTGGTACTCCGCCAGGCTGTGGTTCATCACCCGGCCCAGGTTATGGTCGGTCTGTGATTCTTCCTGTAACGCCTGGCTGATACCCCAGACCACACCGCCCAGAATCTGGCTGCCGGCGGTTTTCGGGTTGACCACGCGTCCACCGGCGATGGCGCTGACCACACGGGTGACCCGAATGGTGCCCAGGTCTTCGTCCACGTGCACCTCGACGAACACCGCCGAATGCGTTGCGGTGGCATAAGCCTCGCGCTTCTCGTCCGGCTGGGCGTCGATCTGCACCTCCAGCACCTCGTGGGAGGAATCGCGCACGATGTCGCCCAAGGCAAAGCGTTGACCGCGAACCTGCAGATAGCCCTCCCCAAACTCCACTTCTTCCATGTCTACCACGGCGTATTCCGGGTGAGCCATGCGCACGGCATCCAGCAACTTCGCCCGCAGCGCCCGGCAGGCCTGCTGCACAGCGGTGCCTACTGAAGAAACGGTGAAAGACCCGCCCTGCAGCGGTGCGGTGGGCAACGAGGAATCACCGAGGACGAAGGTCACGTCATCGGCCGACACGCCAGCGGCATCCGCCGCAATCTGGGTCATGACGGTGTAAGTGCCAGTGCCGATGTCGGTGGTGGCGCTGCTGACGGTCAGCTTACCGCTGGCGTCCATGCTGGCCTTGGCGCTGGCGGGCATCTGCATGGCTTCCCATACGCCGCCTGCCATGCCCCAACCGACCAGTTGCCGACCGGCACGCATGCTGCGCGGTTCCGGGTTACGGCTATCCCAGCCGAAGCGCTCGGCGCCCTGCTGGTAACAGGCTTTCAACTCTTTACTGGAATACGGTTTGTCTTCGTTGCCGTTGCGCTCGGCAAAGTTGACGATCCGCAGTTGCACCGGGTCCATGCCCAGTTCTACCGCCAGTTCGTCCATGGCGCACTCAAGCCCCACCATGCCCGATGTCGCGCCCGGAGCGCGCATGTCCAGCGGGGTGTAGACGTCCAGCGGCGCCAGCTTGTAGCCCAGCTGTACGTTGTCGCACTTGTAGAGCATGCCGCTCCACTCAACGACGTGCTCAGTGAAGTCCTCGAACCGCGACGTCTGCCCGATCACATCATGGGCAATGGCCGACAGCTTGCCGTCGGCCGCAGCGCCCAGTCGCAGGCGCTGCTGCGTGCGCGGACGGTAGCCGAAGGTGAACATCTGCTGACGGGTCAGGGTCAGGCGCACTGAGCGCTTGAGCTTGAGTGCCGCCATGACCGCCAGCGGCAGTTGGTACTGCGGCCGCAGGCCCGAGCCGAACGCGCCGCCCACGAAAGCGGCCAGCACGCGAATCTTGTCCTTCTCCAGACCGAAAACGTTGTGCAGGTAATCCTGACAGTTCTGCGGACCTTGGGTTTTGTCGTGGATTTCCAGGCTGCCGTCCGGTTGATACATCACGGTCGACGCATGAGGCTCCATCGGGTTGTGGTGCTCATTCGGGGTCGTGTAGTGCGCGTCGACGCTGACGGCAGCGTTCGCGAATTCACCCGAAAAATTGCCGCGCGGCTTGGGGGTCTCGGCCGGCGCCGGGTGAGCGTCGCCGGTGACCACATCAAGGTTGGTCTGATGGCTTTCGACTTCGTACTCGATATGCACCAGCGACCCGGCATGGCGCGCAAGTTCCAGGGTATCGGCCACCACCAGCGCCAGCGGCTGACCGCTGTACAGCACGCGGTCGTTGTAAAACGGACGGAAGGGCGAGCCCTCGGCCGAATCGGCGTCTTCGTATTTCTCGTCGTAGCTGGCAATCGGCGGACGGTTAGTGTGATCGATCACCGCCACCACGCCGGGCACGGCCAGGGCTTTGGAGGTGTCAATGCTCAGCACACGGCCGCGCGCGATGGTGCTGGTCACGACACTGCCGTGCAGCAACCCCTGCTCTGGAAATTCCCCGGCATAACGGGCCTGGCCGGTGACTTTGAGCATGCCGTCGACGCGATCCAGCGGCTTGCCCAGTGGTGAATTGGTCGCGGTCATCAGACAGTCCCCCCGGTAGCAGCATCGCTCAGCGCGCGCACAATCGCGCGGCGGGCCAGCTTGATTTTGAAAGCGTTGTGTTCCAGCGGCTGAGCGTCTCGCAGCATGGCATCGGCCGCGGCGACGAAGGTTTCACGGGAAACCGTCTGCCCCTTCATCGACGCTTCCACCGCTTTGTCACGCCATGGTTTGTGCGCCACGCCGCCCAGGGTCAGGCGCACGTCACGAATCACGTCGCCATCCAGCTCCAGCGCAGCGGCCACCGAGATCAGCGCGAAGGCATAGGACGCCCGGTCGCGGATCTTCAGGTAATGACTGTGCTGGACGAAACCGGCAGGCGGCAATTCCACCGCCGTGATCAGTTCGTCATCGGCCAATTGGTTATCGCGCTCAGGCGTATCCCCCGGCAGGCGATGGAAATCGGCAAATTCGATCTGACGTTTGCCCGCTCGGCCTTCGACGTGCACCACCGCTTCAAGCGCTGCGAGGGCGACGCACATGTCGGACGGATGGGTCGCGACGCAGTCATTGCTGGCGCCGAGGATCGCGTGAATCCGGTTGAGGCCATCCTTCGCCGGGCAGCCAGTGCCGGGCTCGCGCTTGTTGCACGGGACGGTGGAATCGTAAAAGTAGTAGCAACGCGTGCGCTGCAGCAGATTGCCGCCGGTGCTCGCCATGTTGCGCAGCTGCGGGGACGCGCCGGCCAATACGGCCTGGGACAACAACGGATAACGCTGTTCGATCAGCGGGTGCCACGCCAGGTCGGCGTTGCTCACCAGCGCCCCGATCATCAGGCCGCCAGTGGCGGTCTCCTGGACATCGCTCAGGGGCAACCCGGTGATGTCGATCAGGTGCTCAGGCCGCGCGATGTTTTCTTTCATCAAGTCCAGCAGGTTGGTGCCGCCTGCGATGAAGCGTGTCGCCGGCCCCGACAGGTTGATTGCCTGGCTGACGTCGGTGGGCTTGCTATAGCTGAAGGGATTCATGAGCGGCGCCCTCCCTGGTCAGGGGCGGCATCTAGCATCGGAATCACTTCCTGCACCGCTGCGCGGATATTGCTGTAGGCGCCGCAGCGGCACAGGTTGCCGCTCATCAGTTCTTTGATTTCATCGTCGGACTGCGCGCGACCCTCGTTGGCCAGGCCAATGGCCGAGCAAATCTGCCCCGGCGTGCAATAGCCGCACTGGAAGGCGTCGTGCTTAATGAACGCTTGCTGCATCGGGTGCAACTGCTCGCCCTGGGCCAGCCCTTCGATCGTGGTCAGCTCGGCGCCGTCACACATGATCGCCAGGGTCAGGCAGGCGTTGATCCGCTTGCCATCGCGCAGCACCGTGCAGGCGCCGCACTGGCCGTGGTCGCAACCCTTTTTGGTGCCGACCAGATCCAGTTGTTCGCGCAGCAGGTCGAGCAAGGTCGTCCAGGGCTGCACAGTGATTTGCCGGTTTACGCCATTCAGCGTCATGGAAATCGCGTGGCCAGCGAATTCCGGTTGTGTGGTCGCGCTCATGAAAGCCTCACGGTAGGTACTCAAATAGCGCAGTTAATCTGCGTCTTAAGGGGTACGACTTGTGGGTTTTCGGAAACGTTCAGGGTTTTTTGATGGACGTCGGTCCCAGCTTCGTCCGCTGTAGGAGCGCGCTTGCCCGCGATTGCGGTACGTCGGCTGATGACCCCGTCACTGACAGATCGCAATCGCGGGCAAGCGCGCTCCTACAATCTCGGCCGTCGCAACATCAGCAGCCATCCCCCAACGCTGCTGGTATGATGCGCGGCTTTTTGCGACTGGCAGAATTTGTGCAGGCTGTTTGGGCTGGCTGTGCTTTGCTGTTTTGAGTCGATTTCATTCATGGCGCGATTGCGCCACCGGGGAGCCTCACATGCTGGAGCGGCTGTTTCAACTCAAGGCGCACAACACCAACGTGCGCACCGAAATCCTGGCCGGGGTCACGACCTTTCTGGCCATGGCCTACATCCTGTTCGTCAACCCGAGCATTCTCGGCGAGACCGGCATGGACAAGGGCGCGATCTTCGTCGCCACCTGCCTGGCCGCCGCCATTGGCTCCACGGTCATGGGCCTGATTGCCAACTACCCGATCGCCCTCGCCCCCGGCATGGGCCTGAACGCCTTCTTCACCTACACCGTCGTGCTGCACATGGGCCATACCTGGCAGGTGGCGCTGGGTGCGGTGTTCATCTCAGCCGTGATGTTTTTCGTGCTGTCGATCTTTCGCATCCGGGAATGGATCATCAACAGCATTCCCCTGCCCCTGCGCTCGGCGATTGCCGCCGGTATCGGCCTGTTCCTGGCGTTGATCGCCCTGCACAACGCGCAAATCGTGGTCAGCAATCCGGCGACAATGGTCGGCCTGGGTGATCTGGCCAAACCGGCACCGATCCTGGCTACTCTCGGGTTTTTCCTGATCGTGGCGCTCGAAGCACTGAAAGTGCGCGGCGCCGTACTGATCGGCATCCTGGCGGTCACGATTGTCTCGATCCTGTTCGGCTTCACCCCGTTCGGCGGCGTGATGTCGATGCCGCCCTCGCTGGCGCCGACCTTCATGCAGCTGGACATTGCCGGCGCGCTGAACATCGGCCTGGTGAGCGTGATCTTTTCGTTTCTGTTCGTTGACCTGTTCGATAACTCGGGGACGCTGATCGGCGTGGCCAAGCGTGCCGGTCTAATGGGCAAGGACGGCCACATGCCGAAAATGGGCCGCGCCCTGATCGCCGACAGCACCGCCGCCATGGCCGGTTCGCTGCTGGGTACGTCGACCACCACCAGCTACATCGAGTCGGCAGCAGGCGTCAGCGCCGGTGGTCGCACCGGTCTGACAGCAATCGTTGTCGCGGTGCTGTTCTTGCTGGCGCTGTTTTTCGCACCGTTGGCGGGCAGCGTGCCGGCGTTCGCTACAGCCCCTGCGTTGTTGTTCGTCGCCGTGCTGATGACCTCAGGGCTTGCGGAAATCAATTGGGACGACATCACTGAAGCGGCTCCGGTGGTCATTACCGCGCTGGCCATGCCGTTCACCTACTCCATCGCCAACGGCATCGCGTTTGGCTTTATTGCCTGGACGGCAATCAAGCTGTTGTCGGGTCGCGCCCGCGAGTTGAATTCGGCGTTGGTGATCTTGTCGATCCTGTTCGTGATCAAGTTGGGCTTTTATCCATGAGTTCTGTTTTCGACCCCGCGAGCTATGGGCTTCAGCTCGCTGAAAAAGCTGACCGCCTGCGCGAACTGCTCGCGCCCTTCGACGCACCGGAGCCACAGGTCTTCGATTCGCCGACGTCTCACTATCGCCTGCGCGCCGAATTTCGCCTGTGGCGCGACGACGGCAAGCGCCATTACGCGATGTTCACGCCGGGCGACAAGCACACGCCGATCCTGATCAACGAGTTCCCCATCGCCAGCCAGCAGATCAACACGCTGATGCCGGTGTTGCGCGAGCGGTGGGAAGCCAGCAAAACCCTGAACAACAAGCTGTTCCAGGTGGATTTCCTGACCACGCTGTCGGGCGACGGCATGATCACCCTGTGTTATCACCGCCCGTTGGACGAGGCGTGGACACTGGAAGCCAAGCAGTTGGCGGCGGACCTGAACGTCAGCGTGATCGGTCGCTCCAAAGGCCAGCGTCTGGTCATCGGCCGTGATTACGTGACCGAAGCGCTGGACGTGGCCGGACGGACCTTCACCTATCGCCAGCCGGAAGGCGCGTTCACCCAGCCCAACGGCAGCGTGAACCAGAAGATGCTGAGCTGGGCGTATGAATCGCTTGGCCAGCGGGATGATGACTTGCTGGAGCTGTATTGCGGCAACGGCAATTTCACCCTGCCGCTGGCGACCCGGGTGCGCAAAGTGCTGGCCACTGAGATCAGCAAGACTTCGGTGAACGCTGCGTTGAGCAACCTCGCGGACAACGCGGTGGACAACGTGCAGCTGGTGCGGCTGTCGGCCGAAGAGTTGACCGAGGCGCTGAATGAGGTGCGTCCATTCCGGCGTCTGGCAGGCGTAGACCTCAAGAGCTACGACTTCGGCAGCGTGTTCGTCGATCCGCCGCGCGCGGGTATGGATCCGGACACCTGCGAACTGACCCGGCGTTTCGAGCGCATCCTTTATATCTCCTGCAACCCGGAAACCCTGGCCGCCAACATCGCGCAGCTATATGACACCCATCGGGTGGAGCGTTGTGCATTGTTTGATCAGTTTCCGTACACGCATCACATGGAGTCGGGGGTGTTGTTGGTGAGGCGGTAAGACGCAATTTTAGGAGCGCGCTTGCCCGCGATGGCGGTGGCTCAGGCAATAGATGTGTTTTAGACAGATCGAATTCGCGGGCAAGCGCGCTCCTACAGTTATCTGCGTTTCTTCCCACCGCTGATCATTAAATTTCTGACAGTTGCGACATTTGGACGCAGTGATGGGGTATAACCTGCGCCGTCTTTCGCTCGATGGAAGCCTTGTCTTGAGTTCCGAATCCTCCCCCGCCGCTGCCAGCCCCTCCACTGGCAGTGCGCTGCGTCAGCCGGGTTTTCTGGCATTTCTGAGTGCTCGCCTCGCCGCCGTTTTCGCCATGCAGATTCAAGCCGTGGTGGTCGCCTGGCAGGTGTACGACATGACCCGCGACCCGATGTCGCTGGCGTACGTGGGGCTGGCGCAGTTCATCCCGATGCTGCTGTTGCTGATGCCCGCCGGGGATTTGATCGATCGCTACGACCGCAAACTGATCCTGACCTGCAGTTGGCTGGTGCAGGGTTGCTGCAGCCTGGCGCTGATGCTGTTTTCCGTCACCGAGCACCACGACACCCGCCTGATCTACGCTGCCCTGGCGGTGTTCGGCTGCGCGCGGGCGTTCACCGGCCCGGCGCTGCAAAGCCTGTTGCCGCAAGTGGTGCCACGCGAGCAGCTGGCCTCGGCGATTGCCACCAACAGCATGATCATGCGCATCGCCACCATCGCCGGGCCGTTGGTGGGCGGTGGGTTGTACGCGTTGGGCGGTGGCAGTCTGACCTACAGCGTGTGCCTGGCAAGCTTCGTCACCGGCGCCTTTCTGCTGACCCGCGTGCCGGTGATCTTCGCCGAAAAGAAGATGGCGCTGGAGTCCACGGCCTGGAAACGCTTTACCGCCGGCATCCTGTTCATCCGTTCGCGGCCCATCATTCTCGGCACCATTTCCCTGGACCTGTTCGCCGTGTTGCTGGGTGGCGTCGTTGCATTGCTGCCGGTCTATGCCCATGAAGTGCTGCACCTGGGGCCGCAAGGTCTGGGGGCACTGCGCAGCGCCATGAGCCTGGGCGAAGTCAGCACCGGCCTGTACCTGAGCATGCGGCCGCTGGATCGCAATGTCGGCATGACCATGTTCATCGCCGTGGCAGTGTTTGGTGTGGCCAACCTGGTGTTTGCGCTGTCGACGCTGTTCTGGCTGTCACTGTTGGCGCTGATGATCGCCGGCGCAGCGGACATGGTCAGCGTCTACATTCGCTCGACGCTGGTGCAGTTCTCCACGCCCGACAACATGCGCGGCCGAGTCAACGCCGTGAACATGCTGTTCATCGGCTCATCCAACGAGCTCGGCGAATTCCGCGCCGGCAGCAGCGCTGCGCTGTGGGGCGCCGTGCCTGCGGCCATCATCGGCGGGGTGTGCACGTTGAGCGTGGTGGGTGCGTGGATGGTCGGCTTCAAGGCGCTGCGCCAGGTCAATCACTTCGCCGATGCTTCCCCCACGGACGTGACCGAGAAGCAAACGGCGCGGGTGTAAAGGCTCGCCCGGCACCCGGAAAATGTGTCGAGGTTCGAGCATCTGGCCCGGAAGACGACAAAAAAACGAACCAACCCGCCATACCCGCCTCTTACGTCCCAGTGCCCGGCCAGACGACCGGTCTGGCGGCGCCTGCGCTCTACAGCGACACTCCCTACACCGAAGAAGAGGATTCCCACATGCTATGGAAAAAAGGACGTCGCAGTGACAACGTCGTTGATGCCCGCGACGACTCAGGTGGCGGCGGCGGTGGGATGCGCATCGGGGGCAAAGGCCTCGGTATCGGCGGGATCGTCATCGTTGTGGCCATCGGCTTATTGACCGGTCAGGACCCCATGCAGATTCTCGGTCAGCTCACCGGCCAGATGGACCAGACCACCGCCGTCAGCCCTCAAACCCGACAAGCGCCACCGGCCAATGACGAACAGGCCGATTTCGTGCGGGCCATCCTCGGCGACACCGAGGACACGTGGGGCCAGGTCTTCCAGCAGGCCGGACGCCAGTACAAGAACCCGACCCTGATTCTGTTCCGTGGCCAGGTGCAATCGGCGTGCGGCTTTGCGTCGTCGGCCAGCGGGCCGTTCTATTGCCCGGCCGATCAGAAGGTGTATCTGGACATGGAGTTCTTCCGGGAAATGTCCCAGCGCTTCAAGGCCGCCGGCGATTTTGCCCAGGCGTATGTGATCGCGCATGAAGTCGGTCACCATGTACAGACGTTACTGGGTGTTTCGGATAAAGTGCAGGCAGCACGTCAGCGCGGCCAACGCATGGAAGGCGATAACGGTCTGCTGGTGCGCCAGGAGTTGCAGGCCGACTGCCTTGCCGGTGTCTGGGCGTTCAATGCGCAGAAGCGTCTGAACTGGCTCGAACCCGGTGATATCGAAGAGGCGCTGAACGCGGCCAACGCCATTGGCGACGACCGTTTGCAGCAACAAAGCCAGGGCCGTGTCGTACCGGACTCATTTACCCACGGGTCGTCCGCCCAACGCGTTCGCTGGTTCAAGACCGGCTTCGCCCAGGGCCAAATCAACCAATGCGATACATTCGCTGCGAAGAGCCTCTGATCACATGATGAAACCGCTTTCGATCCTGTTGTTGGGCACCCTGCTGAGCGTGACGGCTCATGCAGCGGATCAGGCGGTCAAATCCATCAGCCCGGACAGGCTGTTGATCAACGGCACCAGTCAGGCCACGCTGGGTTTGAGTCAGAGCTGGGTGCGCCCCAGCCCGCAGATCCAGCGTGTGGTCATTGTGTTTCATGGCCGGCTGCGCAACGCCCAGACCTACCTGCGCAGCGTCGAGCGTGCGGCGAATCAATCCCGGCAACGGTCCAAGACCTTGCTGATCGCGCCGCAGTTTCTCGATGAGAAGGACATCACCGCCCACCATCTGCCGGAGACCGTGCTGCGCTGGCACGCCAACACGTGGATGGCGGGCGACAAGTCCGAAGGGCCCAAGCCGGTCAGCTCGTTCGTGGTCATTGACCATATTCTCAAGCGCCTGAGCGACAGCAAGCTGTTCCCCAACCTCAAAGAGATCGTGATTGCCGGGCATTCCGGTGGCGCGCAGGTGGTTCAGCGTTACGCCATGATCGGCGGCAAGGAAGATGCGTTGCTCAAGAAGGAAGGCATCAAGCTGCGCTACGTGATCGCCAACCCCTCGTCCTACGCCTATTTTGACGCCGAACGTCCCCAGCCCGTGGATGCAGCGAGCTGCCCGACGTTCGATACCTGGAAGTACGGCCTGAACAAGCTGCCGGCCTATGCGGGCAAGGAAACCCCAGCTGAACTGGAAGCGGCGTATGTGAAGCGCGACATCACGTACCTGCTGGGCGAACTGGACACGGACCCCAATCATCCGGCGCTGGACAAGGACTGCGGCGCCGAGGCGCAAGGCCCGTTCCGCGTGGCGAGGGGCAAGAGTTACTTCGATTACCTGACCAAGCGCCACCCCGAAGGCCTCAACCAGCATCTGGTGATGGTGCCCAAGGTCGGGCATAACGGCGACGAGATCTTCACCTCGCCTGAAGGGCAGACGGCGTTGTTCAGGCCTTAACCCGTCCCGCGTGTTTTTGTAGGAGCGCGCTTGCCCGCGAACTCGATCTGTCCAAGACAGATCGTCGCCTGACCCACCGCTATCGCGGGCAAGCGCGCCTACAGTTAATCGCGCCGCCGTTCAGATCATGCGTCGATCAGCGCTCTCAACGCTACGCAATCCTGCGCATGCCAATCCGTCAACTCCGGCCACGGGTTGTCGGGCAGATTGACCAGCACCGTGTGCGTGCCCGCCGCGCGTCCGCAGGCGAGGTCGAATCGGTAGTCGCCCACCATCACCATCTGCGCAGGCTCGACACTCCAGGCACTGGACAGCTTCAGCAAACCACCGGGATCAGGCTTGGGCGGCGCATCTTCGCGACCCAGAACGTCGTCCACCGCAAAGCAGTCCGCCAGGCCGATGGCCTCCAGCGTGACGTGCGCCAGCTCCCGGGCATTGCGCGTCAGAATCCCCAGGCGGACACCGCGAGCGGCCAGCTCCCGCACCAGTTCCACCGCGCCCACGGCCGGCTGCGAGGCAAGCGCCAGTTCACGCTCGTGCTCCAGCAACCAGGCATGCTTTGCGGCGCGGATGTCGGCGGGCAAGGCGGCGAGGTGGGTGAGGATGTCGTCTTCCAGCGGTATGTCCAACGCCCGTTTGATCGCCGGGAAATCATGCACGGCGAGCGTCAGGGTGCCGTCCATGTCGAACACCCAGTGGCGCAGCTGGCGCAGGCTCATGCCCAATCCTTGCGGTGGCGGATCAGGCCTTCCTGACTGGTGGACGCCACCAGTTGCCCGGCGCGGTTGTACACGCTGCCGCGCGAAAAGCCACGGGAATTGCCCGCCCACGGGCTGTCCATCGCGTACAGCAGCCACTCGTCCGCACGCAAATTGCCGTGGAACCACAGCGAGTGATCGAGGCTGGCGATCTGCATGTCCTTCTGCCAGACCGTCTTGCCGTGAGGCACCAGCGAGGTGGTCAGCAGGTTGAAATCCGAGGCGTAGGCCAGCAGGTATTTATGCAGCGCCGGAATATCCGGCAAGGTGCCGTCGGCGCGAAACCAGATGTACTGCACCGGATCGCCCGGTACCGGGTTGTAGGGGTCTTTTTCGGTCACCGGACGGAATTCGATCGGCTTGGGGCAGAGCAACTTGTCTTTCATGTGCTCAGGGATCAGGTGTTCGCGCTGACGCATCAGCTCAAGCTCCGAGGGCAGGTTTTCCGGGCCCACCACGTCAGGCATCGAGCGCTGATGCTCGAAGCCCTCTTCGTCGTATTGAAACGACGCGCTGCAAGTGAATATCGGGTGGCCCTTCTGGATCGCGGTCACGCGACGCGTGCTGAAGCTGCCGCCGTCACGGACCCGGTCCACTTGATACACCACCGGCAACAGCGCATCGCCCGGACGCAGAAAATAGCCGTGCAATGAGTGAACGTGCCGCGCTTCTTCGACGGTCTGACTGGCCGCCGACAGCGACTGACCCAATACCTGACCGCCGAACAGCTGGCGAAACCCAAGGTCCTGGCTGCGCCCGCGAAAGAGGTTTTCTTCAATCGGCTCCAGGCTCAACAGCGACACCAGATCATCCAGCACTTGGCTCATTGGGGTTCCTCACGCAAAAAAATAGCTCACACAAAACAAAGCCGCGCACATGGAGTGGCGGCGGTCCGGGTCTTGGCCGGACAGGTTGGCAGAAATGATACAGGGGATTTTGGTCCGGTTCTCTCGCTGAGTCGTCCAGCGGGCTACAGCGTGGCAAGCCATTGCGGGCGACTGATCCGGTACAGGACGTGGGGTTTGAGCGGGTGACCCTCGGGCAGGTTGGGGTGACCAAAGTCGTCAGTCGGGTTGTTGTGCATGCCAATGGCCTGCATGACTTTCTGCGACGGCAGATTGATGGTCGCAGCAAACGAGACGATCTCGTCCAGGTCCAGGTGTTCGAAACCGCAGCCCATGGTGGTCCACGCCGCTTCGCTGGCAAAGCCCAAACCCCAATGCTCCCGCGCCAGGCGCCAGCCAATTTCCACGGCCGGGGTGAACGGTGCGTCAAAGCCGACCGTGCACAGGCCCGTGAAGCCGATGAATTCAGCCGTGTCCTTGCGCTCCAGCGCCCACAGCCCGTAACCGTACTCGGCAAAATGCCCGCGAATACGGCCGATGAGCTTTGCGCTCTCGAGACGGCTCATGGTTTTCGGAAAAAACTTCATGACCTGCGGGTCCGCGCACATCTGCGCAAACGCCGGCAAGTCATCATCACGCCATTGACGCATCAACAAGCGCGCGCTGTTGAGCTCAAGTATCGGCTCCATCGACATCTCCCCTCTCCGGCCTTTCATTGACTCTCCACCGTTGTGCAGGCCGCGGCATCAAGGCTGTGCGGCACCGGGCAATACTGGCAAGATCCCCTCTTCAGCCCGCACGCGTAAACCACATGCCCCTGCCGCTTATCTACCATGACGACTACAGCCCGGCGTTCCCGGCGGACCATCGTTTCCCGATGGACAAATTCCGTTTGCTGCACGACCACCTTATCGACAGCGGTGTGACGACGGATGCTCAATTGTTTCGCCCGGAGATTTGCCCGGCGGATATTCTGGCGCTCGCCCATGACCCTGCTTACATCCGGCGGTACATGGAAGGGGATCTTTCCCGGGAAGATCAGCGCCGTCTCGGCCTGCCCTGGAGCGAGGATCTGGCGCGAAGAACCGTCCGCGCGGTGGGCGGCTCGTTGCTCACTGCCGAATTGGCGCTGCAACACGGCATGGCCTGTCATCTGGCCGGCGGCACGCACCACGCGCATTACGACTACCCGGCCGGCTTTTGCATTTTTAATGACCTGGCGGTGATCAGCCATTACCTGCTGCAGAGCGGCCGTGTGGGCCGGGTGTTGATCTTCGACTGCGACGTGCACCAGGGCGACGGCACGGCGCGCATCCTCGCGGACACTGACGATGCGATTACCGTGTCGCTGCACTGCGAAAAGAACTTCCCCGCGCGCAAGGCCCGCAGCGACTGGGATATCCCGCTGCCGATCGGCATGGGTGATGACGCGTACCTGAAGGTCGTCGATGACACGCTCAACTACCTGCTGCCGTTTTATCAGCCGGATCTTGTGCTGTATGACGCAGGCGTGGACGTGCACAAGGATGACGCCCTGGGTTATTTGCAGCTGACGGACGAAGGCGTGGCCCGCCGTGATGAAGCGGTGTTGCGCCATTGCCTGGGACGGAACATCCCGGTGATGGGCGTGATCGGCGGCGGCTACAGCAAGGACCACAGGCCCTGGCGCGGCGACACGGGATCCTGCATCACAGCGCGCAGCGGGTATGGGTGGCGGAGGGTTTGTAAGCTGCATCGTTGTATGCCGATCCTGTAGGAGCGCGCTTGCCCGCGATAAGGATTTGGCAGACTTCAGCAATGTATTGATCGTGCTGAAGCATTCGCGGGCAAGCGCGCTCCTACAAGGTATGCGTTATTTACCCACACCCGCTGTGGAACCACCTGTGGATAACCTGAGTGCAAGGCCTCAGGGCCCCTGTTACCCATAGCGTTGCGGCAGCTGTACGTTTTTTGCTCAATAGTTGTCCACAGGTCATTCGTTTATTCCGGAAGGCGGGTAGAATGCTCGCCCCTTTCGCCCATCCTCAGCGTGCCATGACGTCAGAAGCCCCCTCCTCTCTTTCATCGGTTGCCATCATCGGCGGCGGCCCCGCAGGGCTGATGGCGGCGCACGTGCTGAGTCAGGCCGGCATCCGGGTGGATGTGTACGACGCCATGCCCTCGGTGGGACGCAAGTTCCTGCTGGCGGGCGTGGGTGGCATGAACATCACGCACTCTGAAGCTCAGCCCGCCTTCGTCGCCCGCTACGGCGAACGCTCCCCGGTCATTGCGCCGTTGTTGCGCGAGTTCGGGGCCGAGGCCCTGCGCCAATGGATCCATGAGCTGGGCATCGACACCTTCGTTGGCAGCTCCGGGCGAGTGTTTCCCACGGACATGAAAGCCGCGCCGCTGCTGCGCGCCTGGCTCAAACGCCTGCGCGAAGGCGGCGTCGTGATCCACACCCGGCATCGCTGGCTGGGCTGGAACCCGGACGGCAGCCTGCGGATCGCGCACCCGGACGGCGAACTGGCCATTGAACCCCACGCCACATTGCTGGCCCTGGGCGGCGCCAGTTGGGCCCGACTGGGCTCGGACGGCGCGTGGGTTGAATGGCTCCAGACGCGAGGCGTGACCATCGCGCCCTTGCAGGCGGCCAACTGCGGCTTTGAGGTCGGGGCCTGGAGCGCGCTGCTGCGCAGCAAGTTTGCCGGCGCACCGCTGAAAAACATCGCCATCGGCGTGCAGGGTGACGCCCCGCGACTGGGTGAATGTGTGCTCACCGAAACCGGCGTGGAAGGCAGCCTGATCTACGCGTTGTCAGCGCAGATCCGTGAAACGATCAATCAACAGGGCTGCGCCACCGTGGAAATCGATCTGCTGCCGGGCAAGACGCAGGCGGATGTGCAAAAAGCCCTGAGCAAACCGCGCGGCTCGCGTTCTGTGTCCAAGCATCTTCACAGCCAGCTCAACATTGACGGCGTCAAAGCGGCGCTGCTGCGGGAATTGGCCCCGGCCGAGGCCTACGCTGATCCGGTCATGTTGGCCCGTGCGCTCAAAGCGTTGCCGCTGACGCTGATCAAACCCCGCCCGCTGGATGAAGCCATCAGCACCGCAGGTGGCGTCGCGTTCGAAGCGCTGGACCATCACTTGATGCTGACGGCCCAACCCGGCGTGTTCTGCGCCGGAGAAATGCTCGACTGGGAGGCGCCCACCGGCGGCTACCTGCTGACCGCCTGTTTTGCCAGTGGGCGAGCCGCCGGGCTGGGGATGCTGTCGTGGTTGCGAGGCGGTTGATTATCAGCTTCGGCTCAGGCAATCAGGCGGTGCGATCGAGCCGCGGTTCAATCGGCCCAGCGTCCACCCGCGTCTGTTCAGCCTTGGCCTTGCGCGGGGCCGGGGTAGCGATCCGCTTGCCCACTTCGTAGCCTTTCATCTCGATGTATTTATGCGCGAGGGCGGCAATGCCCAGGGCCGCGATGGCCACCGCAACCACCATCAGGTTGTTGCCCAGAAACGAACCGGTGTCCATGTAGCGTTGCCCGTTGATCATCGGCGATAGTTCTCGCCCGCTGAGCTTCTGCGCCATGATGAACACCGTCGACAGGCAGAACAGCAATGACGCGTGGGTCATGTAGATCGAATACGACAGTTTGCCCAGCAGCACGAAAAACCGGCCCTTGAGAAACGTCGACACCAGCCCGCCTTCAAACGCAAACAGCAGCACCAGCGCGCCGAAAAACAGGCCGCCCAAGGGTGACCGGTATTCGAAATCGTTCATTACGATCCAGTACGTGGCGTACATCAGCAGGGCTTCGAGTACGGTCATCACCCAGAACACGGGCGCGACTTTGTCCCGCACCTGCCGATACGCCACGTATGTGAGGGTCCCGGCGAAGAAACACGACAGCCCTTGAAGTGCGCGCTCCACCAACAGGTCACTGCCGCTGAAGATCAAGGCGAAGGTGATGAGCGACACGCAGGCAAACAGTGCGAAGCGCGTTTTCATCCCGAACAGGCACAGCCCGCCGAACAGCATGTAAATATAGAACTCGATGCTGATGGTCCATGACGGGTAATTGAAGGACATGGTCTCGGTGAGCGTGGTCCACGCCTGCACCAGCAGCAGGTTGGGGACGATCTCAGACGGCGCAAACAGGCCGGTGAAGGGCACGTTGTTGAAGGACACCCCTTTCTTGTATGCCGTCCAGCGCACCAGTTCAAAGAGGATAAATACCGCGAGCATCACCAAGTGCAGCGGATACAGACGAAACACCCGAGAGATGAAAAACGACTTGAAGCTCAAATTGGCCTTCATGCCGTAAGTGTGCGCCAGCACGAAACCGCTGAGCACGAAGAAGAAGTTGAGCAGCACTTCGGCGTGGCGAAAAAAGTGAAGCTCACTGAAGGCACCGACAACGTGCAAATGGAAAAACACAACGAGCAGGGCACAGATGCCCCGGAAACTGTCGAGTGTCGTAAATCGCTGGGCGGTTTTCATAACGCGACATCCTTGAGGTCTGTGCAAGCGTGATCGGTCCGGCTGAATGAAGGGCCAGCGCACACGTTATGAGGTCCGGCGATGGGCCAACAGTTGAATTATTTCATCCCCGATACAATCCCCACTCGAATGTTGACGCCCAGTATTTGCCGTACGCCGATCAACACTCAAACGGATGGCAGTTACCGGCGCAGCCGCGTTCGACACTGGCGCCACTCGTCGAGCCGGTTCGGGGCTTGAGCGTAGCCCTCAGCCGCGGAAACCTTGCCCAGCAAGACTGCTTGGTCACAAACCGGCGCTCGGTGAAATTGACGCGCTATTTTCTGACAGCCCTGCATACAGATATCTAAACCTCAGCCGATAGCCATTTCGACATAGACACTCTGCTGGCTTGCGCACAAATAACCTACCAGCCGCGTTGATCAACACGTTTGAACCCCTGGAGGTTTTGGATGAAGAGCTGGTTTGCAAACATCAGCGTCAACATGAAGTTGGCACTTGGCTTTGGCGTTGTACTCGTTTTCACCGCGTTGCTGGCGCTGACCGGGTGGACCAGCCTGGGCAGCCTGATCCAGCGCAGTGACCGGATGAACGACATTTCCGATCTCAGCGATCAGCTGACCAAGCTGCGGGTATCGCGCCTGCAGTACATGATCGCCAATGGCGATGACACCGCTGCCCAAGCGGTGCAAGCCGCGATGGATGGATACAAGGCGCAGCAAGAAGCGATGAAGGGTCGCTTCACCAACCCGCTGAACCAGAAACCACTCGCGGGACTTGCCGAGCTGACGACGGCTTATCAGAAGTCTTTTGACAAGATGCGCGAGGGGTATCGCCTCAGCGCCAGCGCACGTACCGACATGGGCGTGGCAGCGGTCAAGGGCGCAGAGCTGATCAATGGCATCTACGACGCCGTCCTGCGCCTCGATCCGACTGACGAACAACGTTTCGATCGTCTTCAGGCCATCATCAAGGCCAAAGAAGACCTGATGCTGGTCCGTTATGAAGTGCGTGCGTTCACCGCCACTCCAAACGCCAAGACCGAGGAGACTGCGCTGCGCCAGCTGGAAACGGCGATCAACGGCATGCCGTCACTCAAGACCGCGTTTGCTGACACCCAGGCCGAACCACTCAAGCAACTGGACGCCGCGCTGCTGGCGTATCGCGCGTCTGTGCAGGGTTTCCAGACCGCCAACAGCCAGATTGTCGCTGCACGGACAGAAATGACCGATCAGGGTGGCGCCATTGTCAAACTCAACAGTGAAATGCAAGACATCCAACAAACGTTGCGTGACCAGGACAGCGAAAAAGCCCGCAACCTGCAGCTCATCATGACCTTGCTGGCGCTTGTTTTCGGCGCATTGGCGGCGGTCATCATTACCCGGCAGATCACGGGCCCGCTGCAGCAAACGCTGACCGTGGTCGATCGCATCGCGTCCGGTGACTTGTCCCAGACGCTGGTGGTCACGCGCCGTGATGAAATCGGCGTTCTGCAACAAGGCATTCAACGCATGGGCACAACGCTGCGCGACTTGATCGCAGGCATCCGCGACGGCGTCACCCAGATCGCCAGCGCCGCCGAAGAGCTGTCGGCCGTGACCGAGCAGACCAGCGCCGGCGTTAATAGCCAGAAGGTGGAGACCGATCAGGTGGCCACCGCGATGCACGAAATGTCCGCCACGGTGCAAGAAGTCGCCCGCAACGCCGAACAGGCTTCGGTCGCGGCATCGGCCGCCGACAAACAGGCCCGTGAGGGCGACGTCGTGGTCGGTGAAGCCATCGCTCAAATCGAAAAACTGGCCGCCGAAGTGGGCCGTTCCACCGATGCCATGACCGTGCTGGAGCAGGAAAGCGACAAGATCGGCAAAGTAATGGACGTGATCAAGGCGGTTGCGCAGCAGACCAACCTGCTGGCCCTGAACGCTGCCATCGAGGCCGCTCGCGCCGGTGAAGCCGGTCGTGGCTTTGCGGTGGTGGCCGACGAGGTGCGCGGTCTTGCCCAGCGCACCCAGCAATCGACCGAAGAAATCGAAGGCCTGGTCGCCGGTCTGCAGAACGGCACGCGGCAGGTGTCGGACATCATGCTGAGCAGTCGTAACCTGACCGACAGCAGCGTGGCCCTGACCCGTAAGGCGGGCTCGTCACTCGCCAGCATCACGCAGACCGTTTCAACCATCCAGGCGATGAATCAGCAGATCGCAGCGGCCGCCGAAGAACAAAGCTCGGTGGCCGAAGAGATCAGCCGCAGCATCCTCAACGTGCGCGACGTGTCTGAACAGACCGCCGCCGCCAGCGAAGAAACTGCTGCCTCCAGCGTCGAACTCGCCCGCCTGGGCAATCAGCTGCAAATGCTGGTGAGCCACTTCAAGGTGTGATTGGCCAAGTGCAATAACCAAGCCTGCGCTGGACAGCGATGTCCACCGCAGGCTTTTTTTATCATTTTGAGAGCGTACCGATCCCTGTTCATTGGCACCTGCCGCCGTATGCGCTCATGAAAAAGCGCTTCACAGATCGCCCTTTTCCCACATACTGCCCGCGCTTGTTTTCATCTTCTTATTTAGAATCAATTTTCTTCATTGCCAGGTTCATATTCATGAAAAAACTCCTGCCGCATCTTTTGTCCGCCGCCATTTGTTTCGTCCCTGCCGCTTTTGTTCATGCCGCGCCAGCGCCTGCGCCCGTGCAGCTGATCGTGCTCAGTTCGGGGGGCATCATGGGTGCCTTCCAGGCCATCAGCCCGGATTACGAACAACGCGTGGGGGTCAAGCTGGTCCCGGAAGTTGCACCGTCGATGGGCGCGACGCCGCAGGCCATCCCCAACCGCCTGGCCCGCCGTGAGCCGGCCGATGTGGTGCTGATGGTGGGTTCGGCGCTGGACAAGTTGATCAAGGACGGTCAGGTCGATCCCAAGACCCGCAAGGACATCGGTAAGTCCTACATCGCCATGGCCGTGCGACACGGCGCGCCGAAGCCCGATATCAGCACCATGGAGGCGTTCAAGGAAACCCTGCTGAACGCCAAAAGCATTGCCTACTCCGACAGCGCCAGCGGCGTGTACCTGTCGCGGGTGCTGTTCAATCAGATGCACATTGCTGATCGCATCAAAGACAAGAGCCACATGATCCAGGCGACCCCCGTGGGTGAGATCGTCGCCCGTGGCGAGGCCGATATCGGCTTCCAGCAACTGAGTGAGCTCAAGCCGGTGGAAGGCATCGACATCATCGGTCTGATCCCTGATCAGGCGCAGCAGATGACCCTGTATTCGGCAGGCGTGGTCAGCATGAGCAAACACCCGGAACAGGCCAAGGCTCTGGTTGACTACCTGGGATCGAGCGCAGCGGCGGCCGCCGTCAAGACCAGCGGGCTGGATCCGATTGCGAAGTGAGCGTCAAATTCGAGTAAGACGCAGGTCTTGTTGGAGCGAGGCTTGCCCGCGAAGGCGTCCTCACAGGCGATGATTGGGCGACGCCAAACCCATTCGCGGGCAAGCCTCGCTCCAACAGATTGACGCGGACTCTTACAGCGCCAGCTCGATCAACTCCCCCCGCACATCCTCCCCTTCGATGTGCAGCAACCCCACCGTGATCGGCAGTTTGAAGCGCCGTGGCCCGGCGCTGCCCGGGTTAATGAACAACACCCCGTCCCGCAGCTGCTGCAGCGGCTTGTGCGAATGACCGGTGACCACCACACGGATATCTGTTGGCAGGGTGTTCGGTACGTCGGCCAGGATGTGCGTGACGTAGATAGCCAGCGCCCCCACTCGATAAGTCGCTTCATAAGGCACGTCGCTTGCCCACGCATCGTCGGTGTCATTGTTGCCGCGCACCACCGTCAACGGCGCGATGGCCCGCAAGGCGTCAAGTATCTCCGGCTTGCCGATGTCGCCCCCGTGAATGATGTGGTCACAGCCCTGCAACGCGCTCAACGCCTGAGGACGCAGCAAGCCATGGGTGTCTGAAATCAGGCCGATTTTCACGCTCATCGTTTACCCCCGGGTGGACGCGGCGTTCTGCCGGGCCTGGACGCGTTTCATGCTGATCATGGCGAACAAGGCGATCACCGCCACCAGTGATGCGAAGAATTCGCCGACGTGGCGCAAGCCGAAGGCGTGAACGCTGAAACCCACGGCAATCACTGGCACGGAAATCGAGATGTACAGCACCACAAAGTAAGCCGAAGTCACCGCTGCCTTCTGGTCAGGCGGACTTTTCGCGCTCACCGCCCCCATTGCGGCGCGGAAGATCATCCCCTGCCCCATCCCCGCGATGAAGCCCGCCAGCACCAGTAACGTCACCTGCGCGGTGGCAATACTCAGCCCCAGGCATATCATGCCGACGATCAACGCCAGGCAACCCAGCGTCATGTGCCGTTGCGCCGGCAGCCATTGCAGCGACGCCTGCCCGACAACGGAGGCCACGAAGAACAGCCCGATTACAGCGCCGATCAGCAGCCCGCCGGTTTGCTCCATCACCTGAATCATCACCGACGGCACCATGCTGGTGAACAGGCCGGCGACGCTGAACCCCGCCAGCCCGGCAATCGACGCCGGAATGAACACACTGCGCACCGAGGCCGGAATCGACGGTTTCTGAATGCCCAGGTGCAGCGTCTCGGGACGTGTAACGGTTTCCCGAGCGATGAGCACGCCCAGCATCGCCAGCAACAGGAAGGCCAGGTGCACGTAGAAAATGAGGTGCAGCGGGTCTGGCAAGTATTGGGACGTGATCCCCGCCAGCAGCGGGCCCAGACCCAGTCCGAACATGTTGGCGGCAGTGGCGATCAGCGTCGCGCTTTTGGACCAGCGCCTGGGCGCCAGTTCGATCACCGCAACCGTGGCGGTGCCGGTCATGATCCCGGCAGAAAAGCCTGAAAACAGCCGCCCGATCAACAGGCCGGCGATGGAATCGGAGAACAGGAACACCACCGCGCTGATTGCCCCCATCAGCAAACCGGCACACAGCAGCGGCTTGCGGCCCAACTGATCCGACCAGCTGCCTACGGCCAACAGCGCCGCAATCACGCCTGCGGCATAAATCGAGAAAATGATCGTCACCCAACTCGCGTCGAAACCCAGGCGTTGCTGGTAGATCGCGTACAGCGGTGTCGGCAGCGTCGTACCGACCATGGCGACCAACAGCGCGCCCGCCACCAGGATGAAATCGCGGGCTGAAGATGAAGCGGCCTGAGTCATGGGGTCTCCCTGAGAGGTAATTCGGTGGGCAGCATAGCAATGCAAACGATGACATTTCTATGCGCTGAGCACGTGATACATCGCGTCAGCGTGCTAGCCTTGCGCAACAACATAACGAAAGTGACTGCCCCGCATGTTATTTCGATTTCAGGCAGCCCGCCGCCCATGAGCAAAAAAACGCCCGTCACCATCACCGACATCGCACGGCGCGTGAACATGACGCCGGTGACCGTCTCCCGCGCGCTGAACAAGCCCGATCTGGTCAAGCCCGAAACGCTGGCGCGCATTCTCGAGGTGGCGCAAGAGCTTGATTACGTCCCCAATGCCTTCGCTCGCAGCCTTAAACGCAGCGAAAGCATGATCATCGGTGTGATCACTGCGTCGGTGGACAACCCGTTTTACAGCGAGATGATCAAGGCCATCTCGCGGGAAGCCAAGAAGCAGGGCTACACCATCATGCTGGTGGACACCGACGGCTCCGAGGAGCTGGAAAAGAAAGCGGTGGAAACCCTGCTCAGCTATCGCGTGGCGGGGATCGTGCTGTCCCCGGTCTCGGACGAGCCGGACTATCAGCCGCAGTACTTAAGCCGCCTGAGCAATGGCGACATCCCCGTGGTGCAGCTGGATCGCGCCTTGCACCAGAGCCCGTTCAGCCACGTGGTGCTGGATAACTTCCACAGCGGGCTCAAGGGCGCGGGGTACTTGCTGGCGCAAAAGCCGGACATGCAGCGCTTGCTGGTGTTGACCGGCCCTGCCCATTCGCGCATCTCCGAAGAGCGGCTCAAAGGCGTTGAAGCGGCATTGGCGCAGACCGGCAAGCACGTGCAACTGGACGTGTTCGCCGGTGACTACACCCTTGAGCCGTCGTATCAGAGCACCCTGCACTACCTGCGCGAGCAGCCCCTCCCGGACGCCATTTTCGGCTTCAATCAGTTGATCACCCTCGGGGCGATGAAAGCGCTGCGCGATCAGGGCATCAGCTATGAAAACGTCACGCTGTGCGGCATAGACCGCCTGCCCTTTGGTGACATCTTCGGCATCCCCATCGCCTGCATCGCCCATGATGCGTCGCTGGCAGGGAGCAGCGCGGTGCACCTGTTGCTGGAGCGGATCGCCAACCCGAACCTGCCCAGCAGCAAGGTGGTGATCACCGGCGAACTGGAAAACGGCGCGACCCGCTGACCACGCGACAAAGGGCTTAAATTTCACAGCCCGTTCATGCCACCATGGGCGCCCTTGATCACCGCGCCCAGGCCCGCTGCGCACCTGCTTTGCAGCCAACGGCCCCGGCGCGAAACCAACAACAATGAGGATGGGTACCATGCAAGACGTCGTAATCGTTGCCGCCACCCGCACCGCCGTCGGCAGTTTCCAGGGTTCGCTGGCGCATGTTCCAGCGGTTGACCTGGGCGCCGCGGTCATCCGCCAACTGCTGGACCAGACCGGCCTGGACGGTTCGCAAATCGATGAAGTCATCATGGGCCAGGTCTTGACCGCCGGGGCCGGGCAAAACCCGGCGCGTCAGGCGTCGATCAAGGCCGGGTTGCCGTTCGCGGTCCCGGCCATGACCCTGAACAAGGTCTGCGGCTCAGGCCTCAAGGCGTTGCATCTGGCGACCCAGGCGATTCGCTGCGGCGATGCCGAGATCATCATCGCCGGTGGCCAGGAAAACATGAGCCTGTCCAACTATGTCATGCCCGGCGCGCGCACCGGTTTGCGCATGGGCCATGCCACGATGATCGACACGATGATCAGCGACGGCCTGTGGGACGCGTTCAACGATTACCACATGGGCATCACCGCCGAGAACCTGGCCGACAAGTACGAAATCACCCGTGAGGCGCAGGATGCATTCGCCGCCTCGTCGCAGCAGAAAGCCGCGGCCGCCATCGAAGCAGGTCGGTTCGTCGATGAAATCACCCCCATCCTGATTCCACAGCGCAAGGGCGACCCGCTGTCCTTCGCCGTCGACGAGCAGCCGCGCGCAGGCACAACCGCCGAGTCGCTGGCCAGACTCAAACCCGCGTTCAAGAAAGACGGCACCGTCACCGCTGGCAATGCTTCCTCGCTCAACGATGGCGCCGCCGCCGTGATCCTGATGAGTGCCGCCAAAGCAGAGGCATTGGGCTTGCCGGTGCTGGCGCGCATCGCGGCGTACGCCAATGCCGGTGTCGATCCCGCGATCATGGGCATTGGCCCGGTCAGCGCAACGCGTCGCTGCCTGGACAAAGCCGGCTGGTCCCTGGAAGAACTGGACCTGATCGAAGCCAACGAAGCGTTCGCCGCGCAGTCGCTGTCGGTGGGCAAGGAGTTGGGCTGGGACATGGACAAGGTCAACGTCAACGGCGGCGCCATCGCCATGGGCCACCCCATCGGCGCGTCGGGCTGCCGGGTGCTGGTGACCCTGCTCCACGAAATGATCAAGCGCGACGCCAAAAAAGGCCTGGCGACGTTGTGCATTGGTGGTGGTCAGGGTGTGGCGTTGGCGTTGGCGCGTTAATGTCTGAAGTCCCGTACTGAAGACAGGTGGGAGGGCGCTTGCTCGCGATGGGTCTGACAGTCAGTGTTGCGCTGCCTGACCTGACGCCTCGCGAGCACGCTCACGCCTAACCCCCCTCACTGCCACCCAAACCGCCGCACGTAAAACCCTTTCATCGCCTGCGTGACTGCCATGTACCCCAGCAAAATCAACGGCAATATCAGGAAGTACAACGGTGGCAGCGCCTGCAGCTTGAAGTAATGCGCCAACGGCCCCATCGGCAGAAAAATCCCCACCGCCATGATCAGCCCGGTCATCACCATCAATGGCATCGCCGCACGGCTTTGCAGGAACGGGATCTTGGGCGTGCGGATCATGTGCACCACCAGGGTTTGCGTCAGCAGCCCCACGACAAACCAGCCCGACTGAAACAGCGTTTGATGCTCGGGGGTATTGGCGCCGAATACGTACCACATGATTGCGAACGTGATGATGTCGAACATCGAGCTGATCGGCCCGAAAAAAAGCATGAAACGCCCGACTTCCGAGGGCTGCCACCGCTGCGGCTTTATCAGCAGTTCGTCATCGACGTTGTCGAACGGGACGGCGATCTGCGAAATGTCGTACAGCAGATTTTGCACCAGCAGGTGCATCGGCAGCATCGGCAAAAATGGAATGAACGCGCTGGCCACCAATACCGAGAACACGTTGCCGAAGTTGGAGCTGGCCGTCATCTTGATGTACTTGAGCATGTTGGCAAACGTTCTGCGCCCTTCCAGTACGCCTTCCTCCAGCACCATCAGGCTTTTCTCCAGCAAAATGATGTCGGCCGCCTCCTTGGCGATGTCCACCGCGCTGTCCACCGAAATGCCGATGTCCGCCGTACGCAACGCCGGAGCGTCGTTGATACCGTCGCCCATAAAGCCCACCACGTGGCCGTTGGCCTTGAGCAAGCGCACGATGCGCTCTTTGTGGGACGGTGTGAGTTTGGCGAAGACGTTGGTGGTTTCCACCGCGACCGCCAGCTCGGCGTCGCTCATGCGTTCGATGTCCCCACCCAGCAGCAGGCCTTGTCGCTCCAGGCCAACCTCACGACAGATCTTCGCGGTCACACGCTCGTTGTCACCGGTTAACACCTTGACGGCAATGCCATGTTCGGCCAACGCCTTGAGCGCAGGTGCCGTGCTCTCCTTGGGCGGATCGAGAAACGCCACGTACCCGATCAGCGTCATGTCGCTCTCATCCGCCAGGCCATAGGTTTCACGGCCGGCCTCCATCGAACGCGCAGCGACGGCGACCACCCGCAGCCCTTCTTCGTTAAAGGCGGCCGTGACGTCCAGAATCCGTGCCATCAGCTCATCGGTCAGGGCTTCTTCAGCGTCGGCGTGCCTAACGCGCGCACAAACGCTCAGCACTTCTTCCAGCGCGCCCTTGCAGATCAGCAGGTGCCGATGCCCCTGTTCAGCCACTACCACCGACATCCGGCGCCGATTGAAGTCGAACGGCACTTCATCGACCTTGCGAAACGCCGTACCCACCTGCAGCTCACGATGGACCTCGACGTGTTCCAGCACGGCCACGTCCAGCAGATTCTTCAGGCCGGTCTGGTAGTAGCTGTTGAGGTAGGCCATTTCCAGCACATCGTCAGATTCGTCGCCCCAGACATCGACATGGCGTGCCAGAAAAATCTTGTCCTGGGTCAAGGTGCCGGTCTTGTCCGTGCACAGCACGTCCATGGCACCGAAGTTCTGAATCGCATCCAGACGTTTGACGATAACCTTCTTGCGCGACAGAAACACCGCGCCCTTGGCCAGGGTGGACGTGACGATCATCGGCAGCATTTCAGGGGTCAGGCCGACGGCAATGGACAGCGCAAACAGCAGCGCCTGCATCCAGTCACCCTTGGTGAAGCCATTGATGAACAGCACCAGCGGCGCCATCACAAACATGAAACGGATCAACAGCCAGCTGACTTTGTTGACCCCGGACTGGAACGCGGTCGGCGCCCGGTCCGTAGCACTGACCCGCTGGGCGAGCGCCCCGAAATACGTGTGATTGCCCGTGGTGAGAATCACGCCCGTCGCCGCCCCTGACACCACGTTTGTGCCCATGAACAGGATATTTTCAAGGTCCAGCGGGTTGTCGGTGTGGCCAGCTTGGGCGCGAGAAAACTTTTCCACAGGCATGGATTCGCCCGTCATGGCGGCCTGGCTGACGAACAGGTCCTTGGCGCTGAGCACCCGGCAATCAGCCGGGATCATGTCGCCAGCTGACAACACGATCAAATCCCCCGGCACCAGCTCGCTGATCGGCAATTCGAGATGGCGGGACTTGCCGTTGGCCGGCGCCACGCCCGCGTCATCTTCATCGTCAGCGCGCCGCATCACCGTGGCCGTATTGCTCACGAGGGCTTTCAGGGCGTCGGCCGCCTGGTTGGAGCGTGCTTCCTGCCAGAACCGCAACAGGGTCGACAGCACCACCATCGAGAAAATGACGGTCGCGGCTTTTAGGTCTTCGGTCAGCCACGAGATCACAGCCAGCAGGGTCAGCAGCAGGTTGAACGGGTTTTTGTAGCAGTGCCACACATGCACCCACCACGGTAACGGTTGTTCGTGCTCGACCTGGTTGAGGCCATGTTGCAAACGCAGGGACAACGCAGCCGCACAGGTAAGACCGTCGCGGTGGCTGCCAAGTTGGTCGAGGAGGTGTTGCGCATCGCTGCTGGCGCCGCGAATGAGGGTTTGCGCCAGCGTCGGCGGTACTTCACGGCTGACTGTTGGGTCGGTCACGCTATCGAGCATTGCCAGCCGACGGAAGTGCCGGGCAATGTGCCGGTTTTGCAGAAAGCCTGCGAAGAACTCTTTCAGGAGGGTGAATTTCATGGCTGTAGCCCTGGGCTGAAGGTTTACGGCTTAAACCTTGAGCAGGCACGGCCGACCTGCAGCGTGCTCCGTTCATTACGGAACGCACGGCAGGCTGGCCCGCATGCCTGAAAGACATGCGCGTCCGTTGCACTGATGGCGACCGCAAGGTCGGCCATCGCGCAGGTGGTCAGCGTCATATGAAAGGACAGCGGCAGGCCTGGAACCAGACCTGCGTAACTGCCGCTTCTCGCGTTATCAGCGAGAAGACGGCAGTAAAAAGACCGCGCGTTATCTCGCCGAGGATGGGCCGGTAATCAATACCGGCTGACGTCTGTCGCTCGAACTCGTACCCACTGAGGGTCTCCGCACTGGTTGAAAACGGGCGAAGATTACGCCCGGCTGTTGACAGAGTAAATCGTCGGAAAGCGCCGTCACGGGGTATCAGAAAAATCTTCAGGGAGCGTTCAGGTATGCAGAGGCGGACAAGCCTTTGTCGACGCTGACGAGCCTGCGGGTCGGTCTCGATTTCAAGGGCCATTGCAGTCCCAAGACCGCCATTGCCCAACCTGATAAACTCCCGCGCCTCATTCCGCTCCATAGGCGCCTTGCATGTCTTCGCTGAATCAGGCGCTTCGCGTCGCCCTCGATCAACGCCAATCACTGCTGGTTGAACTGCATGCTCAAGACACCGATTGCTATCGCCTGTTCCACGGCAGCCAGGAGGGCGCCAGCGGCCTGACCATTGATCGCTACGGCCCGCAATTGTTGGTTCAGAGCTTTCACCACAGCCTGGATCGCGTGGCGTTGCTCGCGGCGCACGCCCAGATCAACAGCTACCTGGGCGTCGACACTCAACTGGTCTACAACGACCGCTCCCAAGGCAACTCGCGAGTCGACCGCAGCGATCCGGTGTACAAGGCCGATGACGCCGCGCTGGAAGATCAGGTCGGTCACGAATGGGGCCTGAATTACCGCGTTCGCGGGCGGCACGCCGGCCAGGATCCCCTGCTTTTTCTCGACCTGCGCAACGCCCGGGGTTGGGTCAAGGATCACAGCGCAGGCAAAAGCGTGCTGAACCTGTTCGCCTACACCTGCGGCGTTGGTCTGAGCGCAGCCGCGGGGGGCGCCAGTGAGGTCTGCAACCTGGATTTCGCCGAGGGCAATCTTGCCGTCGGCCGAGAGAATGGCTTGCTGAATCCGCAGCTAAAACCGATGGAATTCATTCAGTCCGATTACTTCCCGGCGATCCGCCAACTGGCCGGGCTGCCCATTGCCGCGCGCCGTGGCCACAAACTGCCGGATTACCCACGCCTGGATCAACGCCAGTACGACTTGGTGTTGCTCGACCCGCCCGCCTGGGCCAAGAGTGCATTCGGCACGGTCGATTTGCTGCGCGACTATCAAAGCCTGCTCAAGCCGGCTGTGCTGGCGACCGCCGAGGACGGCGTGCTGATTTGCTGCAACAATCTGGCGAAGGTCAGCCTGGAAGACTGGCGCGAACAGGTGCTGCGTTGCGCCACCAAAACCGGGCGTCCCGTGCGTGATTGTCAGGTACTCACGCCCGGTGCCGACTTTCCGTCCATGGACCAGCAGCCACCGCTGAAAACCCTGATCCTGCAGTTCTGATGGGGGCACCGGGCCGGCGAAACTTCCTACAGGGTATGTAACGACCGATTTCGGAACCAGATGGGCGTGCCATACTCCAAGGACCTCCCATAAAGAGAGTCACACTCCACATGCCCAAAGGATTGAAACGCGCCATCGGCGCCCTGCTGGCCGTTTTTGCAATCTACAGCTTGCTGGGGTTCCTGATCCTGCCGGGCATCGCGCTGCGCGTGATCAACCAACAGTTGGCGAACTATTCCACGGCGCCAGCCCGGCTTGACCGGCTGGAGCTGAACCCCTACACCCTGGAAGTCACGCTGTGGGGCCTGAACATCGGCACGCCAGGCAAAGAAGACCTGGGCTTCGAACGTCTCTACGCCAACCTGCAGATCGATAGCCTCTGGACCCGCGCCCTGCACCTGAAAACCGTCGAACTGGACAAGCCCAAGACCGAATTGCTGTTCGCCAAAGACGGCACGCTCAATCTGGCGCAGCTGTTCAAACTGCCCCCCAGCGAGCCCGCCAAACCGGACGAGCCGCCCAGCAAACCCTTCCCGTTGCGCATCGGCGAAATCAAATTGGCCCGCGGCTACGTGCACTTTCAGGATTTGCGCCCGAGCGAGCCGATCGAGTTTCTTTATGACGCCCTTGATTTCGAGCTGAAAAACCTGAGCACGCTGCCTGAAGACAATGCCGACATGACCCTGGTCGCGGCCGGTCCCTCGGGGGGCCAGATCGACTGGGTTGGCCGCATCAGTCTGGTGCCGATCACCTCCGAAGGCACGCTGAAAGTCACGGACGGCCAGATGAAAGTCTGGTGGCCGTATGTGCGCGACGCCCTGCCGCTGGCGCTGCAGGACGGTATCCTCAACTTCAATACCCACTACAAACTCAGCCTCGCCAAAGAGACCGAGCTGTTACTGGATAAAACTTCGCTCAGCGTGGCCCCGTTCGGGCTGAATGCGCCGGATGGCCGCCCGCTGGTTCGACTCAAAAAGCTGGAAGTGAGCGACACCTCCATTGACCTGGCCAAGCAATTGGTGACCGTTGGCAAGATCCGCAGCAACGGTCTGGAGACGTGGGCCGCCCGGGAATCGGATGGCCAGCTGGACTGGCAGAAACTGTTCGCCGGTCAGCCCGCCAAAGCCAGTGAGGCGGCTAAACAGGAACCGGCGACCGCATCAGGCACCGAGGCCAAAAAAGCCGAAATCGCCGCCGCCCCGAGCAAACCGTGGCAGGTCCTGCTGCGTGACGTACAGCTTCGCGATTACATGGCGCACCTGGCTGACCGCGTACCGAAAGAGCCCGTGGAGATAGACCTGGGCCCGTTGAACCTGGATGCCCAGAACTTTGACAGCCTGAACAAATCGCCCTTCACCCTCAAGCTCGACACCGGGCTGGGCAAGCAGGGCAAGCTGACCGCCGAAGGCGAAGTGAACCTTGCGCCGGTCACGGCCAAACTTAACGTCACCACCCGCGACATCGACCTGCGCGTGGCACAGGCCTACGTCACGCCCTTCATTCGTCTGGAAGTGCGCAGCGGCATGTTGAATAGCGATCTGGCGGTCGACCTCAAAAGCACCGAGCCCCTGGCGATGGGCGTGACCGGCAAGGTTCAGGTGGATCAGTTGCACACCCTGGACACGCTCAAGTCCCGGGACTTTCTGCGCTGGCAGACGCTGAACCTCGAAGGCCTGAACTTCCAGCTCGGCGACAGCCTGACCATCGCCCAGGTCAATCTGGAGCAACCCTATGCGCGGTTCATCATCGCCGACGACCGCACCACCAACATCAGTGACCTGCTCGTCCCTCAGCCAGCCGACACTGGCGCACCAGCTGCCAAGGGCAAAACAGCGAGCGCCGACAAGCCCATGGGCATCCACATTGGTGAGGTGAACATCAACAACGGCTCGGCCAATTTTGCTGACTTCAGCCTGACGCCCAATTTCGCGACCGCCGTGCAGCAACTCAACGGCAAGATCGGCACGCTGGACAACCGGCAGTCGACGCCTGCCAGCGTCAACATCAACGGCAAGGTGGACCGCTACGCGCCAGTCACCATCAAGGGCGCGCTCAATCCGTTCGATCCGCTGGCGAGCCTGGATATCGCCACCAGCTTCAAACGGGTGGAGTTGACCAACCTGACCCCCTACTCCGGGAAATTTGCCGGCTATCGCATCCGCAAGGGGCGCCTGAACCTGGACCTGCATTACCTCATCACCAAAGGCCAGTTGAAGGCTGAAAACAAGGTGGTGGTTGAGCAGCTGCAACTGGGCGAAAAGGTCGACAGCGCCGATGCAGTGAATCTGCCGCTCAAACTGGCCATCGCCTTGCTCAAGGACACCGACGGCAAGATTTCCATCGAGCTTCCCGTGTCCGGGGATTTGAACAATCCGCAGTTCAGTGTGATGCCCATCGTCTGGCAGACCCTGCGCAATCTGGTCCTGCGCGCGGCCACGGCACCGTTCAAGTTCATCGGCGGGTTGGTCAGCGGCGGCGGGTCACAGGATCTGGGCACCGTGTCCTTCGCGGCAGGTTCCGACGAGCTGAGCGGGGAAGCCCAGGCATCGCTTGATAAGCTGGCGTCCGCGCTCAGGGAACGCCCGGCGTTGCGCCTGGAGATCGAAGGCACCAGCGCGGAGACCAGCGACGGCCCACTCATTGCTCAGCAGCGTCTGGAGCGTGAATACCAGAGCACCTACTACAAGATCCTGCAGCGACGCGGCGACAAGGTGCCCGCGCAGGCCAGCGACCTGGCCGTGCCTGATGACGAAAAGGCGCCCATGCTCGAAGGCATCTACCGCACCCGGCTCAAGCAACAACCGCCTGCGCAGTGGGTGGAGCTGGGCAAGGAACAACGCCAGGTCAAGCTGCGGGAGGCGGTGCTCAAATCCTGGAGCTCAAGCGCGCCCCTGCTTCGCCAGTTGGGGCAATCCCGGGCCAGCAGCATCAAGGACTATCTGGTGGACAAAGGACAACTGGCGGACGATCGGGTGTACTTCGTCGACGCCAGCCTGGGTCAGGCCGAAAAAGACGGGCGCGTCGTCAGCCCTTTGCATCTGGACAGTGAGTAACGCCATTTGAAGAACGTACGAGCGGGGCTTTTGGTGTTGTGGGGGTTATCGACGTTCAGTGCGCTGACCCAGGCCGGCACCCTGCGCTGCGGCAGCCAGCTGATCAGCGTCGGTGACCGAATGTTCGAGGTACAACAAAAGTGCGGTCAACCGGTGAGCCAGGATGTGATTGGCTACAAAGAGACGGTCAATCATTTCCGGCAGGTGGATCAGGTTCAGGTCCAGGAATGGATCTACGGACCCAATAACGGCATGTACCAGTACCTGCGGTTCGAAGGTGGCCGGCTGGTGGTCATCGACAGCAAGCGCGGTAAGTGACCAGCGACAAGCTATGTAGGAGCGCGCTTGCCCGCGATGGATTCGTCAGACGATAGAAGTCTGGATGCCCTACACCTTAATCGCGGGCAAGCGCGCTCCTACAATATTTCGGACCCACAATAGAACAGGCCCCGACGTAAACGCCGGGGCCTGTAATGGCCACATCCTTGTGGCCTTTCGCATGAACCTTTAATCGATCAGTCAGCGACCTCCATGGCCGTCGACTGCTCGTTTTCCATGGTCATTCAATCCTGTACTGATTACTCAGCTTTCAGGCCGTCAGCCGAAACAGCTTTAACGCCTTTGATCTTCTTGGTGATCGCAACAGCTGTGGTCTTCTGAGCGTCAGTGATGGCTACAGTCGACGACAGGGAAACCACACCTTTGTTGGTCTCTACCTTGATGTCGGAGCCAGGAATACCTTTCTCAGTCAGCAGATCGGATTTGACCTTGGTGGTGATCCAAGTGTCGGAAGTAGCTTCTTTGGTCTTGGCAACTTCGTTAGCAGCTACAACCATCGGCGCTTTGGTAGAGGTCTCGGCCATGGCGACGTTGGCCATGGTCAGAGTCAGAGCAGTGGCGGTAGCGGCAGCAATAGCGAACTTCTTCATACGAGTAACTCCTGTTTTTCTCAAAATCTGCAGCGAGCTTTAACTGCAGGGTTACTGGATATATCGCAAGCGCTGTGCCAAAGCCGCATTACCCATAAAAATCATATAATTCAGTTAGTTATGAATTCAACGATTTGGAAGGATCGTGCAGATTGCCCGTTTATCCAAAGTTCCAATTGCAAGATGCATGTTCTGACCGATGGAAACCCATGAGGGGTGGGCGCTAACCCTTTAAATTCACACATAAAAAAAGGACCCCGAAGGGTCCTTCTTTTCAAACGAACGTTGACGGGGTGATTAAACGCCCGACGCCTTCGCTGCTGCTACGTCTTTGATCGACAGCTTGATACGGCCGCGGTTGTCCACGTCCAGTACCAGTACTTCGACTTCCTGACCTTCTTGCAGGACGTCAGTCACTTTCTCAACCCGAGCGTCGCTCAGCATGGAGATGTGAACCAGACCGTCTTTGCCCGGCAGGATGTTGACGAATGCGCCGAAGTCGACGATGCGCTCAACCTTGCCGACGTAGATCTTGCCGATCTCCGCTTCAGCCGTGATACCCAGAACGCGCTGACGTGCAGCTTCAGCGGCTTCCTTGGTCTCGCCGAAGATCTTGATCGAGCCATCGTCTTCGATGTCGATCGAGGCTTTCGTCTCTTCACAGATCGCACGGATGGTCGCGCCGCCTTTACCGATGACATCACGGATTTTGTCGGTGTCGATCTTCATCGCGATCATGGTCGGCGCGTTTTCCGACAGCTCGGTACGCGACGTGCCAATGATCTGGTTCATCTGGCCGAGGATGTTCAGGCGCGCTTCCAGGGCCTGGCCCAGAGCGATTTCCATGATCTCTTCGGTGATGCCCTTGATCTTGATGTCCATCTGCAACGCAGTCACGCCCTTGGCGGTACCGGCTACTTTGAAGTCCATGTCGCCCAAGTGGTCTTCGTCGCCCAGGATGTCGGTCAGGATGGCGAACTTTTCGCCCTCTTTAACCAGACCCATGGCGATACCGGCAACCGGTGCCTTCATTGGAACACCAGCGTCCATCAGTGCCAGGGATGCGCCACAGACCGAAGCCATGGAGCTGGAACCGTTGGACTCGGTGATTTCCGACACGACACGGATGGTGTACGGGAACACGTCAGCAGCAGGCAGCATCGCCTGGATGGAACGACGAGCCAGACGGCCGTGACCGATTTCACGACGACCTGCGCCGCCCATGCGACCACACTCGCCTACCGAGAACGGAGGGAAGTTGTAGTGCAGCATGAACGGGTCTTTGCGTTCGCCTTCCAGGGTGTCGAGCAACTGTGCGTCACGCGCGGTACCCAGGGTAGCAACCACCAGCGCCTGCGTTTCACCACGGGTGAACAGTGCCGAACCGTGAGTCTTCGGCAGAACGCCGACTTCGATGTTCAGCGGACGCACGGTCTTGGTGTCGCGACCGTCGATGCGTGGCTTGCCGTTAACGATGTTTTCGCGAACGGTGCGGTATTCGATTTCACCGAACGCTGCTTTGACTTCGCTGGCAGACGGGCTGCCTTCTTCAACGGCGAGTTTGGCAACGATCTGGTCTTTCAGCTCGCCCAGACGTGCGTAGCGGTCTGCCTTGACGGTGATGGTGTAAGCCTGGGAGATCGCGTCGCCGAACTCGGAACGGATAGCAGCCAGCAGGTCGGTCGCTTCAGGCTTCGGCGCCCATGCCCAGGTAGGCTTGGCCGCTTCGGCAGCCAGCTCTGTCACGGCCTTGATGACCGACTGGAATTCGTCGTGGGCGAACAATACCGCGCCCAGCATCTGGTCTTCGGTCAGCTCTTTGGCTTCCGATTCAACCATCAATACCGCTTCCGACGTACCGGCAACGACCATGTCCAGGCTCGAGGCTTTCTGTTGTTCGTAAGTCGGGTTCAGCAGGTAGCCGGTGCTTTCGTGGAAAGCAACGCGCGCGGCGCCGATGGGACCGTCGAACGGGATGCCGGAAATGGCCAGCGCAGCCGAAGTACCGATCATCGCAGCGATGTCCGGATCGGTCTTTTTGCTGGTGGAAACGACGGTGCAGACAACCTGCACTTCGTTCATGAAACCTTCAGGGAAGAGAGGGCGGATCGGGCGATCGATCAAACGCGAGGTCAGGGTTTCTTTTTCGGAAGGACGGCCTTCACGCTTGAAGAAACCGCCGGGAATCTTGCCTGCGGCGTAGGTTTTTTCTTGGTAGTGCACGGAAAGGGGGAAGAAGCCTTTGCTGGCGTCTGCATGCTTGGCGCCGACCACAGTCACGAGAACGGTGACGTCGTCGTCAACGGTGACCAATACTGCACCAGAAGCTTGACGGGCAATGCGGCCTGTCTCGAGGGTTACGGTCGATTGACCGAATTGAAACTTCTTGATTACCGGGTTCACGGTTTCCTACCTTCTTTGTGGCTCTTGGGGGAACTGGTTTCTTGCGAATTCTTGGGCAGCGGCGGGAATCGGACCCGTCGGCAGTCCAGATAAAACTTGAGGCTGGAAGCCTGCCCCGCTTCCCGAAACAACCGGAAAGCCCGCGACAGACAACCAACCTCTAGCCACATCGTTATTAGCGACGCAGACCCAGACGCGCGATCAGAGCGCTGTAACGACTGATTTCTTTACCCTTCAGGTAATCCAGCAGCTTGCGACGCTGGTTTACCATACGGATCAGACCACGACGGGAGTGGTGATCTTTACCGTTGATCTTGAAGTGGCCTTGCAGTTTGTTGATGTTGGCGGTCAGCAGTGCAACTTGCACTTCTGGCGAACCAGTATCACCAACAGCTTGCTGGTAGTCGGTTACGATCTGAGCTTTTTCTTCAACGCTGAGTGCCATGTGGGCAATCCTTTTATCAGGAAACCGTTTCAGAAAAACGATTTCAACAGGCCGAGAGCAGACTCTCGTATTAAAAAGTGAGGGATAACCGTGCCTGTTAACAGCCACCCTCATTACCACCGAAGCAGGAAACCCTGCCTCCGCGGGTTCGGTCATTCTGACCGAATCAGTCGACGCGGCGCGATTCGCCCGTCTTCACTCACTTCACCGATCCCGATGAAGCGTCCTTCATGATCCTGCACCCGAACCATGCCTGACTGCGGCGCGTCCGGTGCCCTGACTGGTTGACCGTGCAACCAGTAGAACGAGCTGTGCTCTGAAAACTGTAGCAGCGGCCAGTGCAATAACCCACTGTCCGATGGCATCAGGAAACGATCAACCGCCTCATTGCCGCCTTCGGCATGAACCGCCTCCAGCTCTTCCAGCGTTACGGTCTGGGAAAGATCGAAAGGCCCTGCCTGGGTCCGACGCAACTGCGCGACATAGGCGCCACAACCCAGTTGCTCGCCGATATCTTCGACCAGGGTGCGAATATACGTACCCTTGGTGCAGTCAACCGCCAGACGTGCGGTTTCACCTTCACACGCCAGCAATTCCAGGCGCGCAATAGTAACAGAACGCGCCTCGCGCTCCACCACTTCCCCCGCACGCGCCAGCTTGTACAACGGCTGGCCATCACGCTTGAGCGCGGAGTACATCGGCGGTATCTGACTGATTTTTCCGCGAAAAGCAGGCAATGCCGCTTCGATTTCGGCACGACCAACGGTTACCGGACGCGTTTGCAAAACTTCGCCTTCGGCGTCTGCGGTGGTGGTCGTCTTGCCCAACTGCATAAGGGTTTCATAACCCTTGTCCGAATCGAGCAAATACTGGGAAAACTTTGTGGCCTCACCAAAGCACAACGGCAGTACGCCGGTGGCCAGAGGATCCAGGCTACCGGTGTGACCGGCCTTTTCCGCATTGAGCAACCAACGAACCTTTTGCAGGGCTGCGTTGGAAGTAAAACCCAGCGGCTTGTCCAGCAGGATGATCCCGCTGACGTTCCGGCGAATACGCTTGACCTGAGCCACGCCTTACTCCTCGGAACTGTCTGGCTTTTCGCCTTGCGGGTGCTGACCATCTTCGGCTACCGCACGCTCGATCAACGCGGACAGATGCGCGCCACGCACGACGCTCTCGTCGTAGTGGAAGTGCAACTGAGGGACGCTGCGCAGTTTCATTTCACGGGCCAGTTGCATGCGCAAGAAGCCTGCAGCGGCGTTCAGCACCTTGATGGTTTGCGCAATTTCTTCTGCACTGTCCTGACCCATCACCGTCATGAAAATCTTGGCGTGGCCCACATCGCGGCTGACATCAACGGCTGTGATGGTGACCAGGCCGACGCGCGGATCCTTGATTTCACGACGGATAAGCTGTGCCAGCTCACGCTGCATCTGATCGCCGATACGTTGGGTACGGCTGTATTCTTTTGCCATGTCTTGTTACCTGTCACTGACCCATGGCAAAAGCCATGCGGTCTGAAAGCGGCAAACGCCCGGCCTGGCAGAAGCCGGACCGGGCGTTGCGTTTAGAGCTCGTGACGAAAGCGTATGAGCATTTGCCTGCCACGCTTGCCACGGCTCCTCAAGCTCGCAAATTAGAGGCTGCGAGCCACTTGGACCTTCTCGAAGACTTCGATCTTGTCACCGACCTTGACGTCGTTGTAGCTCTTGACGCCGATACCGCATTCCATGCCGGCACGTACTTCGGAAGCGTCATCCTTGAAGCGGCGCAGGGATTCCAGCTCGCCTTCGAAGATAACGATGTCTTCACGCAGTACACGGATTGGACGGTTACGGAAGACAACGCCTTCGATAACCATGCAACCTGCAATCGCACCAAACTTCGGCGAACGGAACACGTCGCGGACTTCGGCGATACCCAGGATATTCTCCCGGACGTCGCTGCCAAGCATACCGGTAAGGGCTTTCTTGACGTCTTCGATGATGTCGTAGATCACGTTGTAGTAACGCATATCCAGACCTTCCTGCTCGACGATCTTGCGAGCGCCAGCATCGGCACGCACGTTGAAGCCGAACAGTACAGCGTTCGAAGCCAGTGCCAGGTTGGCGTCGCTTTCGGTGATACCACCGACACCGCCGCCGACGACGCGCACTTGCACTTCGTCGTTACCCAGGCCGTTCAAGGCGCCGTTCAGCGCTTCCAGCGAACCACGGACATCGGATTTGAGGACGATGTTGAGCGTCTTCTTCTCTTCCTGACCCATGTTCTCGAAGATGTTTTCAAGCTTGCCGGCGTGAGCACGGGCCAGTTTGACTTCGCGGAACTTGCCTTGACGGAACAGAGCCACTTCACGGGCCTTCTTCTCGTCGGCAACCACGCTCATCTCGTCGCCAGCGTCCGGCGTACCGTCCAGGCCGAGGATCTCGACAGGAATGGAAGGACCGGCTTCCTTGATAGGCTTGCCGTTCTCGTCGAGCATGGCGCGAACACGGCCATAGTTCGATCCGACCAGGACCATGTCGCCCTGACGCAGCGTACCGTCCTGAACCAGAACAGTGGCAACCGGACCGCGGCCTTTATCAAGGCGCGATTCAACCACGACACCACGACCTGGGGCCGACGGTGTTGCAGTCAGTTCCAGGACTTCAGCCTGCAACAGAACAGCTTCGAGCAACGCGTCAACGCCAGTACCCATTTTCGCGGAGACCGAAACGAAAGGCGTATCACCGCCCCACTCTTCGGACGTCACGCCGTGAACAGAGAGTTCACTGCGGATGCGATCAAGGTCAGCGCCCGGCTTGTCGATCTTGTTCACTGCAACAACCAGCGGAACACCGGCAGCCTTGGCGTGTTGCACGGCTTCGATGGTCTGCGGCATTACACCGTCGTCAGCAGCAACGACGAGGATCACGATGTCGGTAGCCTTGGCACCGCGAGCGCGCATTGCGGTAAACGCAGCGTGACCCGGGGTATCGAGGAAGGTGACCATGCCACGCTCGGTTTCAACGTGGTAAGCACCGATGTGCTGGGTGATGCCGCCGGCTTCGCCCGCAGCAACCTTGGCACGACGAATGTAGTCGAGCAGCGACGTCTTACCGTGGTCAACGTGGCCCATGACGGTCACGACTGGAGCACGGGAGAACGTCTCACCTTCAAACTTCAGGGACTCGGCCAGGGAATCTTCCAACGCGGTGTCGCTGACCAGGGTCACTTTGTGGCCCAGCTCTTCGGCGACCAGTTGGGCAGTTTCCTGATCCAGTACCTGGTTGATGGTGGCGGGCGTACCCAGCTTGAACATGAACTTGATGATTTCAGCGGCCTTGACCGACATCTGCTGGGCAAGATCGCCAACAGTGATGGTCTCGCCGATCTTCACTTCGCGCACGACAGGGCCGGTTGGGCTCTGGAAACCATGAGCGTTGCGCTTTTTCAGCTTGGCCTTGCCACGACCGCCACGACGGAAGCCGTCGCTTTCTTCATCGGTGGTACGTGGAGCAACGCGCGGCGTAGGCGCCTTCTCTTTAACGGACGCACGATGTGGAGCGTTTTTACGCTCGCCATCACCACCGCCGCCACGACGACTGTTGTCATCGGCACGAGGCTTGTCCGGGCGACGTTGTTCTTCGCGCTTGCGTACATCAAGCGTCGGCGTCGGTGCTGCAGCAGGCGTTTCGCGCACAGGCGCAGCAGGGGCGACAGGCGTCGGCTCCGGCGCAGGTGCGGCAACAGCGGCAGCAGCATCAGAAGACGGCTGAGCACCAGCAGGCTGGCGACGCGCTTCTTCTTCGGCGCGGGCACGGGCTTCTTCTTCAGCCTTTTGACGTGCAGCGTTTTCTACAGCACGGCGTTCGTCCATCTCACGCTTGCGCTCGGCTTCGATTTCTTCCGGGCTGCGCTGTACGAACACTTTCTTTTTACGAACTTCAACACTGATGCTCTTGCTGCCAGCAACACGCAGTGTGCTAGTGGTTTTGCGCTGCAAGGTGATCTTGCGCGGTTCTTCCACTTTCGCCTTGTGACCGCTTTTCAAATGAGTCAAAAGGGCTTGTTTCTCAATATCAGTCACATCTTGCTCGGCGGCGGTGTGCGGCAGACCTGCCTCACGCATCTGCTGCAACAGGCGCTCTACCGGTGTTTTGACCTCATCGGCCAGTTGTTTCACCGTGACTTGCGTCATGCACTTCTCTCCTCAGGCCGCGCCTAATTACTCGAACCAGTGGGCTCGGGCGGCCATGATCAACTTGCCGGCACGATCATCGTCAATGCCGTCGATGTCGAGCAGGTCGTCAATAGACTGCTCGGCCAGGTCTTCGCGGGTAACTACGCCGCGCACCGCCAGTTCCATCGCCAAATCCTTGTCCATACCCTCAAGCGAGAGCAGGTCTTCGGCCGGATGGGCGTCTGCCAGCTTTTCCTCTGTAGCAATGGCTTTGGTCAACAAACGATCCTTGGCCCGAGCGCGAAGCTCGTTGACGGTATCTTCGTCAAAGCCGTCGATGTTGAGCATCTCTTCCACGGGTACGTAGGCAATTTCTTCCAGACTGGTGAAACCTTCATCAACCAGTACCTGCGCCAGATCTTCGTCGACTTCCAGCTCGTCGATGAAATTGCGCAGGATGTCACCGGTTTCTGCCTGTTGCTTTGCCTGGATGTCCGATTCGGTCATCACGTTCAACGTCCAGCCCGTCAACTGACTGGCCAACCGCACGTTCTGACCACCACGGCCAATCGCCTGGGCCAGGTTGTCTGCGCCTACAGCGATGTCCATGGCATGGGCATCTTCATCAACAATGATCGCCGCGACTTCAGCCGGCGACATTGCGTTAATCACAAACTGCGCAGGATTGTCGTCCCACAGCACAATGTCTACACGCTCACCGCCCAACTCGCCGGAAACAGCCTGGACACGCGAACCGCGCATGCCGATACAAGCGCCCTGCGGATCGATGCGCTTATCCTTGGAGCGGACGGCGATTTTTGCACGCGAACCCGGATCCCGAGAGGCAGCCATCACCTCAATGAGACCTTCGGCGATTTCTGGAACTTCAATCCGGAAAAGCTCGATCAGCATCTCAGGCGCAGTACGCGACAGGATCAACTGAGGGCCACGGTTTTCAGTACGAATTTCTTTTAGCAATGCACGGACGCGCACACCAACACGGAAAGTTTCGCGCGAAATAATGTCCTCGCGGGCCAGCAGCGCCTCGGCGTTGTTGCCCAGATCGACGATGACATTGTCACGTGTAACTTTCTTAACAGTGCCCGAAATGATTTCGTTGACACGTTCGCGGTAAGCATCGACAACCTGAGCGCGCTCGGCTTCGCGAACTTTCTGCACGATGACCTGTTTAGCGGTCTGTGCGGCGATGCGGCCAAATTCGATGGAGTCGATTTTTTCTTCAATCAGATCGCCTGCGACCGCGCCAGGTTTTTTCTCCTGGGCCTGATCAACAGCCAACTCGTACGCGGGATCATCAAGATCTTCATCTTCGACGACCGTCCAACGACGGAATGTTTCGTAGTTACCGGTCTGGCGATTGATCTCCACACGCAGTTCAACTTCGTCTTCAAAACGTTTCTTGGTAGCAGTGGCAAGAGCCAACTCCAGCGCTTCGAAAATCACACTCGCCGGTACGCCTTTTTCATTGGATACCGACTCAACAACCAGCAGTACTTCTTTGCTCATCGTACGCCTCGCCTTTCGCAAGCCATTGGATCCGCGGGATCCGCGTCTCAGTCAAACGTGGGAATAATGTTGGCTTTGTCGATCTGATCGATCGGCAACAGGTACTCGTGGTCCTCAACTTGCACCACGACATCCTGCTCCTCCACCCCGCGGAGAAGACCCTGAAAGTTACGTCGGCCATCAAAGGGCGAGCGCAGCTTTATCTTCACTTGTGCCCCGGCGTGCAAGGCAAACTGTTCGATGGTGAACAGTGGGCGATCCATGCCAGGAGAAGAAACCTCAAGCGTGTATTCAGCGCTGATAGGATCTTCGACATCCAGAATGCCGCTGAGCTGGCGACTGACAATTGCGCAGTCTTCAACCAGAACGCCGTCTTCTTTATCGATAAAAATACGCAGCAGTGAATGTCGGCCCTGGGAGACGTATTCGATCCCCCAACATTGATAGCCAAGACCTTCGACCACCGGGACCAACAAGGCCTGCAACTGTTCTAGCTTGCTCGACACCTGAACCCCCTCGTGCATGCTGTGCAAATAAAAAAATGGGCAAAGCGCCCATCCATGAAAACGCCGTCGAACAGCGGCGTAGTAAAGTGTCCAGCTAACAAAAAGCCCCTAAAAAGGGGCTCCGCTAAAACTGGTTGCGGGGGCTGGATTTGAACCAACGACCTTCGGGTTATGAGCCCGACGAGCTACCAGACTGCTCCACCCCGCGACAAAGCTGGGGCGGAAGTATACGACTGATCCCCTGAAGAATCAATCCAACATCCACCTACAAGAAAGCCCGCATCTGCGGGCTGCCTTGTTAATTGGTACCGAGAAGGGGACTCGAACCCCTACACCCTATGGGCACAACCACCTCAAGGTTGCGTGTCTACCAATTCCACCACCTCGGCATTACAACTCTTTTGCAGCTCCAATATCAGCTGCGAATCCTGTGTTACTTCTGAGGAGCCTGAGGAACATCAGCTGGAACAACCGCTGGTTTCTGCTGCGCTTCCAGAACCGGAACATCATCTGCAGCCGGCTTTTGCTTCACTTCCAATACCGCTGGATCTGGCAAACCTACTTGAGTCAGCTGGTGAGCTTTCTCTTTAGCAAAGTAACCTAACCCCAAGCTGGTTATGAAGAAACAGGCCGCGAGTATAGCAGTAAGTTTACTGAGAAAGGTAGAAGAACCTTGTCCGCCGAACACAGTATTTGACGCACCGGCTCCGAAAGACGCACCTGCATCCGCACCTTTACCCTGCTGCATCAATACCAGAGCGACTACGCCCAAAGCACCCATCAGATGAAAAACGACTACGACTGTTTCCAGCATTTTTTCAGTTTCCCGCGGCGCGAATGATCGCACCGAACTCATCTGCATTCAGGGAGGCACCACCAATGAGCCCCCCATCGATATCCGGCATGCCGAACAGTTCAGCCGCATTGGCCGCCTTCACGCTGCCGCCATAAAGAAGTCGCACGCCTTGTGCGACCTCAGCATTCTCTTTTGCGAGCTGCGCACGAATAGCTGCGTGCACATCCTGGGCCTGCTGGGGCGATGCAGTCAGCCCCGTTCCGATTGCCCAGACCGGCTCGTAAGCAATCACCGCATTGACGAGCGCATCAATACCGAGCTCTTCAATGATGCTGTCAAGCTGTTGCCCGACAACCACCAAGGTCCTGCCCGCTTCGCGCTCTTCGAGGGTCTCACCAATACAAAGCACTGGAGTCAGACCACTCGCTTGAGCGGCAGCGAACTTGCGATTGAGCACCTCATTGCGCTCACCCATTATCTGGCGACGCTCGGAATGCCCTACCAGCACGAACTTGCAACCTGCATCGGCCAGCTGAGTTGCCGAGACTTCGCCCGTTAACGCACCCTGCCCTGCTTCGTGGGCGCAGTTTTGCGCACCGACAAGAATTGCTTTGCTGTGCAATCCGCCGACCACTTGCTCGACATGCAGATTCGACGGAAACACCGCAATATCAACGTCGCCAGGGAGGGACAGATTACCGAGACCCTCGATCAGCTCAGCGACGCTGGCGCGGGTACCGTGCATTTTCCAGTTACCAGCTACCATAGGGCGACGCATGCTGTACCTCGTCGGTCAAAGTGGGCGCAGATGTTACCCAACAGTTTCAACACTGGCAAGCCGAATTCAGGCGCAAATTTCAGTAACCAGTTTTGCCAACTCATCCGCGTAACCGCCGACTTGAGCCTGATCCTCGCCTTCGACCATCACCCGCACCAGAGGCTCAGTCCCCGACTTACGAAGGAGCACGCGACCGCGGCCACCCATGGCTGCCGTCACCCGGTCACACGCCTCCTTGATCGCCGGGTGCGACAGAGGATCAACACCCCCGCCATTGAAGCGAACATTCACCAGCACCTGAGGACATTTGCGCAATGCCTGCCGCGACTGCGCAAGGCTTTCGCCACTGCGCCGCAATGCCAGCAAGACCTGCAGCGCAGCGATGATGGCGTCTCCGGTGGTCGTGTGCTGGAAGCAGACGATGTGTCCGGAGTTCTCGCCGCCCACCTGCCAGTTACGCTCCAACAACTCGGCGATGACATAGCGGTCGCCGACGTTGGCACGAACAAACGGAATATTCAGTTCGCCCAACGCCAGCTCAAGCCCGAGATTACTCATCAAGGTACCCACGACACCGCCTTGCAAGCGGCCACGTTCGTGCAAATCGCGGGCGATGATGAACAGCAACTCATCACCATCGACGATCGCGCCCGTGTGATCGACCATCAGGACTCGATCGCCGTCGCCGTCGAAGCCGATACCCAGGTCAGCCTTCTCGGCGACCACGGCAGCTTGCAGCGCGCCCATGTGGGTTGAACCGCAGTCGTCGTTGATGTTGAGCCCGTTGGGCGAGGCGGACAACACAGTGACCTGTGCACCCAGCTCTCGAAACACGTTTGGCGCTACTTTATAAGTCGCCCCATGCGCGCAGTCGATGACCATTTTCAGGCCTGCGAAGTCGGTGCTGCTCGGGACGCTGCTTTTGCAGAATTCAATGTAACGGCCTGCGGCGTCGTTGATCCGCGAGACCTTGCCCAGCTTTTCAGACTCGGCAACCGTCATCGGTGCATCAAGCAGCTCTTCAATCATCATCTCGATATCATCCGGCAGCTTGGTGCCCTGACCGGAGAAAAACTTGATGCCGTTGTCATGGTGCGGATTGTGCGATGCGCTGATCACGATGCCCGCCTCGGCATGGAACGTCCGGGTCAGGTACGCGATCGCCGGCGTTGGCATCGGACCAAGCAGCATGACATCGGCGCCGGCGGCGGAAAGGCCAGCTTCTAGCGCCGATTCAAACATGTAGCCAGAGATTCGCGTGTCTTTGCCCACGAGGATCCGACAAGCCCCCATTTTGCGAAACGCCATCCCGGCCGCCCAGCCAAGCTTGAGCATGAAATCAGGGGTAATGGGAAACTGGCCGACTCGACCGCGAATGCCGTCGGTGCCGAAATATTTTTTGGTAGTCATTGAAGCTCCATCATTCTTATTTTGCCGATTCAACAGCGGCAAGCATGCGCACTACATCGACCGTTTCAGCAACATCATGCACACGCAGAATTCGCGCGCCCTGGAGTGTGGCCATAGCCGCCAGCGCAAGACCTCCGTAAAGGCGCTCATCCACCGGACGATCGAGCACTTTGCCAATCATGCTTTTGCGCGACACTCCGACCAGCAATGGGCGACCCAACGCATGGAGCGCTGCCATATGCTTGAATAGGCTCAGATTATGTTCCACTGTCTTGGCAAAGCCAAATCCGGGATCAAGAACGATCTTGTCTCGATCAATGCCGGCAGCCATGCATTCAGCCATCCGATCGCTCAGGAAGGTGCTGACCTCCCCCACTACGTCGACATAGTGGGGATCATTTTGCATATCGGTTGGCTCGCCGCGCATGTGCATCAGACAGACCGGTAACCCGGTGGCAAGCGCAGCATCCAGAGCGCCCTCTCGCCTCAGTGACCGCACGTCGTTGATCAGCCCTGCGCCCAGACGGGCCGCCTCGCGAATGACCGCTGGCGTCGAGGTGTCTACCGAGACAATGACGTCGAGTTCGCGATGAATCGCCTCGACCACCGGCCCGATGCGTTCGAGCTCTTCAAGGGGTGAAACGGAATGAGCGCCGGGACGAGTGGACTCTCCACCGACGTCGATCAGCGTTGCACCTGCAGCGACCATAGCCGCTGCATGTCGCAAGGCCGCGTCCTGCCGGGCAAAGCGCCCGCCATCGGAAAACGAATCTGGAGTGACATTGAGGATGCCCATCACGTGCGTACGGGCTAAATCAAGAACCCGGTTGCCGCAAGGCAACCGGGTCGAGTACAGCGCAGAAGTCATATCAAACCCTAGTGATCAGCAGCAGGGCCGCCAATCGGAGTTTCCGGACGAGGCCCGACAGGCGCAGGTGGCGTACCCGAGGTACCCGAACCACCTTCCCAGTCACGCGGCTCACGCGGTGCGCGACCCGCCATGATGTCGTCGATCTGCTCGGCATCAATGGTTTCGTACTTCATCAACGCATCAGCCATCGCATCGAGCTTGTCGCGATTGTCCGTCAGGATCTGCTTGGCGGTGCCGTAGCACTGATCAATGATGCTGCGCACTTCGGAGTCGATCAAACGGGCAGTGTCACCAGACAGACTGGCCGTCTGACCACCACCGCCACGGCCCAGGTAACCGCCGTCTTCGTCTTCGGAGTACATCAGCGGACCGAGCTTTTCAGAAAGACCCCACTTGGTCACCATGTTCCGGGCGATTTGACTGGCCCGCATGATGTCGTTCGAGGCGCCGGTAGTGACACCGTCAAAACCAAGGGTCATTTCCTCAGCGATACGACCGCCATAAAGCGAGCAGATCTGGCTGATCAGCGCACGCTTGGACAGGCTGTACCGATCTTCCTCGGGGAGGAACATCGTCACACCCAGCGCACGACCACGGGGAATGATCGAAACCTTGTAGACCGGATCGTGCTCAGGCACCACACGACCAACGATGGCATGCCCCGCCTCGTGGTAAGCAGTGTTCTGCTTTTCCTTTTCCGACATCACCATCGATTTGCGCTCGGCGCCCATCATGATTTTGTCTTTGGCCAGCTCAAACTCTTTCATCTCGACAATGCGCTTGCCGGTACGGGCAGCGAACAGAGACGCTTCGTTGACGAGGTTGGCCAGATCAGCACCGGAGAAGCCTGGCGTACCACGAGCGATCACCGCCGGGGCAACGTCGTCACCCATCGGCACTTTGCGCATGTGAACCTTGAGAATCTGCTCCCGACCACGAATGTCCGGCAGGCCGACAACCACCTGGCGGTCGAAACGACCTGGACGCAGCAAAGCCGGGTCAAGGACGTCTGGACGGTTGGTCGCGGCAATGACGATGATGCCGTCATTCATTTCAAAGCCGTCCATCTCTACCAGCAACTGGTTGAGAGTCTGCTCACGCTCATCATGACCCCCACCCATGCCGGCGCCACGATGGCGACCCACAGCATCGATTTCGTCGATGAAGATGATGCAAGGTGCATGTTTCTTGGCTTGTTCGAACATGTCACGGACGCGGCTTGCACCAACACCCACAAACATTTCAACGAAGTCAGAACCGGAGATAGTGAAGAACGGAACCTTGGCTTCCCCTGCGATGGCTTTTGCCAGCAAGGTCTTACCGGTACCCGGAGGGCCGACCATCAACACGCCACGAGGAATCCGACCGCCCAGACGCTGGAATTTGCCAGGATCGCGCAGGAATTCTACGAGCTCGCCGACTTCCTCCTTGGCTTCGTCGCAACCTGCGACATCGGCCAGCGTGGTCTTGACCTGATCTTCGGACAGCAGGCGCGCCTTGCTCTTGCCGAAACTCATCGGTCCGCCCTTCCCGCCTGCACCGCCTTGCATCTGGCGCATGAAGAACATGAAGACCGCGATGATCACCAGGATCGGGAAGCTGGCGACGAGCAGCTGAGTCCAGATGCTCTGCTGTTCAGGCTGCTTGCCTTCGATAACGACGTTGTTGTCGACAAGATCGCCGATCAGGCCGTTGTCCTGAATAGCGGGACGAATGGTCTTGAAGGCGTCGCCGTCGCTGCGTTTACCCGTAATGACGTAGCCATCAACGGCAACCTTCTCGACCTTGCCATCCTTCACTTGCTGGATGAACTCAGAGTAGTTGAGGGTCTGCGGCTCGTTCGGGCTGGAGAAGTTGTTCATCACCGTCACAAGGACAGCGGCGATGATCAACCACAGGATCAAATTCTTTGCCATATCGTTCAATTAGCTACCCTCTGAAGCAAGCCCCAGGCTGAAGCCTGCCTCGCATGATATTTACCGGCCTAACTTACTACAGATCCTACAGACGCGGCAGGCGACGTCTGTAACCCTTTGTGAACCTTTGACTACACGATCTTGGATACGCTTCATCAATAAAACCATTTGAAAAAAGCTATAGCGGTACGTCGAGACGTTCGATACTGGCGGAACCCTCGATACCGCGGAACCCACGCCCCAGCAGATACTGCTCGCGGGAACGATCACGTGAGGACAACGGTTTACGCATCTGAACCTTGTCGAACAACTTGCGGATGTCCTTGTGGTACACATCAAAGCCTTCACCCTGGAAGACCTTGATCAGAAAATCACCACCTGGCCGTAAGACACGCCCGGCAAGGTCGAGTGCCAATTCGCACAGAAACATTGCACGAGGCATGTCGACAGCGCTCAGTCCACTCATATTGGGGGCCATATCGGAAATCACAAGGTCTACCTGCGTATTACCGACGGCTTCCAGGATCTGTGCGAGCACCGCGTCTTCGGTGAAATCCCCTTGGATAAAGGTCACATCGGGGATGCTGTCCATCTCCAGGATGTCGGAAGCGATCAATCTTCCCTGCCCACCAATCAGACGACTGGTCACTTGGGACCAACCGCCTGGCGCGGCACCCAAGTCGATAACGGTCATACCGGGACGGATGATTTTGTCCTTTTCCTGAATCTCTAGCAGCTTGTAGCTGGCGCGAGAACGGTAACCGTCCTTCTGCGCCATTTTGACGTACTTGTCGTCGAAATGCTCTTTGAGCCAGTTATGGCTGGTTTTGGAACGGGCCACGTAGCACCTCAAAATGGGACGAGTCGCGATTAACTGGGCGGTCCCGGACTCGCTCGGGTAAACTGGCCGCCGCTTTTTACAAGATCAGACGCAGGGGTCAGATTATGCCGCTCACTCAAGAGCAGAAGAAACAATACAAATCCATTGGCCACCATCTGAAACCGGTGTTGACTGTGGCTGACAATGGTCTGACTGAAGGTGTGTTGGCCGAACTGGAACGCGCACTGGGCGATCACGAGCTGATCAAGATCAAGCTCAACATCCTCGATCGCGAAAGCCGTCTGGAATCCATCGCACAATTGTGCAAGGCCGGCCACGCCGATCTGGTGCAGGTAATCGGCAAAATGGCGCTCATCTACCGCAAGAACGCCAAGGTAAACAAGCAACTGTCCAACGTCCATCGGTTCGCCTGACAACTGCTTGGCCCATCGCGACATCGGGCCGCCAATCTTACCGATTGGCAGCCCGAGGTAGCACCCGCGCAAGGCGGGCGCCCGTATCACACGTGGCGGACTTCTACGATCTCATACTCAATCACGCCGCCTGGGGTTTTCACCGCGACGACGTCACCTTCTTCCTTGGCAATCAGCGCACGCGCAATCGGTGAGCCAACGGAAATCTTGCCAAGCTTGATGTCAGCCTCATCCTCACCCACGATCTGGTAAGTCACGCGCTCGTCAGTCTCGACGTTCGCAATCTCCACTGTCGTGCCGAAAATCACCTTGCCGGTGTGCGGAATCGCGCTGACGTCGATGACCTGAGCATTCTGCATGCGGCCTTCGATATCACGGATTCGCGCTTCGACCATACCCTGCTGCTCGCGGGCAGCATGGTATTCGGCGTTTTCTTTCAAGTCGCCCAGCTCGCGGGCGGTGCCGATGTCCTGGCTCAGCTTCGGACGGACGACTTTGGTCAGATGAGCGTGCTCTTCTTCCAGGGCTTTGGCGCCCTGGAGAGTCATAGGGTATTTGATCATGCCTTCAATCCTGCATGTAGATCCTGCAAGCGACGCACGGTTTTTTCAGGACCGAATTTCAGCGCTTCACAGATAGCCTCGCCCGCAGCAATGGTGGTGGTGCAGTAGATCTTGTGCTGCAAGGCGTTACGGCGGATGGAGTAGGAATCAGCAATCGACTGCCGACCTTCCGTGGTGTTGATGATCAACGTGACTTCGTCGTTCTTGATCATATCGACCACGTGCGGGCGACCCTCGGTCACCTTGTTCACGCGACGGACCTTCAGGCCAGCCGCTTCGATCAGGCGTGCAGTACCGGCGGTGGCAACAATTTCAAAGCCCAGGCTGATCAGGTCGCGCGCGACGCCGGCCACCAATGGCTTGTCGTCGTCCCGCACGCTGATGAATGCCGTGCCGCCCGTTGGCAACAGTTCGCTGGCGCCCATCTGGGCTTTGGCGAACGCTTCGCCGAACGTGTCGCCCACGCCCATGACTTCGCCGGTGGACTTCATCTCCGGGCCAAGGATCGGGTCGACACCCGGGAACTTGGCGAACGGGAAGACCGCTTCTTTCACGCTATAGAAATTCGGGATGATTTCCTTGGTGAAACCGATTTCCTTCAGCGTTTTACCGGCCATTACACGGGCGGCGATCATCGCCAGAGACACACCGATGCACTTGGAAACAAACGGTACGGTACGCGATGCACGCGGATTCACTTCGATGACGTAGATGTCTTCGCCCTGCAGCGCCAACTGAACGTTCATCAGCCCGACGACGCCCAGTTCGAGGGCCATCTTCTTGACCTGCTCGCGCATCTCGTCCTGGATATGCGCAGGCAGCGAGTATGGCGGCAGCGAACAGGCCGAGTCACCGGAGTGAACCCCCGCCTGCTCGATGTGCTGCATGATGGCGCCGATCACCACGTCGGTGCCGTCGCACACCGCATCCACGTCCATTTCGATGGCGCAGTTGAGGAAGTGGTCCAGCAGCACCGGGCTGTCGTTGGACACTTGAACCGCTTCGCGCAGGTAGCGCTTGAGTTCGTCCTCTTCGTAAACGATTTCCATCGCACGACCGCCCAACACATAGGACGGGCGCACCACCAGCGGGTAACCGATCTTGGCCGCGGCGCGAATGGCTTCGTCTTCGCTGCGCACGGTGGCGTTAGGCGGCTGACGCAGGTTCAGGCGCTCGACCATCTGCTGGAAACGCTCACGGTCTTCGGCACGGTCGATGGCATCAGGGCTGGTACCGATGATCGGCACGCCAGCGGCTTCCAGGGCGCGAGCCAGCTTCAGCGGAGTCTGGCCGCCGTACTGGACGATCACGCCTTTAGGCTTCTCGACACGGACGATTTCCAGTACGTCTTCCAGGGTCACTGGCTCGAAGTACAGGCGATCAGAGGTGTCGTAGTCGGTAGAAACGGTTTCAGGGTTGCAATTGACCATGATGGTCTCGTACCCGTCCTGACGCAGGGCCAGAGCCGCGTGTACACAGCAGTAGTCGAACTCGATGCCCTGACCGATACGGTTTGGACCGCCGCCCAGGATCATGATCTTGTCGCGCGTTGTCGGGCTGGCTTCGCACTCTTCTTCGTACGTGGAGTACATGTACGCGGTGTCAGTGGCGAACTCGGCAGCGCAGGTGTCGACGCGCTTGTAGACCGGGAACACTTCGAGCTTGTGACGATGCGTGCGCAGGTTCTTCTCAGTGACGCCCAGCAGCTTGGCCAGACGCGAATCGGAAAAGCCCTTGCGCTTGAGGCGATACATCAGGTCGCGGTCGATGCTCGACAGGCCCATCGTCTTGATCTTCTCCTCGTCCTTGATCAGATCTTCGATCTGCACCAGGAACCAAGGGTCGATCATGTTCATGCTGAAGATCTGCTCGACCGTCATGCCAGCGCGGAAGGCGTCAGCGACGTACCAGATACGCTCGGCGCCCGGCACGGTCAGCTCGCGCTTGAGGACGCTCATGCTGTCCGGATTGCTCAGATCCAGCTTCGGATCAAGACCGCTTACGCCGACTTCCAGACCGCGCAGTGCTTTCTGCAAGGACTCCTGGAACGTCCGGCCGATGGCCATGACTTCGCCGACCGACTTCATTTGCGTGGTCAGGCGGGCGTCTGCTTTCGGGAATTTCTCGAAGGCAAAGCGCGGCAGCTTGGTCACGACGTAGTCGATGGAAGGCTCGAAGGACGCCGGGGTCTTGCCGCCGGTGATTTCGTTCTGCAGTTCATCCAGGGTGTAACCGATGGCCAGCTTGGCGGCAACGCGAGCAATCGGGAAGCCGGTCGCTTTGGAAGCCAGTGCCGACGAACGCGATACCCGCGGGTTCATCTCGATCACGACCATGCGGCCAGTGTCCGGGCAAATGCCGAACTGAACGTTCGAACCGCCGGTTTCAACGCCGATCTCACGCAGTACCGCCAACGAGGCGTTACGCATGATCTGGTATTCCTTGTCGGTCAGCGTCTGCGCTGGCGCAACCGTGATGGAGTCGCCGGTGTGGACGCCCATCGGGTCAAAGTTTTCGATGGAGCAGACGATGATGCAGTTGTCCTTTTTGTCGCGGACAACTTCCATTTCATATTCTTTCCAGCCAATCAGCGATTCGTCGATCAGCAGCTCTTTGGTCGGCGACAGGTCCAGACCGCGGGTGCAGATTTCTTCGAATTCTTCACGGTTGTAAGCGATACCGCCGCCCGTGCCGCCCATGGTGAACGATGGACGGATGATGCAAGGGAAGCCAAGCTTCTCAAGCACGGTATTGGCTTCTTCCATCGTGTGGGCAATGCCGGAACGCGGGCAATCAAGGCCGATGGACTTCATCGCCTTGTCGAAGCGCGAGCGGTCTTCGGCTTTGTCGATGGTGTCAGCGTTGGCGCCGATCATTTCCACGCCAAACTTCTCCAGAACGCCTTCGCGCTCCAGATCCAGTGCGCAGTTGAGCGCCGTCTGGCCACCCATGGTCGGCAGCAGTGCGTCCGGGCGTTCTTTCTCGATGATCTTGGCAACGGTCTGCCATTTGATCGGTTCGATGTAGGTCGCATCGGCCATGTCCGGGTCGGTCATGATCGTTGCCGGGTTGGAGTTCACCAGAATGACGCGGTAACCCTCCTCGCGCAGAGCCTTGCAGGCCTGGGCGCCGGAGTAGTCGAATTCGCAGGCCTGGCCAATCACGATGGGGCCGGCGCCGAGAATCAGGATACTTTTAATGTCTGTACGTTTTGGCATGGGTTGTCACTCAAATCCTATGTCAGTCGGCAAGCCGTCTTGAACATTCTGCGGCTAGGGGGCGATGTCGCCGGACGGTTCATCCGGCTCGCCCCTGTCACCTGCTCACTGTGGTCGAGTCAGCCGCTTAGCGGCGCTTGGCCATTGCTGTGATGAAGCGATCAAACAGCGGCGCAACGTCGGTCGGGCCCGGGCTGGCTTCAGGGTGACCCTGGAAGCTGAAGGCCTCCTTGTCGGTCCGCTCGATACCCTGCAGGCTGCCGTCGAACAGCGATTTATGAATCGCGCGAACGTTGCTTGGCAGGGTCGCTTCATCCACTGCAAAACCGTGGTTCTGACTGGTGATCATGACGACGCCGGTGTCCAGATCCTGGACCGGGTGGTTGGCCCCGTGGTGGCCCAGGTCCATCTTGATGGTTGCAGCACCTGATGCCAGAGCCAGCAGCTGGTGACCCAGGCAGATGCCGAACACCGGAATGTCGGTCTCCAGCACGTCCTTGATCGCCTGGATGGCGTAATCGCAGGGCTCCGGATCACCGGGGCCGTTGGACAGGAACACACCGTCCGGCTTGAGTGCGAGTACTTCGCTGGCGGGCATCTGTGCCGGCACTACGGTGACGCGGCAGCCGCGGGCCACCAGCATGCGCAGGATGTTCAGCTTGACGCCGTAATCCCAGGCAACCACATGGTATTTCAGATCGGAAGCGGCAATTTCAGGGCTGGTGTCGGTCTTGAGGTCCCACACGCTTGAGCGCCACTCGTAGCTCTTCTGGGTGCTGACTTCTTTCGCCAGATCCATGCCTTTGAGGCCGGGGAAACCACGCGCAGCTGCAATTGCAGCCTCTTCGGAAATATTGTCGCCCGCCATGATGCAGCCGTTTTGCGCACCTTTCTCACGCAGAATGCGGGTCAGGCGGCGGGTATCGATACCGGCGATAGCGACAGTGTTATTGGCCTTAAGGTAGTCGGCCAGGGACATCTTGTTGCGCCAGTTGCTCGCAACCAGTGGGAGATCACGAATCACCAGGCCGGCTGACCAGACGCGATCCGACTCGGCGTCTTCCGGCGTGGTGCCGGTATTGCCGATATGAGGGTAAGTCAGGGTGACGATTTGCTTGGCATAGGAAGGATCGGTAAGGATTTCCTGATAGCCGGTCATTGCGGTGTTAAACACCACCTCACCAACGGTTTGACCGTCGGCTCCAATGGCTTCGCCGCGAAAAATGCTGCCATCAGCAAGGGCGAGTATGGCTGGCTTAGTCAAGAAGACCTCCCGTAGTAAAGCCTGAAAGGGCGTTCGCAGGTTGTAAAAAAGCGGAATGACGTATAGACACGTCACCCCGCTTTTTTCATAGAATTATCTGCGCGCTTTTAGTGGACACACTAAAGCTGTAGCTTACAGACAGAGGGGCTTTTAATCCACCGCTAAAATGCCTTGGAGGCTGAGGGAGGCGACAGAACATCGCGTAGCGGCTCAAAACTGCGGGCAGGATACAGGTAAAACACCTGGTCCGCCCGCAATGTCATGCGAGAGGGACTTAACGCAGATCCAGCACGTCTTGCATGTCGTAGAGGCCCGGCTGCTTGCCGTCGAGCCACAAGGCTGCACGCACGGCACCCTTGGCGAACGTCATGCGGCTGGACGCCTTGTGCGTGATCTCGACCCGCTCACCGTCGGCGGCGAACAGCACAGTGTGATCACCGACGATGTCGCCGGCACGCACTGTTGCAAAGCCAATGGTCTGCCGGTCACGAGCGCCGGTCTGACCCTCACGACCGTAGACCGCCACCTCTTTCAGATCACGCCCCAGCGCACTGGCGATGACTTCACCCATGCGCACGGCGGTACCCGATGGCGCATCGACCTTATGACGGTGATGGGCTTCGGAGATTTCGATATCGACCTCGTCACCCAGCACGCGCGCAGCCGTGTCCAGCAGCTTCAGACACAGATTGACGCCTACGCTGAAATTAGCGGCGAAGACAATCGGAATGTCCTTGCCGGCTTCAGCCAGCAGCTGCTTTTCCTCGACGCTGAAACCGGTCGTACCGATGATCATCGCCTTGCCCGCCTGACGGCAGAACTCCAGGTTTTTCAGCGTGACGGACGGATGAGTAAAATCGATCAACACATCGAATTCGTCCGCCACCTTGGCCAGATCGCCCGACAACAGCACACCGATCCGGCCCAACGCCGCCAGCTCGCCGGCATCAGCGCCGACCAGCGTGCTGTCAGGACGATCTACGGCGGCAGTCAACCCGGCGCCTGGCGTGGCCTGTACCGCTTCGATCAGCGTTTTACCCATGCGCCCGCCGGCGCCCATCACAGCAATACGTCGCATGCCCTGCTCCTCAGAGATCGCCGAAGAAACGCTTCACGCCTTCGAACCAGCCATTGGCCTTGGGCGAATGAGAGCTGTCACCGTCCAGCGAAGCACGCAGCTCTTCCAGCAATTCGCGCTGACGACGCCCAAGGTTCACGGGGGTTTCGATGATAACGCGGCACATCAAGTCGCCTGCACCGCCGCCGCGAACAGGCGCAACACCCTTGCCCTTCATGCGGAACTGCTTGCCGGTCTGAGTGCCCTCCGGAATTTTGAGTTTGACGCGACCGTCCAGCGTCGGCACTTCAAGTTCGCCGCCCAGCGCCGCGTCGGTGAAGCTGATCGGCACCTCGCAGAACAGGTGCTTGCCGTCACGCTGGAAGATGGCGTGCTCACGCACATTGATCACGACATACAGGTCGCCCGTCGGACCACCCTGCACGCCCGCCTCGCCTTCGCCGGACAGACGAATGCGATCGCCGGTATCGACACCAGGTGGCACTTTGACCGAAAGGGTTTTGTACTCTTCGACGCGACCTTCGCCATGGCAGGAGTCGCACGGATCAGAAATGATCTTGCCGTTGCCGTGGCAGCGTGGGCAGGTCTGCTGCACAGAGAAGAAGCCCTGCTGCATGCGCACCTGGCCGATACCGCCACAAGTAGGACAGGTGACCGGCGCCGAGCCTTTCTTCGCGCCCGAACCGTCACATGGCTTGCAGTTGACCAGCGTCGGAACGCGGATGTTGACCGTCGTGCCACGCACCGCTTCTTCGAGATTCAGCTCAAGCGTGTAGCGCAAGTCGCTGCCGCGTTGTGCGCCGCCACGACCGCCGCCTGCACGTCCGCCGCCGAAGAAGTCACTGAACACATCCCCGAAGATGTCGGAGAAGTTCTGGCCGCCGAAACCGGGACCGCCGCCGCCCATGCCTTGATCGACACCGGCATGGCCGTATTGATCGTAGGCCGCGCGCTTGCTGGCGTCGGACAGGATTTCGTAAGCCTCATTGGCCTCTTTGAAGGAATCTTCAGAGGCCTTGTCACCTGGATTGCGGTCCGGGTGAAATTTCATCGCGAGACGACGGTATGCCTTTTTCAGGTCCGCCTCGCTGGAGCCACGCTCCACCCCCAATACTTCGTAATAGTCACGCTTTGCCATAAGTCTTCTGCACTCTTGAGGACGTCCGACAAAACCCTCCTGAGCTTGCCGAACTCGTTGGACCCCATTCAGGCCCGGACCCAACTCACGTCAATTCAACGATCCTGGTCTTCGTTCATCGGCCAGTTGATCGACCGAGAAAAGCGGCAGAACAAGCCAGAACGCAGGAGCATCCGGCTTTGCCACGAGGCATGCGGAAATATCCACACGCCAGAAATTTCGTCTGTTCCAGACACGCCAACGCGGGAGCAAGCTCCCGCGCGGCGACATCCTACCAGCGACCACCCGAAAGCGGTCAACTGGCGTTCAAGTGAGCCTGCGCTTACTTGTGGTCTTTCACTTCTTCGAACTCGGCGTCTACCACGTCGTCCGCAGGCTTGCTTTCTTCCTGTGCGGCTTGGGCGCCGCCTTCAGGCTTGTCGGCTTGCTCGGCGTACATTTTCTGAGCAACCGGCGCGGACAGCTTCGACAGCTCTTCGACTTTCGCGTCGATGGCAGCCTTGTCGTCGCCTTTAACGGCAGCTTCAAGGGCAACCAATGCGGCTTCGATGGCGGTCTTCTCTTCTGCAGTCACTTTGTCGCCAGCGTCAGCGATCATTTTGCGCGTCGAGTGGACCAGTGCATCACCCTGGTTACGGGCAGTGGCCAGCTCTTCGAACTTGCGATCTTCTTCAGTGTTTGCTTCAGCGTCGCGAATCATCTGCTGGATTTCTTCGTCCGACAGACCGGAGTTCGCCTTGATGACGATCGACTGGGTCTTGCCAGTGGCCTTGTCTTTCGCACCGACGTGCAGGATGCCGTTGGCATCGATGTCGAAGGTCACTTCAATCTGAGGCACGCCGCGTGGCGCTGGTGGAATCTCGGCCAGATCGAACTTGCCCAACGACTTGTTGGACACGGCTTGCTTGCGCTCGCCCTGAAGCACGTGAATGGTCACGGCACCCTGGTTGTCATCGGCCGTCGAGAACACTTGGGATTTCTTGGTAGGAATCGTGGTGTTTTTCTCGATCAGCGCGGTCATCACGCCGCCCATGGTTTCGATACCAAGGGTCAGCGGGCTGACGTCCAACAGCAGAACGTCCTTCACATCGCCAGCCAGAACAGCGCCCTGAATCGCAGCACCCATGGCAACAGCTTCGTCCGGGTTGACGTCCTTGCGGGCTTCTTTACCGAAGAACTCGGTCACTTTCTGCTGAACCAGCGGCATACGGGTCTGACCGCCGACCAGGATCACGTCGTTGATCGCGCCGATATCGATACCGGAGTCTTTCAAGGCAATGCGGCAAGGCTCGATGGTGCGTTGAACCAGGTCTTCAACCAGCGCTTCCAGCTTGGCGCGGGAAATTTTCACGTTCAAGTGCTTCGGACCGGTCGCATCTGCAGTGATGTACGGCAGGTTGACGTCGGTGGAGTTGCTCGAAGACAGCTCGATCTTGGCTTTCTCAGCGCCTTCTTTCAGACGTTGCATTGCCAGCGGGTCACCTTTTAGGTTCATGCCGCTTTCTTTCTTGAACTCGTCTACGAGGTAGTCGATCAAGCGGATGTCGAAGTCTTCACCGCCCAGGAACGTGTCGCCGTTGGTGGCCAACACTTCAAACTGGTGCTCGCCATCGACTTCAGCGATTTCAATCACCGAGACGTCGAACGTACCGCCACCCAGGTCATAAACGATGACAGTGTGGTCGCCCTTCGCTTTGTCCATACCGTAGGCCAGTGCGGCAGCGGTTGGCTCGTTGATGATGCGCTTGACGTCCAGACCCGCGATGCGACCGGCATCCTTGGTGGCTTGACGCTGGCTGTCGTTGAAGTAAGCCGGGACGGTGATAACAGCTTCCGTCACGGTTTCGCCCAAGTAGTCTTCGGCGGTTTTCTTCATCTTCTTCAGGATTTCAGCGGAAATCTGAGGAGGGGACATTTTCTTGCCGTTGACTTCAACCCACGCGTCGCCGTTATCAGCTTTGGCGATTTTGTACGGGACCATCTGAATGTCTTTCTGAACGACTTCTTCTTCGAACTTACGACCGATCAGACGCTTTACCGCGTACAGGGTGTTGTGCGGGTTGGTGACAGCTTGGCGCTTAGCAGACTGGCCGACCAGGATTTCGCCGTCGTTCGCGTAAGCGATGATCGACGGGGTAGTCCGCGCGCCTTCAGCGTTCTCGATAACCTTGGCTTTACCGTTTTCAAGAATGGAGACGCAGGAGTTGGTGGTCCCCAGGTCGATACCGATAATCTTGCCCATCTTTGACTCTCCCAGAACTTTAATTAGGTTGCCGCAACTGCGTAGACAAATTGCGGTAATTCTTTAACGCATGGCCTGTAAATGGGGGCCACTCAGCTGATTTCAAGCCTGCTCGTCAATTGACGGTGCAACAGGCGACGGTGCCTTGCTGACCACGACCATGGCCGGGCGCAGCAAACGACCATTGAGCTGATATCCCTTTTGAAACACCTTCAACACGCTGTTTGGTTCGACATCAGCGCTTTCCTGCATGGCCATCGCCTGATGGTGCTCAGCATTGAATGGCTGGCCATGAGGATCGATGGCTTCAAGCTGATAACGCTTGAGGGTGTCAGCGAACATCTTCAACGTCAGCTCGATACCTTCACGCATCGGACGAATGCTTTCGTCGTCCGGGTTGGACAGGTCCAGGCCGCGCTCGAGGCTGTCGACGATCGGCAGAAGGTCGCTGGCGAACTTCTCCAACGCGAACTTGTGCGCCTTTTCGACATCCTGCTCTGCACGACGGCGGACGTTCTGCAGATCAGCGGCTACACGCAGGGATTGGTCGTGTGCAGCTGCCAGTTGCTCTTCCAGCACTTGCACCCGGGACACCAACTCGTCTGCGGAAGTCGCTGCATCACTTGCCTGATCCTGAGTCTGCATATCCGGATTCTGTTCGTCAGCCATAGCTCTCTCCTTCTAATAACGTCCGTGAGCTCAACTCACGCTTCTGTCCGGCTATATGGGGTCGGAATTTTTCGCTTCAAGGGTTCGAGACGCGGATGGGGCGAATGTCGTTGCAAATTTTCTGACATGGATTTCACGGCATGCACAGAACCGAAAAACAGCAACGGTGCTAAAAAAGAGTGAACACCAATCAAATCAAGCTAAGCGCGAGCATTGTCAGCGCGAATGGAAACACTGTATAAATAACCAGACAAATCGCTTGGGAGCTGCCCTTATGCTGGTGCATCTGTCCGTACACAATTACGCCATCGTTGAACACCTCGATCTGGAACTGGATCGGGGCATGAGTGTGATCACGGGTGAAACCGGTGCTGGCAAATCGATCATGCTCGACGCCTTGGGCCTGACCCTTGGCGATCGCGCCGACAGCGGCGTTGTGCGGCCTGGCGCAGACAAGGCAGACATCCTCGCCACCTTCGATCTGGCCGACATTCCCGAAGCGCGCACCTGGCTGGCAGAACGCGACCTCGATAACGACGGTCCGTGCATTTTGCGTCGGGTCATCACGGCCGAAGGGCGCTCGCGCTCGTACATCAACGGCACGCCGTGCCCGCAAGGCGACCTGAAATCGTTGGGCGAGTTGCTCATCGACATTCACAGCCAACACGAACACCAATCGCTGCTTAAAACCGACACCCATCGCCGGCTTCTGGACGCATACGCAGGCGCAACAGATCTGGCGCGACAGGTTCAACTGGCGGCGCAACGCTGGCGCCAGACTCGTCAAGAGCTGGAGCGTCTCGCCAATTCAGGCGATGAACAGCGCTCAAAGCACCAGCTGCTGAGCTACCAGCTTGAAGAGCTGGAAAGCCTGAGCCTGGGCGAAGACGAAGTCATCCGCCTGGAGCAGGAACAAAAGAATCTCACCAACGCCGAAAGCTTGCTGACGATCTGCCGGCAAGTGGTCGAGCAATGCAGCGAAAGCGATTCGGGCAATGTGCTCAACGCGCTGACGGCAAGCCTGAACCGCCTTAGCAGTGTGGACAATTCACCCGATGCCTTGAGCGAAGCCACCAATCTGCTGTCCAGTGCGCAGATTCAGGTGGAGGAAGCCGTTGGCGAAATCAACCGCTTCCTTGATCGTTTCGATGCGGATCCTGCTCGCCTGCAACAAGTGGAAGAACGCCTGGATGCGATCTACACCCTGGCCCGCAAACATCGGGTCCAGCCGACAGAAGTGTCCGCACTGCACCAGAAGCTACTGGACGAAATCGAGACGCTCAATGCCAACGATGAAGCCATCGAGCGCCTCGAAAACGAAGTGTCGTCCTATGCCCGTCACTATCAGGAAAAAGCACGAGAGCTGAGTGATCTGCGTCACCGCGCCGCGCCGGAACTGGCGATGGCCGTTGAACAGGAAATCCAGCGACTGGGCATGCCCGGCGGGCGATTCATCATTGAATTGCGCGTCAACAGCGACCAGGAACTGTTGCCCAACGGCCTGGAACACGTCGAGCTGCTGGTGAGCGCCAACCCCGGGCAGCCACTCAAGGCACTGGCCAAAGTGGCGTCGGGCGGTGAGCTGTCACGCATCAGTCTGGCCATTCAGGTCATCACTGCGCAGACATCACGCGTCCCAACGTTGGTGTTCGACGAAGTCGACGTCGGTATCGGTGGCCCTACTGCGGAAATCGTCGGGCAGTTGCTGCGTCGTCTGGGGGATCGCGGCCAGGTCATGACCGTCACGCATTTGCCGCAGGTGGCAGCGCAGGGGCATCAGCATTTGTTCGTGCACAAGGTGCGCGATGAGGACACGACGCGCACCGCGGTCTCCAAGCTCAGCAAGAACGAACGCGTCGAAGAGGTGGCGCGCATGCTGGGCGGCATCGATCTAACAAAAGAATCCCTGGCGCACGCCAAGAAGATGGTCGTCACGGCCAAGTCATAAGGCCGGCGGAAACGAAAAAGGCGACCCGCAGGTCGCCTTTTTTGCGATAAAAAGGCTTACACCTTTTTATTGCGTACGTAGAGCACAAGGTTGTGATCCACCAGCTCAAAGCCGTGCTTGACGACGATGGCCTTCTGCAGCTTCTCGATTTCTTCGTCGAAAAATTCGATCACTTCACCGGACTCCACGTTGACCATGTGGTCGTGGTGTCCGCCGTCTGCCAGCTCGAATACAGCATGACCGCCGTCGAAATTGTGGCGAACCACCAATCCGGCAGCCTCGAACTGAGTCAGAACACGGTAAACCGTCGCAAGACCGACGTCTTCGCTGGCCTCCATGAGCGCCTTGTAAACGTCTTCCGCACTCATGTGACGTTGCTCGGCAGAATCGAGCATTTGAAGGATTTTGACCCGTGGCAGGGTCACTTTAAGTCCAGCTTTGCGTAGTTCGCTATTTTCTACCATGGTCAGCTTTCTCGCAGACGCTGCTTCGCAGCTTCTCTTAATGCAGGTATGATCGGGGTTTACGTTGTCCCAGCCAAGATAGTGGAAGTCGCCCACCGATGCAAAACACCAAGCTCCTGCTAACCAGTTTCACCCTCGTGGGACTGCTCGCACTCGCCGGTTGTTCATTCCCCGGGGTTTACAAAATCGACATCCAGCAGGGAAATGTCGTCACGCAGGACATGATAGACCAGTTAAGGCCCGGAATGACCCGTCGGCAAGTGCGGTTTATCATGGGTAACCCTCTGCTGGCCGACACCTTCCACGCCGATCGCTGGGATTACCTCTACAGCCTGCAGCCTGGTGGCGGTGAACGCCAACAGGAACGCATCGCGCTTTTCTTCAACGGCAATGATCAGCTGGCGAGCCTTTCCGGTGACTTCAAGCCGGGCGTAAGTCGTGACGAAGCGATTCTCGGCAAGGGCACTGACACCACCACGCCCCCCGAGAATCAGGGCGAGCAGCCAAAAGCCGAAGAGCCACCGAAGCCTGGCTCACTGCTTGAACAGATCCAGAATGACGTGGACAAGGTCGAGACCGTTCCGGTCCCGACTCAGGAACCACTGGACACCAATCCGCGCTGAACCGCAGATTACGGCGTCACAAAAAAAGCCCGGCATGCCGGGCTTTTTTACGTCTGCTCAATCGAGCCGATTAAAAACTTAAATCGCGTCCAGGTCCTTTTTCGTCTGGATAGCCTTGGCGGCGCGCAACCGGCGTGCCTCCTTGGGATCGGCCAGCAGGGGACGATAGATTTCCAGTCGGTCACCCTCGTTTACGACTTGGGTCTGGGGATGGGTCACGCGCTTGCCAAAGACGCCGACTGGACACTGCTGCAGATCCAGCTCAGGAAACACCGCGCCAATCCCGCTCGAAGCCAGTGCTTCACGCACCGTTGCACCAGCCGACACACTGGCCTTGAGCAACAACTGGCGATCAACTGACGCGTAAACGACCTCAATGCTGACCACCGGCTCAGCCATGCAGCTCTTTGGCTCGCTGGCAGAACGCATCGACCAGGGTGTTTGCCGCCTGATTGAACAGCGGACCCAGGGTTGCGCGAATGATTGGCCCCGCGTAATCAAACGACAGGTCGAGGCTGATCTTGCACGCCTTGTCATTGAGCGCCTTGAAGGTCCAGACGCCATGCAATTGACTGAAGGGGCCCTCCTCCAGATTCATCTCGATGGTCTGTCCGGGCGTCAGGGTGTTGCGTGTGATGAAATGCTGACTGAGGCCGCCCTTGGCGACTTCAACCCGTGCGCGCATTTGCGTGTCGGTGTCCTCAAGCACCGTGGTACCCGAGCACCAGGGCAAGAATTCAGAATAGCGAGAAACGTCATTGACCAGGTCATACAGCGCCTGGGCGGGATACGGCAACAAGGCCGAACGTTGAATATGCGTAGTCATGTCAGCGTCATTTCCAAAGCTGAGCGGCAAATACAACCAAAATGCCGATCGGCGCCACATAGCGCATCAAAAAGAACGTCAAAGCGAAGAGTACCGGACTGCGGATCGACAACTCGTCGCGTACCGCCTCCCGGCCCATCACCCAACCTGCGAATACTACAAAGCACAAGCCGCCTAGCGGCAACATGATGCGTGAAGTGAAGAAATCGATCACTCCAAAAAAGTCCAGACCGCCAGCCGCGCCCCATTGGTAGAGGTGAAACGCGCCGCCATCGTTCACGAAAAATTTGGCCTGCTGCCAGATGTTGAACGAGAACACGGTGCCCAGCCCGACAAACCAGCAAATGAACGACAGCCAGAACGTGATCCAGCCGCGCCGTATCTTCGTGCGCTCAACCAGGTACGCCACCATCGGCTCCAGCAGCGAAATGGCCGAACTCCAGGCCGCTACGGCTACCAGCACAAAGAACACTACCCCCATCAACTGACCGAACGCTACGTTGCCAAACGCAACCGGCAGGGTGACGAACATCAAACCCGGTCCCTCGCCGGGGTTCAGCCCTGCGGCAAAGACAATCGGAAACAACGCCAGCCCGGCCAGCAGCGAAACGAAGGTGTCGAGCAGCGCCACACCGACGACGGTCGCGCTGATGGACGCGCCCTTGGTCATGTAGGCGCCATAGATCATGATCGATCCGACACCCACGCTCAGCGAAAAGAACGCGTGCCCCATAGCCGGCAGCAAGCCGTCCAGCAGCTTTTCCGGCTTGAAGTCGAACATGAAATGCACACCTTCCATGAAATGCCCGGTGGTCAGGCTGTAGCCCAACAGGATCACCATCAGGATGAACAGCAAGGGCATCAGAATACGCAGGCTGCGCTCAAGCCCTGCGTTCACACCCTTGGCGATGGTAATCGCCGATAGCACCATGAACAGCGTGTGCCACCCCACCAGCCGCCACGGGTCGGCAATCATCGCGCCGAAGAACCCGCCGACCTGGTTTGGCGTCAGGTCCTGGAAATTTCCCTTGCCCACATCGAGGATGTATTCCAGAGACCAACCGCCGACCACGCTATAGAAAGAGAGGATCAACAGCGCAGTGATCATTCCGGCAAATGCACCCCACGACCACTTGGTCGAGTGCCCCGCCTCAAGCGCCAGCACTTTCAGCGCATTGGCCGGACTTTGCCGCGAGCGACGTCCGATCAGTGTTTCGGCAATCATGACCGGGATGCCGATCAACGCGATGCAGGCGAGAAACACCAGCACGAAGGCACCGCCGCCGTAGACGCCGACCATATAGGGAAATTTCCATATACTGCCCAACCCCACCGCAGAGCCGGTGGCGGCCAGGATGAATACCCAGCGACTCGCCCAGCTACCGTGGACTGAAACCTTGTCCGTTGACATCGTTGATACGTCCAGCACCCAAAAAAGATCGGGCATTGTCCGGGATTCGATGAACGTGCTCAAGCACGCAGGATCCCCATAGCCGACAACGCACCGAGTCCCTATAATGCGTCGCCTATGGCTAAGCTCAAGAAACATCCCACAGGGACCATCGCGCAAAATAAAAAGGCGCGTCACGATTACTTCATCGAACACAAGTTCGAGGCCGGTCTGGTCCTGGCCGGCTGGGAAGTAAAAAGCCTGCGTGCCAACAAGGTGCAGCTGGTTGACAGTTACGTGCTGCTCAAAGACGGCGAGGCATGGCTGATGGGTAGCCATATTTCACCGTTGACGACGGCCAGTACCCACGTCATCGCTGACCCGACACGCACCCGTAAACTCCTGCTCAACCAGCGCGAGCTTGAAAAGCTCACGACCTCGGTTCAGCAAAAGGGTTATGCCTGCGTAGCCCTTGCCCTTTACTGGAAGCAGCACTTGATCAAGTGCGAAATTGCTCTGGGCAAAGGCAAGAAGGAATACGACAAGCGTGACACCGAGCGCGAACGCGACTCGAACCGCGAACTGCAGCGTGCGGTGCGCAACAAAGGCAAGGATGATTAGCGCTGCTTTGCCATTGTAGGAGCCAACAAGTTGGCTCCTACAGAAAGCGAACCGCCCCTTAAATCCTGTTCCGCCGCTCGGCCCGTGCCGTGCGCTGAACCTGCTGCCTGACCTCCTCCAGCACCTCCTGCACGTACAGCAAGTGCCTGCTCGAGACTTCACGCGCATCGTCCGCGCGGCCTTCGATAATCGCCAGATACAACTCGCGGTGCTGACTGATCAGCATGTCGCGGGTCTCCGTGCGCTGTTTGTACATGCCGCCGATATTGGTGACGACATTGCGCGTCAGCAGATCGAACAGACCTCGAATGGTGTGCAGCAACACCGCGTTGTGGCTCGCTTCGGCAATCGCCAGATGGAAGCTTGCATCGGCGGCACCCTCCTCGGCGCGACTCACCTCTTCAGCGCGGCTGTAACAGTCCTGCAAGGCATCGAACGCCTCTCGCAGGCGAGCGCGATCAACATCGGTGGCGCGGATGGCGGCGTAATACGCGCAGGACGCTTCGAGCGTGTGCCGAAACTCCAGCAGATCGCGCTGCGCCTCGTTGCTGCTTTCCAGCAAATGCATGAGCGGATCGCTGAACGTCGACCCCAGATTCTCCACCACATAATTGCCGCCGCCCTGACGACTGATCAGCAGCCCTTTGGCGGCGAGCTTCTGGATCGCCTCCCGAAGCGATGGCCGCGATACGCCAAACTGTTCGGCCAAGGTTCGCTCCGCCGGGAGGCGGCCGCCCGCCTTGAGCGTGCCCTCCAGGATCATACGTTCGAGTTGCTCAACGATATCGTCAGACAAACGCCGTTGGCGCACCTGATCAAAGCCCATAACTACTCCACAGCCCCGGCCGTTTTCCGGGGGCGCATATTCTGGCGGATTGTGCCCGCGGATTCACTTAACTGATGGGGCCATAACCGCTTATTCGACGAAAAAGCCGCCCAACTGCGACAAAAGTTCTAGAACCACAAATTGACACGGCAATGCTGAGGCTTTTAACCTAGCGCTAAGACATTGTAAATTGGTATTACCAATTTTTTCGATGCCGGCGGTGGGTGGCTATTGCCCTCCCCGCCGCAAGTCCTCGCGACGGCGTACGACTTGAGCTGGTGAGCTGTGCGACTCGTTCGTCAGCGCCAGCAGGATGACGACGTAGATCACGTCGCCTGCAGGAGCCGCGCACGTACGACATGGACACCGGGCCTAACCAACAACAATTAGGGGCCTCATACATGCAAACCTGGCAGCAGCTCTACACACCGCTCGGCAGCCTTTGGCTATCCGCCCTCGCGGCCGTTATCCCCATCGTGTTTTTCTTTTTCGCGCTGGCCGTATTCCGGCTCAAAGGCCATGTTGCGGGCACTATTACGCTGGTCCTGGCGATTCTGGTCGCGATCTTTGCTTTCCAGATGCCCGCCACCATGGCAATCGCCTCAGCGCTTTACGGGTTTTGCTATGGCCTGTGGCCTATCGCATGGATCATCGTTGCGGCGGTGTTCCTCTACAAACTCACGGTAAAGAGCGGCCAGTTCGAGATCATCCGCAGCTCGGTCATGTCGATCACTGATGACCAACGCTTGCAGGTGCTGCTGATCGGCTTCTGCTTTGGTGCATTCCTCGAGGGCGCCGCCGGTTTTGGTGCTCCGGTCGCGATTACCGCTGCCTTGCTGGTTGGCTTGGGATTGAACCCGCTGTACGCCGCTGGCCTGTGCCTGATTGCCAACACCGCACCGGTTGCGTTCGGCGCGCTGGGCATTCCGATCATCGTCGCAGGCCAGGTGTCGGGGCTGGATGCGTTCAAGATCGGCGCAATGGCCGGCCGTCAATTGCCGCTGCTGTCGGTCTTCGTACCTTTCTGGCTGATGTTCATGATGGACGGCGTGAAAGGGGTCAAGGAAACCTGGCCAGCCGCGCTGGTCGCGGGCGGAAGTTTCGCGGTGGTTCAGTTCCTGACGTCCAACTACATCGGCCCGGAACTGCCGGACATCACCTCAGCACTGGTCAGCCTCGTTTCGCTGACGCTGTTCCTGAAAGTGTGGCAACCGGCCCGCGCAGGTGAAACTCACGTAGCTAGTACCGCTGGCGGCGCGGCTGTCATTGTCGGCGGCGGGCCCGGGGGCTTCGGTCAACCGCGCGCCAGTACCAAATCGCCGTACTCCTTGGGCACCATTTTCAAAGCGTGGTCGCCGTTCCTGATTCTGACCGTGGTCGTGACGATCTGGACGCTCAAGCCGTTCAAGGCGCTGTTTGCGGCGGGCGGCGCGCTGGAAGCATGGACCATGAACATCGCGATCCCGATGCTCGACAAGCTGGTGATAAAGGGCGCGCCCATTGTCGCAACAGCCACGCCGATGCCGGCGGTATACAAGTTCGACCTCATCGCCGCGTCCGGCAGCGCCATCCTGTTCTCGGCGATCCTCGCGATGATCGTGTTGCGCATCACGCCGAAGACCGGGCTGATTACGTTCAAAGAGACGCTGATCGAGCTGCGCTGGGCCATCGTGTCCATCGGCATGGTGCTGGCCTTCGCCTTCGTCATGAACTTCTCGGGCATGTCCTCGACGCTGGCACTGGTCCTGGCCGGCACAGGCACCGCGTTTCCGTTCTTCTCGCCGTTCCTCGGCTGGCTGGGCGTGTTCCTGACCGGATCGGACACATCGTCCAACGCGCTGTTCGGCTCCCTGCAGGCGACCACCGCGCATCAGGTAGGCGTCAGCGACATCTTGATGGTGGCGGCCAACTCCAGCGGCGGCGTGACCGGCAAGATGATTTCGCCCCAGTCGATTGCCGTTGCGTGCGCCGCGACCGGTCTGGTGGGCAAAGAGTCAGACCTGTTCCGCTTCACGCTTAAACACAGCATCTTCTTCGCTACCATCGTTGGCTGCGTCACCTACGCCCAGGCTTACTGGTTCACCGGCATGCTGGTTCATTGACGAGACGAGCGCCGGGTGCGCTTCGGCGCGCCCGGCCGTTCCCCGCTCACTCAACGTTGCGAGACCCCATGATCATTTCTGCCTCCACCGACTACCGCGCCGCAGCGCAACGCAAGCTGCCGCCGTTCCTGTTTCACTACGCCGACGGCGGCGCCTACGCCGAACACACCTTGCGCCATAACGTCTCGGACCTCGCCAGCATTGCCCTGCGCCAGCGAGTGTTGAAAAACATGTCCGAGCTGAGCCTGGAAACCACTCTGTTCGGCGAAACCATGAGCATGCCCGTCGCACTCGCGCCCATCGGTCTGTGCGGCATGTACGCCCGGCGAGGCGAAGTGCAGGCCGCGCGGGCGGCAGCGGCCAAGGGCATTCCCTTCACGCTGTCCACGGTGTCGGTCTGCCCGATTGAAGAAGTCGCCCCCGCCATCGACCGCCCCATCTGGTTTCAGCTGTACGTGCTCAAGGACCGTGGCTTCATGAAAAACGCCCTTGAGCGGGCCAAGGCTGCCGGGGTCAAGACGCTGGTGTTCACGGTCGACATGCCAGTGCCCGGCGCCCGCTACCGTGACGCTCATCACGGCATGAGCGGCGTGAACGGCCCGATGCGCCGCGTGCTGCAGGCCATGACCCACCCGCAATGGGCTTGGGATGTGGGCATCAACGGCCGGCCCCACGACCTGGGCAACATCTCGACGTACCGCGGCAACCCCACCGGGCTCGCCGACTACATCGGCTGGCTGGGGACCAATTTCGATCCGTCCATTTCCTGGAAAGACCTGGAGTGGATCCGCGATTTCTGGGACGGCCCGATGCTCATCAAGGGGATTCTGGACCCAGACGATGCGCGTGACGCCGTAAAATTCGGTGCCGACGGCATCATCGTGTCCAACCACGGCGGCCGCCAGCTCGATGGCGTGTTGTCCAGTGCCCGCGCGTTGCCGGCCATTGCTGACGCCGTGAAGGGTGAGCTGAAAATCCTCGCCGACTCCGGCATTCGCAGCGGCCTGGATGTGGTGCGCATGATCGCCTTGGGCGCCGATGCCGTGTTGATCGGTCGGGCATTCATTTACGCCCTCGCCACCCACGGCGAGGCCGGGGTGAAGAACCTGCTGGACCTGTTCGAAAAGGAAATGCGTGTGGCCATGGTGCTGACCGGCGCCAAATCCATCAGCGAGATCAACCGCGACTCCCTGGTCCGTGAACTGAGCGCCTTGGCGCCCTGACACCGCGCACGCGGCACGCCAGAGGCCGCGGCGAAACCCTGATGATTGATGAGGAAACCCCATGAGCCTGCCCGCCTCCTTCCTGGCCGATGTCCAGGGCCTGATTCCAGCGGGGCGCCGTTTCGACGATCAGCTGTCCACGCTGGCCTTCGGCACAGACGCCAGTTTTTACCGGCTGATCCCCAAGCTGGTCGTTCGTGTCGAATCCGAAGATGAAGTCGTGGCGCTGCTCAAAATGGCGCAGGCGGCCAGGGTGCCGGTGACCTTTCGTGCTGCCGGCACCAGCCTGTCCGGGCAGGCGATCAGCGATTCAGTGCTGATCGTGTTGGGGGATAACTGGAACGGCCGCGAGGTGCGCGAACAGGGCGGCCAGATTCGTCTGCAACCGGGCGTGATCGGCGCCCAGGCCAATGCCTGGCTGGCACCGTTCGGGCGCAAGATCGGGCCGGATCCTGCGTCAATCAACGCCGCGAAGATCGGCGGCATCGTCGCCAACAATTCCAGCGGCATGTGTTGCGGCACTGCGCAGAACACCTACCACACCCTCGCCGGCATGCGCATCGTGCTGGCCGACGGCACCCGCGTCGACACCGAAGACCCTCAAAGCGTCGCGGCCTTTCGCGGCAGCCACGCCGATTTGCTGGAACGTCTTGCAGCGCTGGGCCGCGACACCCGCGCCAACCTCGAACTGGCGGCGAAGATTCGTCATAAATACCGACTCAAAAACACCACCGGGCTGTCCCTGAACGCGTTGGTGGATTTCGAAGAACCGCTGGATATCCTCAGCCATTTGCTGGTGGGGTCGGAAGGCACGCTGGGCTTCATCAGCGCGGTGACCTACGACACAGTGGTCGATCACCCACACAAGGCGTCGGCACTGATTGTGTTTCCGGAGGTTGAAACCTGCTGCAACGCAGTGACCGTGCTCAAGACGCAGCCGGTGTCTGCCGTGGAGCTGCTGGATCGGCGCAGCATGCGCTCGGTACAGGACAAGCCGGGCATGCCGTCTTTCGTACGCGAGCTATCGGAAAACGCCTGCGCCTTGCTGATCGAAGCCCGCGCCGCAACGCAACCGCTGCTGCATGAGCAGCTCGCGCAGATCATGGCGTCCATCGCGCATTTCCCGGTGGACAAGCAAATCGATTTCACCGAAGACCCGCTGGAAAACGCGCGTTTGTGGGCCATCCGCAAGGACACCTTCCCTGCCGTGGGCGCCGTGCGCGAGACCGGCACCACCGTGATCATCGAGGACGTGACCTTCCCCGTCGAGCATCTGGCACTGGGGGTGCGACGGCTGATCGAGCTGTTCGACAAGCACCGTTACGACGAAGCCATCCTGTTTGGCCACGCGCTGGAGGGCAATCTGCATTTCGTCTTCACCCAGGGCTTTAACGATCCGCAGGAAGTCGCGCGCTACCAGGCATTCATGGACGATGTGACGCAGTTGGTGGCCGTGGAATTCAACGGCTCCCTCAAGGCCGAGCACGGCACCGGGCGCAACATGGCGCCCTTCGTCGAGCTGGAATGGGGCAGCGACGCCTATCAATTGATGTGGCAACTCAAGCGACTGCTCGACCCCAACGGCATTCTGAATCCCGACGTGGTGCTGAGCACCGATCCGCAGATTCACCTCAAGCACCTCAAGCCCATGCCTGCTGCGGACGAGATCGTCGATAAATGCATTGAGTGCGGTTTCTGCGAGCCGGTGTGTCCGTCGAAAGGCCTGACGCTCAGCCCGCGCCAACGCATCGTCATCTGGCGCGACATCCAGGCCAAGAAACGCGCGGGCACCGACACCACGGAGCTGGAGCGTGATTACCACTATCAAGGCATCGACACTTGTGCGGCGACGGGCCTGTGCGCGCAACGTTGCCCGGTGGGCATCAACACCGGCGCGCTGGTGAAAAAACTCCGCGCCCGGGAAGCCACCCACGACAAAGCGGCCGGCTGGCTCGCGCACCACTTCAACACAGCACTGCAAGGGGCAAGGTTCACGCTGCATGCCGCCAACGGCGCGCGGATGTTGCTGGGCGCGCCGAGGCTGGGGAAACTTTCATCGGCGCTGAGCAAGGCATCGGCAGGACGTATCCCACAATGGACGTCCGCAATGCCCCAGCCCGAAAACGCCATTCGCTTCACGCCACCGGTTGAAGATCAGCGCCCTCGGGTGGTCTATCTGGCGGCGTGTGTGTCCCGGGTGATGGGCCCGGCCGCCGGTGATCGCGAGCAAATGTCGCTGCTGGACAAGACACGCGGGCTGCTGGAAAAGGCGGGTTATCAAGTGGTGTTTCCGGAAGGTCAGGACAGCCTGTGCTGCGGGCAGCCGTTTGCGTCCAAGGGCTATGCCGAACAGGCCGAAGAGAAGCGTCAGCAATTGCTCGCCGCATTGACCAAAGCCAGTCGCGGCGGGCTGGACCCGATCTACTGCGACACCAGCCCCTGCACATTGCGACTGGCCGAAGACCTCAAGGAAACGCGTCTGGACCTCTACGACCCGGTGCGCTTCATCCGCACCCATCTGCTGGACAAACTGGTGTTCACCCCACAGCAGGAAGCCATTGCCGTGCACGTCACCTGTAGCACACAGCATTTGGGCGAAAGCCAGGCGCTGATTGATCTGGCGCGGCTGTGCAGCGTCAATGTGGTCATCCCCGAAGGCATTCACTGCTGCGGTTTCGCGGGAGATAAAGGCTTCACAACGCCTGAGCTGAACGCACATTCACTGCGCACCCTCAAGAACGCCGTCCAGCATTGCAGCGAGGGAATCTCCACCAGCCGCACCTGCGAAATCGGTCTGACCCAGCATGGCGGCATTGATTACCACGGGCTCGTTTACCTGGTCGACCGGGTCACGCAACCAAGAACCGCTTGATAAAGGCACAGGGCTTGGAGTTCGACGCTGTTTGTTACCGAATGTGTGATATGGCTTTTTCGCATGATTGTGAAAAAAAATAGAACCCCTGCGTTTGAGGGCAGTCCATCTGTGTAAGCCCCACGGCAACGACGGAGCTTAAGACTTTCTCGGACATCGGCCCTCTACAGCGGCCATACCGAGTCCCCAGGCTAAAGGAGATACAACATGAAGCGCACAGCAATCACTGGCTTGTTCCTGACCGCAGCACTGATGGGTTCCCCGGTATTCGCGGCTGATGACCTTTGCGGCGCAAACCTGCAAACCCTGAAAGACGCCCAAACGTCTTCCGGCACCAACCTGAGCCAAGACACCAAGGCTGAGCTTGAAAGAACCCAGCAAGCGGCCATGAAAGCCAAAGCAGCCGGCGATGAAAAAGAATGCATCGCCCTGACCACCAAAGCTATCACTGAACTGAAAACCACCGGTTCGGGCAGCGAAGGCGCTGCCGCTAAGTAAGACGGGTGCGGGCCAGCGAAACGCTGGCCTCCCCCGATGCCGAGCACGATGGTCGACGTATCTTATTGATTCGGGTACACTCCGCGACCTGACTGCTAGGGCAGCAGATCTGGGGCCGATTAGGATTCGACGCCGGTGATGAAACTCTAGGGGCATGCCGAGTTGGTAACAGAACTCGTAAATCCACTGTTGCAACTTTCTATAGTTGCCAATGACGAAACCTACGGGGAACAAGCTCTCGCCGCGTAAGCGGTGCTAGCCTTCCTCCTGGCAGCTTCGGCTCCAGCAATCATCAGGGGATGTCTGTAAACCCAAAATGATTGTCATATAGAACAGAATCGCCGTGCAGTACGCTGTGGACGAATCGGCTAAAACTTACACAGCTCGCCCAACGCACCCTGCCAATCGGGTCGCAGAGGGTTAACTTAATAGATCTGGCTAAGCATGTAGTCCCGAAAGCGGAGTACTGGCGGACGGGGGTTCAAATCCCCCCGGCTCCACCAAACAAGCGTTACAAATCAGGCACTTAGCGTCTATCGCAAGTGCTTTTTTTGTGCCTTTTGGGGCTGTTTTGGCTTCGAAATGCCAGCTTAATGACAGCTCAGGCGTCAATGCCGCGTCCAGTCATGTGCGTGAACATGGTGTGACAGCCTGCAAGCGTCAAAATTTAGAGAATTGCTGTCGGTTCAGCCTGAGGCTATAGTCTCTGACCGTCCAATCCAGGGAAGAAGTACGTGAGCAATGCGAGTCATCTGTACGAGGAAAATGCTCTTTATTTTCCCTCCACGCTCAGTTCTTCCGACCCAAGTGAACTGATCAAGTTCTGTGATTCGGTCCTGAAGTCCGAGGGCGACTTGGTACTGGACGCGTCTGAATTTAAATTTATTGATCCGTTTGGGCTCGCCACCCTAAGAGCGACTCTCGGGGCGTTGGAAGGTGATCGCGAGGTCCACTTGCGGTACATGACGCCATCCATGATCTCGTATCTGGTTCGTATGGATTTTTTTGTGGGCTTGAGCGTCGAAGGGTACGATGTTGAGAGTGGCAGGAACCCGGCGGGTGAACCCGATAACTGTGTGGAACTGTTGAGCGTCACCAACTCTGATCAATCGGAGGAAGTCGCATCTAGGCTTGTCCATGCAATGACCGGCATCGAACGTGACCCTCAGAAAGCCGAGGAGATGGAGCCATACCGCCGACCTCTCGAATACGCTTTGAAAGAGTTGTTGGAAAATTCGCTCTCCCATGCCAAAAAGGATGGAAATGGCGGTTCCTGCGTGTGGGTGGCATGCCAACATTTTGCTACCAGCGGCTCAGTACGATTGGCTATTGTGGATAACGGATGCGGTTTTCTGGCGACGCTCCAACATCACGCTATGCTCCTTGAAAGAACGCATGGGGCCGCCATTAAAATTGCCCTTGTAGAGCGGGTAAGCTGCAACAGAGGCCCTCACATTGGCTATGAGACCGATAGCCAAAATCAGGGTGTGGGGCTTACGACTACGGCTAAAATAGCGGCAGCCGCGGACGGACATCTGGTGATAGCAAGCGGCGATGCCTGGTGCAGAACCGATGGTGATTTCGAAGGCATTCTCGAAGGCTGTAAATGGAAGGGTGTAGCGATTGCGTTCCAGTGCAAGCGCGATTTGCTTCCTAAGATTGACATTCCGTCGCTCCTTCCTAAGGTGGATAGCACCCTGGACGACGAGATAAATTTTGAATAATACTGCTGGGCCGTTGTCGTAGCTTTGTAGCTCGAGAAATCCCCCAGCAGGCCGATACAACATGTACGCGAAATCATCGAGGTAAGCGTTATGCAAACCCTAATCAATTTGGCGGCTGGGTCAGAGACCGTTCGCACGCTAGGTTTGAGGGCGTCCGCTACTCCATTTCGAAAACAGATCGAAAATCAACTGGATAGCGGGCGCTATGTGGTTATTGATTTCTCTGGGAAGGAGGCTACTCAATCCTTTGTGGACGAGCTGATCGGTTCGCTGGTCCTCCGACGAGGCCGCAAGGTGGTCTCTCAGATGACGTTCAAAAACTGTCCTGATGATGTGAAATCCATCATCAAGTTCGTCATCAATGACAGATTTCAACAATTGACGGAGGAAAGGGCGATAGCTTAGATCCACTCAGGCCACGCTCTTGCCCAGTAACAACCGAAGAAGCCCCGACGAATACGCTCGGGGCTTTTTTCTGACGGTTTTCCCATTGGCTCCAACGGTTGGCCTTGCCAGATCAAGATTCCAATCGCATGGCCGTTGAACTGCGCTTCAGGCCAGCTCCATTTCTGTCGCAATCTCGTCCGCCGTAAACCCTTTCGCAAGCGCCCTGCAGGCGTCGTTCGTCATCTGTGTGATCGCCTTTTCCTCGAACTCTCCCGCCAGGCTGGCGGCCTTTCGGACAATCTTCAGCGCCAGCCCAGGTGGAAAAGCCGCTTTCTTGGGATTCGGCAAATAATCCCGTTCAATTATCGACATACAACGTTCTCCGTCACTGCCCGAAGGCCCGGTTCGTTGGGTTGGGAATTCCGCGGTCACACCTTCCATCTGGCAAGCTATCGCTTGGGCCGTCTGTTTTTTCAAATGGCGCGGGTGGAGAACTGTTCAGGACGCGCGGCGGGCGGCTTCAACGTAGCGGCCGCAGCCGCGCTGACGGACGCGGAATGCGCTTGGGTAATCTGGAATAAACGGAGCGCGGTCGCCTCAACCGAAAGCCCTTCGGTTATTGCGCCATAGATCTGCGCGTCATAGCCCGTACCCGGGGCGGCGAGGCCCATGATCCCAGCGATGCGGGATTTTTCAGCGGCTTCACTCAGTGACGCTACTTTTTGCCTGACCGGCGCGGCCACTAAACCCCCGCTCTTCGACAGGCTCGCGATCAGACCTTCCAGCGAACCCAGGCGGTGAGCAAGACCAGATTTCACTGCCGCCGCACCGACCAATAAACCGCCATGGCCCCCCATTGCCGGCACCCGACCAGGTGCGACACCCAGATTGCGGGCGACTTTGTTTTCAAATACAGCGGCCATCGCATCAACCGTTTCGCCCACCTTTGCCCGGCCCTGCTCAGTCGCCAGATCCGGCCGCTTATTTGGCGCATTGCGACTCACGATTTCGTACCGTTTTGCCCCTTACCAGTGTCGGCATCCACCGAGACCTCTACCACCACGCCAACGCTGAGGACCATGGCGGTGTCATCGACGACAACTTCATGCCCGGCCGAAGCGATCCAATAAGCAGCCGAGGGAGCGGAGTAGATCAACTGTTGCCGCATCAGTGAGTATCTGCCTGAGTCATTCAACGTGATGTCGGCCACCCCTTACACCGTCCAGTGGTCGCGTTGATTTCAAGTTAGCTCCCACTAGGCCGATGATTCGGAGACGTGCATCCTAAAACTTCTGTCGAGTACCCTCCATGTCCTGGCTGAAAAATCTCAAATTGAAGCCCAAACTGCTGATTGCATTTGGTTTGTGCGCATTGATCACCGTAATCGTAGCGGCCCTCGGCCAATTGGGTGTTGCCAAGCTGTACGGGCAAATGCAGAACATCGTTAGCAATAATCTGGTCTCAATACAAAAAACTGACCTGATCAAGGCAAATGTTATTGCCACCAACCGTGATTTTTTCAAAGCTATCGTGCTGACTGCTGCGAATGCCAGCAAAGACGATATCAACGCCGCCATCCAATCGTATCGCGATAATCAATCCGAAGCTCAAACCTCGTTCAAGGCTTATCGTGCCACTCCTTTAGAGGCTGATGAACGTGTGGCCGGCGATGATTTTGAACGCGATTGGTCCGCTTACATTGCGGCTATGGACTCTGGTTTCACGGCACTCACAAACGCTGATGTAGGACTGGCCAGAAAAATCGCTGTCGACAGCGTCACACCGGCGTACAACAAAGTTGTCAGCGAAATAGAAATCATGACCGAGTCAAACGCTCGCCAAGCTAACGAAACCACTCAAGATGCAGCGAGCACAAACGTCCAGGTCACCTGGATCCTGATTATTGGATGCCTGATCGCCATTGTTTGCGCGATCGCACTCGGCATGATTGTGACGGCCATGATTACTCGTCCCATTTATAAATCGGTGGAGAGCGCGGGCCGGGTCGCAAAGGGCGATTTGACCCATCCCATCGAAGTTCAAGGCACTGATGAAACTGGACAGCTCTTGCAATCGCTCTCGGACATGCAAAGCAACCTTAAAGGCACCGTGCAGCAGATCGCAAATGCATCAGACCAACTGGCCTCTGCAGCAGAGGAGCTGACGGCCGTCACTGAGAACAGTACGCGCGGGCTGGTGACACAAAACGACGAAATCCAGCAAGCGGCCACCGCAGTCAATGAGATGACTGCTGCCGTTGAAGAAGTCGCGCGTAATGCGGCCAGCACGTCGCAGATATCCAGTCAGACCGCTGAAGACGCCTCAAAGGGCCAGAAGCAGGTGCAGCAGGCCGTGACGGCCATCAACACTGTAACCGTTGAAATCACAGACTCCACCCAACGCGTGGAGGCCTTGGCTGGACAGATCCATGAAATTACCAAGGTTCTAGAGGTCATTCGTGGCATTGCCGAACAGACGAACCTGCTAGCCCTGAACGCTGCGATCGAGGCCGCAAGAGCGGGTGAGCAAGGCCGAGGTTTCGCTGTTGTGGCCGATGAAGTACGCGCACTGGCCCATCGTACTCAATCTTCAACAGGTGAAATTGAAGCCATGATTGATCGGGTTCGTAACGGAGCTGACGAAGCGGTGCAGGCCATGGGTAAAAGTCGGACTCTCGTGCAAAGCACCCAGGCGTTAGCGACAGAAGCAGGGCTAGCGCTTGAACGAATCAGCGAAGGCGTTAACCAGATCAACGAGCGCAACCTGGTGATTGCCAGCGCTGCAGAGGAACAGGCTCAGGTAGCCCGTGAAGTAGACCGCAACCTAGTGAACATCCAGGATCTGTCTACGCAGACGGCCGCTGGGGCTAACCAAACCAGCGCATCAAGTCAGGAGTTATCGCGGCTGGCTATTTCGTTTAATACACTGGTAGGGCAGTTTAAGGTCTAAAACTGAGAAAAATCTGCTAAATGTTTATAGGTGCCGGACATCTTTGTTCAGCTTTTTTGTGAATAGCGCATGGACGTTATAACAGTTATGGAAACACTGTCTGACACATCGACCTTAATGCTGGAGTTCGCTAAATGGCTTTGCCAGACGCTACGCTGAATCGGCTTTGTTCAGTCGTCGATGAGCTCGTCCATGCGGTTCGCGCCAGCAGATCAGCGAGCCTCCATCTACAGCTTTCGGAATACTGCTTAAAGCTTCGTGACAATGGAGTATACGACGCGAAGGAATGGGAGCGTTTGGCACGCGACTTAGAAAATGCTCGTCCTGCTTAAAGGGTCAGATCTAAGTAATGGCACATCCTTAAAGCAGAAACGATCGCAGGCGGAGCGTCCCCGTACTCTGGCGTTCTGAGTGTGGTCGTCACTTAGGGGTACCTTCCATCGGTCTCGATAGGCGTGGCGTCCTGCCAACTTAGATCCCCCGCCCTCCTCTACGTCTTCACCTGGCCCAAACTCAAAGGGGTTGCCACACCCGGCAGTCATTCCCTCAAATGCAGACATGTCATCTTGGCTGTGCGTATTTGACTTGTTCGCGGTCCGACAAAGACGATGAAAGGCGCTTAAAAGCCAAGCGATCACCGAGGTCAAGGGTGCGGTAGTCGCAAACCACCATAGACTCTTCGTCGGTAAGGCTTTCTAGAGCCAATGGCATGCGCTTCGCCAAGACAACGTACAACAGGTCTATTCCACCGACTGCGACACTGGCTAGATAATCTGCTCGCGGGATGCGCTTACCACTCTCATAAAGCGCCTGAGAGTTTGCTTCCACATGCCCCAATTGCGCAAGAGCCTGTTGTGTCAGGCCAAGTCTTCTACGCTCTTCCCTAAGCCGACTGCCTAAACTATCCATAAACTAGCGCTCCTATTCGAATGAATGACCATACGCCTAAAGTCGTGGGACGGGGTCTTCATTCTGCGGGGACTGGGAAGTTTGCGCCGGACGGGGCTTTTCGTGGCTCCGAGTGTCTATCCAAACCTCCTCTGGCGATGCGAGGTCAACAAGATATTGAATCCCACTTATAGAGGTGCGCCGCCTGCAGCCGTTACGAGCCCCTGACGCGGCGGCAGTTATTGAGTACCTTCGGCGTTGAAGGTCCAGAGCAAGGCAGGTCGGTGTAGACCAGCTCATCCAGCAATGCCCACTCGCCCACCCTGTACGGGAGCAGCGGCGGAACGATAGAGAACTGGCCGGTGGCGCTGCCGACTTAGGGTAAGCGCCAGATAGCACTCGCGCTCATGCCAGAGCCCGCCGCACACCTTCCGCGATGACGGCAGGCGCATAAGGGTTGCCGCCGTTCTCGTGCGCAATGATTGCCGTCACAACTGCCGTGAGGATCCGAGGTTCACGGATGTTGATGCTTTGGACCGGGCCAACGCCGGCAGCCTTTGCAACGGCGTTCACGTAGGCGCTGGTGTTGTTTTCTACCGACGGTGCCCAGCGGTTGATCGTTTCGTGGATCGTGTCGATACCTGGGCCGCCGACGCCGGGCATCCCGTCTTTGCCGCGATATGCGAGCAGCAGCTTGCCCAGCGCGCGGATGCCGTTTTCGGGCGTGTCAAAGCGAGCAAAGCGTTTTTCAATCTGCGGATCCGGCGGCAGTTGTCCCTGCCAGGCGTTACGCGGGTTGTAGTCGATGTTTCCGGGGTTGTTGTTGCGCAGTCCGCGAGCGGTCATCACTTTTCTCCAGGCGAAAAAAACCCCGAACTGGTCGGGGTCGTTGTGTAGTTTTTGGCGCCACCTATTCGGACGCCGGCCCAAAAGAGCCAGGCCCGCCATCGCGCCACGCCTTCAGCGCGCAGCGCTCGGTACAGCACGGCGTCGGCCTGCTTGCGGGTGACTTGCCCGGTGGTGTACAGCCAGTCATGGACGGTCGCCGCGTAGTTGCCGTAACCGGACACCAGGGCGTACAACACGAACAGAAAAACGTTGTGCAACACCTTGATGCTGGCAAAGTCGGTGGTGAATCCCACGGGCACAGTGATTACCTGCAGGTCATCGTCCGCCAGTACCAGCTCGCCCAACAGCGTGCGCGTCTCCCGGCCGATCTGTTCCGTCTTCAACGTGGTGATGAATCGACTCATAACGGCCACCACTGGTCATCATCGAAATCGGTCGGGATCGGTTGCATCTGCTTGAGGTTGCTGCCCGTAAAGATCAGTGATTGCTTGCGCGCGGCACTGACCTTGCCAAACTCCACCACCGTCTGCGCATCCATGGGCACCCGGCTGTTATCGTCGGCAATCCACTCGAAATCCTCGTCTGGGTCAGACCAACGCAGATCCCCCGCCTTGGCCCCCATCACTATGGCCATAAACGCCAGCTGGGCAGACCCCGAGATATTTTCCCGGTCCCCGCCCCGCGACTGGTACAACACGCCGTTGAACGTCACGCCGGCGTCGATTCGGCGGTCACGCTCGGCATCCACAGCCGATTGCTTTGTACTCAGGACCTCCGCGTCCTTGGCCACCTTGGTGATTAACTGGCTCTGATCAATGCTCATGGCAAAACCACCTCGCCGTCCGGGACATCCACCAGGTCCTCCGGGAAGGCCTGTGCCGTAGTAGGTTTGCCCGGAATGGGAAACAACAAAGTCACCCTCAGCTCACCATTCTCCATATGCACATCATCCGCGAACCAGTCGGAGCCAATGGCCAGTCGCGGCAAGGTAGAGCCCTCAGTCATGAACGAAAAATCGAACACTTCGCCATTAAGGGTCAGAGTGTTGCCGGCCTTTCTCACAGTGAGCGATGTACCGTTGAGCTGCGGAGAAAGTTTAATTCGCATCAGTACCACCTCCCCGTTGCTTTCAGGGTTACATAACAAAACTGAGCAGGAGTCCATGCCGCCTCAACCTGCGCCACCGCTCCGCTAGAGGCATACGCCGTCAACCGCTGCACATCGAGGTTGTTGCTGCCCTGCGGGTACGCAACGCCAACTTGCACGACGATGTTAGGAAGGTATGAGGCAGCAAACCCCGCAAAGGCTGCCGGGAAGGTCCACGAATAGATCGTCTGCGGTAGCGGCGGCGAACCGTTGTACGCCAAGCTGACAAAGAACCAGCACTCCTGTGTTCCGTCTGCATATCGAACGTAGGTGCCGTTGGCGTTGGTGCCAGATTCAACGATGGCCCCAGTCGGCACACCGCCCGCCAGACCCAAAGGACCGACAACATTGCTCTTGGTGTACACGCTGCCGGGGATCGACAAGGGGTAACCGGTGTTCCGCACGTAGTCGATCATTTTCCAGTTGCCACCACCCAACGATTCCCACTCTGCTACATCGCCCGCCGCCGTGGCGAAACTGACGCTGGCCATCAATTGCAAGGACGTGGCGTTGTGCGTCAGGGTCAGGGCCGTGCTGAACAGCGTGGTGCGCTTGACACCCTCGGGAACACTGTCAAAAGCCGTGATCGTGGTAGTACCTGTGATCTTGATCGTATTCGCGGCTGCCGCACCAATTGCCACCGTGGCGGCTGACGCCAGCGTTACCGGAGGCGCCTCATTGAAGTGCCCCGTCATGGCAAGGCCTCCATCAAGGGACAGCTTGCCCGCGCGCAGAGCTTTGATGTCAGCGCCAATCGCCTGAGCGAGCGCGACAACTCGGGTGATCAGGCTCATGATTTACGCCCTGGCAGTGGTGTACGCGGTCACCAAATCTGACTCCGGATCACCAACACCGATGTTCTGGCACGCTTGCAGCTTCTGCGCGGCGCTCAGCGTCTGCACGTCATCGAAGCGCACCCGGTTGGCCACGGCCGTGGTGAGCGCCGTCAGCAAACCTTCATCGCTGACAATCAGGTCCTGAAGCTCCTTGAGGGTATCGAACGCCGCACTGGCACCACCCATGATCGACGCTTGCACGGCGGTCTTGGCCAGTTCAATCGAATCAAAGATCTTGTTGGCAGACCAGGTGACGGACACTGCGCCATCGCCAGCGGTGTCATCGATCTTTGCGCCGGACGAACCCAGCAAGCCGTATAACTCGTTTACAGCCGCCACCAGGTTGCCCTTGGCCGTGGTGGACAGCGCGGTCAGATCGCCCTGTTTGACGGTCAGGGATTTAACGTCGGCGCCGATGGCCTGGGCCAGGGCGATAATCCGAGTTTCAAGAGACATAACTTATCCTTTGGCGAGAATGTAATAGTTCAGAGGGTCAGGGGTTAAATCGTCGGACACGTACAGCTTCTGGTCGGAACCAAAGGTGAGTCGGTTGTTAGGGTCAGAACTGACGTCGGCAGCACCCACCCCGGGCGGCCCTTGCTCGCCCACGGTGACCACCTCGATTTCGGTCATTTCGAAGGCCACCGCATACTCCCGATCGACCGTGGCCAGCTCCCGGTTCTCGACCTCGAAGGTGACCACCTGGACGGCTAGCGACATTGGATGGCCCCTTCAAAAAAGCGCGTGACGGTAACGGCGGCAAAGATCACGTCGAAGGTGTAGCGCAGGCCTTCGCCGGTGAGCAGCGCGGTCTGGGCAGCGGTCATTTCCCGGGTGAACGTGCCGGCAGTGGTGATGACCAGGCCGGTGCCCACGCCCAGGGCAAACAGCAGCTCGGCATTGCGGTACACGCTCAGCAGCGCCGTGGCTTCGGCCAGATCCACCGCACGCCGGTAGATCAGTTGCCCGCCCACGGGCTTGAGGCCGCTGGCCGACAGCGCATTGATTTCCAGCGTGTCGCCGTCGATGACCCTGGCGCGATGCGGCAGCTGCTTGAACGGCTCGCGGTTGATATCCGGCATACCTTGGACACCGCGCACCCAGACCGGCCAGGCGGCCTCTAGATCGTGGGCCACGACGTTAAGCCGCGCAGGCGCGCCGGAAAGCCCGGTGATGTCGCGATAAACGAATTCAGGCTGCATGATCCGCACGGTGTCGCGGTAAGTAGTTCCCGGTGTAACGGGCAGGTCTTGGCGGGCCGGCTGCATGGCTGGCTTCTCCTAAGTTGGAAGGGGGTTAGACCCAGTTAACTTTATCGGGACTTAAAACAATGAACTCGTCGGTAGCCGGGTTGTAACTGCCGTAGTGGCGCTTGTCTGCCGGCAAGAGCAAGGGCGCATCTAGCGCGTGATAGCCACGCGTCGTGATGACGCCTTCAACGCGCTCTATCTGATCGCCTCCATAATCAACCGCCGTAACCGCGATCAAGTTATTGCTGTACAGCACGAATGAAGACTGTTTATTGCCGGCATAGTAATGAGGAAGATCACCGCCACTGCCGGCAAGACCGGCGCCCGAATCAGTCCACATCTTGAATCCCGTGTTTTCATAGACTTCAGTTATAACCTTCGAGCCATCAACACTGACAACGGTCAATGTCCCGTCATCCCAACTGGAAGACACAGAGTATTGATTTGTCATGCTCCACGGCGCGCCCGGCCCCAGCCACGTTACAGTGCCTTGCCCAGAGGCGACGCCGCCACCGGTTATGTTCATGTAGCCGGGGTCCAGTGTCTGGCTGCCGCCATCGCTGTACTCTTCGCGAATCAAGGGAGACACAGTAGTGGCGGTAAAACTTGCCTCTCCTCTTACATAGGTGTCATGAAACTTTAGGTAACAAGGCTTCGGTGTTTCACCATCAAACAAAACCATGACCAACCATTGAACGGTTGATTCCCAATTTAACGGGCCGTTCCATACCCCAGATTCACCAGTAATGACTTCAACTGTCGGCGAAAATTCATATGTAACCGTATCCCCCAGAGTTTCGTCGCGGATAATCGGTTGCCTGTCAACTTCAACTAAGTCTCCGGAATTCCCAAATTTGCTGTAGAGCGTTTCGCCTGAGGATACTTCCTCCGAATAAATGTCATCAAAGCCAAACAGCACTTCACCCGTTACGGATAACGCATTCTCGATCAGGGCCAACGACACTTTGTAAAACCCAAAGGCACGCGGGCGAAAATCCACATCCCGTTCGGCGCTGCCAGTAGCCGGGTTAAACAATGACCATGCCAGTACCGCAGTGCGCCCGGTGCGGCTTACGCTATGCAAGCGCACGGCCACATCGCTGGCGGCACCCAGGTTGCCGAACAGCTTCAGCCGAGTCGTAAAGTCTGTCTGCCCGAACGGGGCGGTAAGTCTTGTCGTGTGGGTCTCAGGCGCCACACCAAACTCGCCAAACCGGGTCAGTGTGATCTGTACCACGGTAGATTCCGCGTCAATGGTTCCCGGGATAAAGCTCGCGCGCCACCGGCTACCGTCCTCAGCCTGGAAGATCCAGCCCTGCAAAGAGCGGTTATACAGGCTGCTGCCCGTGATCAGCGCTTGCCCGGCCCAATACTCGCCCCCTGGAGGAGCGCTGGCCGCCTCTTCAGGCGTGATCGGCTCGATTCCCTCCACCTGTATCAGGTGAGTATCGCCGGGGCCGTACAGTGAGGTTTGCAGACCGGGCGGCTGAATGTAAGGCCGCGTGTCGCCGTTTGGGAGGTGGACTACAGCCCCGCGCACCATTCCGTGCCAGGGCCAGACCAGTGTTCTATTCATGGGGCGCCTTCACCGTGCTAGACCTGGCCCTGATCATTGTCGCCGGTCGCAACTGTCGCGGCGAAAACCGTACGATTCACCACGAACCAGGCGCCGCCCAAAGCGAGCATGTCATACCGGGTGATGCTCGATGCGGACGCCACCAGCACACCGCCTGCCACGTTCCGGATCGGGGCCGATTCAGAGGCCAGGGAACAATTACTGTCATCGGGGCCGAAGTTCAGAATCAAGATTTCTAGCCGCCAGGCCTGAGCGCCTTCGGGAGGCGATGGAAAGTTAATCGTAAAAGGCTGGGGCGCACCCACGAGCAGCGACCAGGTGGTGCTCTGATTGGCCAGGCTGACAACAAAGTCAAAAGCCATGTTGATCGGACTGCGGATCGCCCCGCCGCTGCCAATGAGCGCCGACAGCTGATTGAGGGTGCCGGCGGTGACTGCGCAGTAAAGGAAAGTACCGGCCGGCCAGTCGCTCGCCGTGGTGCCTTCCTGGGCGCGCACCATCGACGCGCCGCCGAACATGACCCGCACCGCGACAATCTCCACCGACGCAGCATCGGCCGGACTCTGTGAACTAGAAAGGGTCAACATGTATTCGCCGTCCGGCAGCAGCCCCAGCGCACCGGCCGGAATTGGCACCGTGGTTTCGCTGGCCGCCAGTGCGGCGGTCAGCTGGGTAGTCCAGTTGTTCACAAAATTCATGTCGGGCCCTATGGGTTTTATTCAGGGGTGATCGGCTGCGCCAGATTGATTACCGCTTCGCCGCCGTTGGCGTCGGTGAGCACCAGTTTTTTTATTGATGGGATCGTGAACAGTCCGTCACTGCTCAGCAGGCCGTTTGACCAATATTCGCGTTTTGTGAAGTCCGTTTCGGTCAGCGGGCTGGCTATCCCGCCCGACGTTGTCGGGACGTTTTTCGGGTTGTAGGTGCCCTTCCCTTTCGTGGCCGGAACCGCGCCACGTGCTTGCAGCACAGGCAGGGTCGTGGCTTGCCGCTTGGCCGTCACCAGGCGGTTGAGATCATCACTGACCTGGGCGCCCGAGCCGCCACGGTCGCGGCTGACGCTGGCCCCTATGGATTGGCGCTCCGCAACCAGCGCGCCGCCGCCGCTACGGCGGTCACTTTCAAGACTCATCGTCAAAGCTCCAGTGGGTCGTTGGGGATTGTCAGGCGATAGGTGGCCGGGATATCGACCACCAGTTCATCGCGCAACTCCGCCGCAATCTCTGATGCCGTGATCTGCAAACGCCGTTCGAACACGGGCAACGTCGGGTCGGCGTTGTCGTAATTGCCGGAAAAACCATCCAGCGTTTCGTCATACACCGGCGAATCATTCTTTCCACCCAGCTGGGTGGCCAGTTCCGGCGCCACGATGTCCTCGGCCTGCGCCGTCACCTGATAGGCCGGCGCGGTCAATGGATCCTGATAGGTGCCACCGCAGCGCATCACCTTGACGGTCAGCGTGGTGATGGCTGAACCGCTACCCAGGTCAAACGCGTCCACAACGCGACTACAGCGCGCCTGCGCGATGACGCCCTGATCTTCAAGCCGCAAGGTGTGGACCAGGTCAACGTCCAGCACCATGCTGGTCGGAACGCTCCAGCTTACCGCCGTGCCAGTGTGGGCCAGCACCACGGTGGTTTTGGCCTGATTCAGCAGACACTGCAAGGCGGACAAGCGCCGTGATTCGTCACGTTCATCGACGTGACCCGACTCACCATCCGCCGCCGTCGGCACATCCACACCGAACGCCGTGCCCTCCCAGGCCTCTCCGATTTCCGTGGTGTAATCAATCGACACCGAGTCGCGTGCAATCACTTCGCCGGCCTGCGCGACACTGGCGTCGGCCACCACCGTCAGCGCGTATTTCTCTGTCACTGACTGGGTCCAGCGACGGCCGCCGGTGAAGGTCACACCCAACAGCAGGTCGGGATAACCGTTAATCCACGGAATCCCGTTGCCGCAGATGTCACCGCCAGATCCGGGGGTGCGCTGGTAGATCGGCGATTTGATAATGCTCATGCCGGCGGACGACGCAGAGTCCTTGACCATGGCGATATCGGGCAGCTCCGAACTGGCCTGACGCCACAGGCAGAACCCTTGCGTGCCGCCCAGCCCGCTGGTCTCCGGGTGGGTCCAGGTGAACGTCTCGTTCAACTGATGCAGCCGTGAAAACCTGTAGCTCGCCTCAATCACCACGGTATTGGTCAAGCTGGTCAGATCCGCGTAACTGACGCTCACCGAGTCGTAAAGGGTGGTGCCTGCGCCGAACGTAAAATCCACGCCGGCGGCGTACCACGATGTCAATCGCAGGTCACCGCCCGCTGACCCTTCCAGGCTCGCCTGCACCGTGCCCAGCCGCTCGCCGAGGTAATCCCAACGGCTACGGCCCTCAGGGCTTTCAAACACGTCCAGCGACCAGAACGCCGGCACCAGGGCATCCACCTCGGCCACGCTCAGCTTTTCAATGCGCTGCTGGAGCTGGTCGCCGCAATGGCACACCAGCAGGCGCCCGATGGCATTCCATTCCGTCGTCACGACGCGCCCAGTGTAACGGCGCTTTTCTGTCGTAACCCCGAGCGTGGTGGTGAGGTAGTCAACGGACACTTCACGCCCGACCCAATCCATGGGCAGGACTGGCCCCGGCAACATCTGCAAGGTGAATGAGGCGACCCCGGCCGCGCCCCGCTCGCGGTCCACTTCGACCTGACCCGTCAGGCGGGCCGTGAAATCGATCCCACCCACCAGCACCCGCAGCGCCCAGCGGAAGGCATTGCCCGGCACGATGGGTTGCGGATCCTTGACTACAACGCCGTATCCCCCGCCGTTCAGCGGCCCCGCATTAAGCAGTGTTCCGTTGAGCAGCATCAGATTTCTTCCCAGGCAATCGACCAGCCAAAGGTTGCCTGGGAAGCGCTCATCGACTTGGGCGGCTTGCTCGCAAATACGTTGTAAACCGGCATCCACTGCACCATGTAGCGGGTCGCACCTACCACCAGGTCCACCGTGGCCACCGCCTCGATCACGTTGCACACGGTGGGCACCCAGTCAGCGCCGATCAGGGCGAACGCCTGCGGATGCGTATCGGGTCGCGGGAGACTGGTCAGCGTGTGGGACAGCCCGTCGCCCACGATGCTCTCTTGCGCGGTCAGGCGCAGTTCCAGCGGCTGGCTGTAATCCAGACCGTCCAGCCCGGGCGGCATCCAGCCTTGGCCACTGATCGCGCCAGACGCCTTGCCCCAGTGGGTCATTTTCACGCCGGCGCCGCCAGAGAGCCGCACCACAGTTTCGCCCAGCAATGGCGTGTCGGATTGGTCCGGCGCGCCGGCATGCAACACGATGGGAATGCCACCCAGGGTGACAAGGGGAAGGCTCATGCAATTACTCCGGGCACAAAAAAACCGCCACGCGGGCGGTCCGTTTGAACAAAAAAGGTTAGCGATTGGTGGTCACCACCTAAGGCTTGTAGGGGGCGCCAAACTTTATCCGCTGATTGCGCAGCATCCGTCCCATGTCCTGACGTTCCACCTGCACCTGGTAGGTTTCACCACCAGCGTCAAGGCTCAGGCTGCCCCAGTTTTCCGGCGCCCTCGGTGCAGCCTGCTCAAGCAAACCCTGGCTCGGCGTGTCGACGCTGGGGAAAAAGCCCGGGCTGACTTCGCCACCCACCGCAAACCCCGGCAAACGGCGTTCGTTGAGGCTGCGCAGCAAGGCCGGACCGTAATGCCGCACCGCCGCTGCGCGCATAATGAATTCGCCGTTCGACACCCTGGCCAGAATGCTGTCACTGGTCCCTGTGCCCGGCCCCCGCACCATGTCGCCCCTGGCAAAACTCGGAATTTCACTGCTGGCCACCGCCGGCGCACCGTCCGCCCCCGTTACCGTAACGGGAATGGTCAGCGTCCTGCGCAAGCCCTCGGCCATGGTCGCCAGCTGGCTTTGCGTATCGGCGACCGAATTGGCATCCACTGCCGTTTCGACCGGCACGTCCACCGCGTCCAGATCCGACACATCAGGATCGACATCGACCGGGATATCCCCCTGCTGATCCAGCTGGGTTTTGATGGCCGAGGCCGCATCCGGGGTGACCTGGGGTTTAACCGCAACCCCCACCGACTGGTCGGAATAACTGGTCTGCCCCGGGACGTATTTCAGCTGTCCAATTTGGGTGGCCGCAGCGGGAGTATCTACGTCGGGCTGGGCGGTGCCACCGACCTTCTTGACCAGCTGGTCCGCCAGGTTGGTGCCTTGCGGCAGGGCGTTGGTAGCTATGGCCGGATCTACCGCCTGGCCGAGGGACGTTTGCAGGTCACGCAGTTGCTTTTTGACCTTGTCCATCCCCTCTTCGGACAGCGTGGGGGTGATGGTCAGCGTTTTCAGGCTGGCCAGTTCCGCCTTGAAGTCCACGGCCTGCGCGGTGGCGGTCTTTAACCCTTCCTGCGCCTTGTCCAGAGATATGCCGTCAGCCTTGGTTTCAATGGCTTGCAGCTCTTTGATGAATCCGGAAAAGCCGTAGGTGTTTTCGCCACTGTCGGCCAGCTTCTGAATCATCTTCAGGGCGGAATCCGCCTGCTTTTTGGCCGTGACCAGATCACCGTCTTGCAAGGCTTTCCGCGCGCTCACCTTGAGCGACTGCGCCGCACCGTAACTGGCATCCGTGGAACCGGCCGTGCCATCCATGACCGCCAGGGCGTCGGTGTATTTCTTCTTGGTGTCGACCTGCTCTTTCAGGGCCTTCTTGATAGCGGCCGTCGCGGCACGCTGCGCCGCCACCTGCTTGGCCAGCGCGTCCTTGGTATCTGCTGTCAGTTTGGTCTGGAGCGCGTTTAGTTTGGCGCTTTCGGCCTGCGCATCGTCGGTACGCTGTTTCTCGTAAGCGGTTTCCGCCTCCAGCGCCTTGCCGTAGTCACGGGACTTCTTGAACGCGTCCAGCGCCTCCTGGGTGACGGGTGCGGTCGGCCCGTTTTTGGCCGAGTCTGCGCGGGCAATTTGCTCGGCCAGTTTGGAGTAATAGGTCTGCGCGTTCTGGAGGCGCTGCACGTAGGCTTTACGCTCGGTCTCCGACATGCTGGCTACTTCGGCCGAGGTCGAAACCAGTGTGTCTTTGTACTGCGCGTTGGACCGAATCAGGTCATCCAGCGTTTTCGCTTGGTCCTTTTGCGATTGTTCCAGCTTTTCCATTTCCGAATACAGGCTGTACAGTTCGGCCAGCTGACCCAAAATGACCAGGTAACCACCGGTGCGCAAAGCAGCGCCCAATCCGCTGCCGAGGACCGTATTCAACTTCCCAGCCTTGGCCGCAGTCCCGTCAAACGCTACGCCCGCCGCTGCGGCCTCCCCGGAAATTTTACCAAGGCCACCTCTGAACAGGGTCAAGACTGCGCCGGCCGACCTGATCGCCAACGACAACGTGCCCGCTGCTACGCCCAGGGAAACGACCGATACCACGCCATTACGCACTGGCTCTGGCAGGCTGTTAAAGGCGTTGAGCAGATCCGTCAGCATGTTGATGACAGGAAGCCCGGCCGCCACTGCCGCGCCAAAGGTGTTCTGCAGATCCTTCATGGCCGCGTTAAAGCGCTGCATCTGCGCTTCAGGCGTGTCTTTCATCTTGTCATAGGCCGCTTCCGTAGCGCCCGCTGCATGGTTCAGCCGGTCCACCTGATCGGCAAACTGCCCGTAGTTTTTGGACAGAGCCAGAATCGCGGTACGCCCTTCGGTGTCCGGGATGATCTGGCGCATGGCTTCAAAACCGATCTTCTTTTGCGCGATCTGCTCGATGGTCGCGGTCAGGCCCTTCCACTCGATACCCAGAGCTTTCATGGCCTTGGCCGCTTCCGGTGCCGGCGCAGCCAGCTGGTTAATGGCACTGGTCAGCCCGGTAAACGCCTGGGGCGCCTGAATACCCTGCACCGTCATCCGCGCAATGGAGGACGCCACCTCGGAAAAGCTGACGTTGGCAGCGGCCGCCGTGGGCAGCACCTGACCCAGACCTGCCGAAAACTGGTCGAACGACACCACGCCGTCCTTGATCGCCAGAAACAGCTGGTCGTAACGGGTGTCCAGATTGCCCATGCTTTCGCCATAGGCGTTGATGATCGACACCCCGACGCCGGCGGCGGTCTTGGTGTCAGCCATGCCGGCCACTGCCGCCTTGGTCGAAGATGCCAGAACCTTCATCACGTCCGCCGTCTCAACGCCGCTGCCCAGCAGGTCATAGACCGCCGCCGCGCTGTCACTCGACTCTTTGCCCATGTCGCGACTGATACCGCGAATACCCTCGGACAACCCCTTGAGCTGTTCGTCGGTCAGATCGGTGATCGTGCCGATGGCCGCAATTTGTTGCTGGAAACTGGCGAAGCTGGTGAACGAGCTGCCGGCCGCAATCGCGAAACCGGCAAAGGCCGCAGCACCGGCAATAATCTCGGCGCGGACATCACCCAATCCACCCCGCCAGGCCTCGGTCGCACCGGTCAGGACGCGGGTCTGTGTGGCTGAATCGGCCAGTGCTTGACGCAAGGTGTTCTGGCCGATGGCCAGTTCGGTCGCGGTCAGTTTGCCGGTGGATTTCAGTAAGGCGAATTGCTGTTGCAGCTTGGCAATCTGCGCTGTGCTCTCGGAATATTTGCTGATGCCCAGATCGACCTTGGCCGTTTGAAGATTCTTGTCAGCCTGGCCGGTAGACAGCCGCTGCGAAAGCTCACCCTGAAGACGCTTTTGCTCGCTGGCCAGGTTGCGAGTGTCTGTGCCGGCCGCCTGCAGTTCGCGACGCAACTTGGCCAATTGAACGCCTTGAGAAACCTCCTGACGTTCCAGCAGCTTGAGCTGATTGGTCGCGTCGCGGTATTCGACCTGCAGCTGCTTCGTCGGAATGGCCGTGGAGGCCATCTGGTCGCCAAGCGCGCGCACGTTGTCCCGCGCGGTCGCCAACTGCCGCCCGGTCTTCTCAACCGTTGTTTCCAGTTCACGAAAACTGTTGATCTGGCGCAACGGTTTTTCAACTTGACGCACCAGGTCTGCGAATTCTTTACGGAACCCGCCAACGCTCCGGGTTGCTTGATCCACATCGGCCGTTAGCTTGAGTTCGATATCAGACACAGAGACTCACTTGGCTGCCTTGATGGCCGCGTTGAAATATGACCAGGGGTAATACAAGGCATTGGCATGCCCCAGACGAACCAGGGCATTCAGCGTTGCATCGATATTCTTCAGGCTTTGGCCGGGAGGTGTAGGGCTTGCCCCAGCCTGCCCAGCATCGCGAAAAAATGTGGGTTCAACTCTTTGCAGACCGCAATCACCTCCTGCACCTGAGAAGGCTTCAAGCCGTCTATGACCTCGTTTTTCAGGTCCGTCATGCGCTTCAAATCATCCAGCGTGCAATCGACAAACAGGTACGAATCCACGATATCCAGGGCCACGGGTTGCGTGTGAGTCTCAAGCCAGTTTCTGACCTGTAACACCGTCATTTCCCGACACATCACCGTGATATCACCCACGATCAACTCGCGGCTGTTGGTTTGCGTTGCCATAAAAACCCCATTAAAAAACCCGCCGAAGCGGGCTTTTGTTTTTCAACCGAGCATCAAACCGGGCGTCAGGCGACGGACGCGACTTCCTTTTCAATGCGCATGTACTTCGACTTGCCGACACCGACTTTCGCAGGGTCGGACAGGACCTTGACAGTCACCTCCGAACCCATGAAATCGTCAGCGCTGATCCAGTCGGTGCTTGCCGCCGGGCTCAACTGGCAGCGGAAATACTGGAGGTTCAAGCGCTTTTTGGTGCCCGCGGCGTTGGCACCTTCAAACAGGAACTCCATCACCTTGCCGCTGTTGGTCAGCGCCTCAATGACATCCACCGCGGCGCTTTGATAATCCACCAGCAAGTCGGCCGCATCGGCAATCGCACCACGCGACAGAATCTCAATGCCGGAACCGGTCATCTGGTAATCGTCACCATCCTTGAACACAGTGGCTGGAGCGCTGGCCAGCGCCACCGACGTGATGCTCAGCGGCATTTTGTCCAACTTGATGGTGCCGCCTTTGCTGGCCTTTTGCGGCTCGTCGCTGACCGTTTCAGCCGGAATACGGGTCACGTCACCCCAGTACAGCAGCGCCAGGTTCTCGGTGTACAGCTCGCGCCAGTTCATGGTCAGGCCCATGCTGGTGATGCGACTGATGGAATCATATTCACCGCCTTGCGGGGTGGTGGTGTCGGCCAGGGTCAGGTCGGTTTTCTCAATCGCCTGGGTCAGCGTCGAAACCAGACCGGCCGGAAAGAATGGTCCGCCCTTTCCGTATTCACGCATTTTGACCAGACCACCGACGACGAATGTTTCAATTTCGCGGGCCATGTTTTACTTCTCCTGGGTTTCGTCGGCGATCACCTTGTTGGCTTTGAGCCAGGTGCGTTGCGCGGCGGTGACTTTGATTTTTGCACCCGGCTGAAAAGGTTTCCCAGCCTGAGTATGGGGCTTCAACAGTTCGACTTCGAACCGAGGCGGCGCGCGGTCTGGCTGCTCGTCGGCAGGGGCCGGAGCCACCGCGACAACTTCGTCTTTACGCATTTGGTTTCACCTGAATAATGGTGTGAAGGTGGACAGGAATAAGGACGGTGGCGGCGGTGACGCCCTCGTCTGGCGGATAAATCTCAGGCGCTCCAATGGTGATGCCGCTTATCCCGCGGGGCAGCCAGTCCGGAAGTACCGCAAGCGTCGGCATAAGGCACTGCAGCAGGTCATGCTCAAGGTCCTCGATCGCATCTTCGTAATCGTCCAGACCAGCCCGGACGGCACCGATGACGTTGAAGCCAGAAAACAGCTTGAGCGCATGCGGACCGGCTGCAGGAGCCAGGCCCTTCGCCTTCTGCACAACGATGAGAGGAAAAGCGACCGAGCGATCCTTGATCACCTCGTTGAACCAGCCGGAACGGGTATTGGCGCCGGCAGGGGTTCTGTAACCTTGCTCAACGGAAATGGTTGTCAGCCTGGCTATCAACGCCTGGCGGCCAGCAGTCAGTAAGTTGATCATCGACATCAGTCCGTCCGCATCAGTGAGTAACGGTTGATGATCCCGTCCGTGCCCATGTATTCGCCAAGCACGTAACGGCTGGAGTTGATCACCAACAGGTCGCCACGCTGCGGGTCCGGCACTTCCCTTATGCGCAGATCCACAGCGAGCTCAACGGCAACGAAACTGCCACCGCCGGCGGAACCAACATTGCGCTGCAGGACAGCGCCAACGCCCTTTGGAGGGCCGCCGTCCTTGGCGTCATAAATAGCGCCGCCGCGCTCTCCGAACATGTCGAACAGCTCGTCGTCCGCATCTTCGAAAATGTCGTCGAACTCCGAGCCGCCCATCACTTGGTCAGCTTGATGATTGCGCGTGGCATGGTGCACAGGCTGAGCGGGTTGCTCTGGGCTTCCATGTCGATGCCCTTGTTGTGGCGCAGCGCTTCCTGGCTGGCATAGAACGGAACACCGGTGGTGTTGACCGTTTCCATGTAATCCGCTGGCGCGTAGTTGGTGATGAACAAGCCATCAACGCCCACCGGCACCAGGTAAGCGACATCGGGGTCCATGAACAGGACGCCGCCCAGGTTGCCGTAGAACTCTTCCCAGTTCACACCGCCAAAGCTGAAGCCGGCACGGTTGTCGTCGCGCAAGAATTGCCCGTCGTTCCAGCGGTCATAGGCCTTCTGGACCGAGTCGTGGTTGGTGAACGCGTCAAACCAGTTACGCCCCGCAACGCCGAGCCAGCCGGCGATGATGCCGGTACCGCCGATCGCATCTTCTGCCTTGCGCTTGGCTTCGGTAACCTTTGCTAGCAGCTTGGTTTCGTTTGCACCCATGGCGAAAGCCACTGTCTGCTGCTCGATACCAAAGCGTGCATACAGGTCCAGCAACACGCGGGTGCCATCGGCGTCGTACACCTTGCCTGTGAGCGCGCCGACACGCTGATAGCGGATAGTCGATTCAAGGCGCTTGCGCATCTTGAGCAAACGCTTGTCGACCAGCGCCTGCACTGTTTCCAGCTCGCTCTCAGTACCAAAGGCGCGAATGCCCTGGACTTCATCCGCGCGGATCACTGCCCGGGTGGGCAGGTGGATCGTTTGGAACGGGATCATGTCCCGGCCGGCGCCGGTGGTTGGATCGCTCGGGGCGCCACGCTCGGCAGCAGGCACCAGGGTCAGGTTGTCGTTTTCGCGCTCAATGAAAAAAGCGGTGGTGGTTACGCCTTCCTCTTCGAAAAGAGTGTCCAGACGTGTAGGAACCGCCTGCCCCTCAACCGGCTGGTTGATAGCAGTGGTCATTGCGATGCGACCAAAGTCGTCGCCCGCGAAAATACTCAGATCGGCCATTCCGTTCTCCAGAAACGAAAAAACCGCCAACGGCGGTTTTTATAAAAGTGGGTTGATGAATCAGCGCAGGATGATGCCGGCGGCTGCCAGGGCTGCTCTGGCGGGATCGGTGAGCCCAATCAGCAAGCTTTCGATCACCTCGCAGTCACGCACCACGCCGGTGGCGTAGCGATCTGCGGTTGTGTCCGCATCGCGACCCTCGTAGAGAATCGCGACTTCAACCGTCGCCCCGTCGGCAGGCGCGGCGAATGCAACGTATTTGCCTGCGGCGTTCTTCGACAGGATCTGCCCGGCGGGAAATGCCGCAGCGCCTTTCAGCAGCAGGATCTGCTCGCGGGAACGTTCGCCGCTTGCCTCGTTGAGCAGGAAAGCAGCAGTCCGCGCCCCCTGCGTGATGATGTCGTACTTCATGCTTTCGCTCCTTTGCGGCCGGCCCAGATGTTTTTGGTGGAGAAGGTTTTGGTGCCCTTGCCCGCTGCGGCTGTTGCAGCAGCTGCGCGAGTGGCGTCGTTTTCAATGCCGCTCAAGCTGATGCCACGATCCTTGGCCGCGGTGTACAGCGTCAGAGCGGTTGCCTCAACGCTGGAACCGTCCGCCAACGCGGCTTGGATTTCGGCATCAAAGCCTGGGGTGGCCAGTGCAGTGATACCGGCATAGCGCGCACGCTCGGAAGCGGTGGCATCGGTGGCGGCCGCGGCTCGGATGGCCTCGGCATCGACTGTCTCCGTTGCCGCGATGGTGATGGTCTTCGGATCGGCGCCGGCCTCGATGGCTGCGTGCAGCTCCGCCGTGGTTTTTACGGTAGTCACAAAGGTTTTCCTCGGTGGGTTGCTGGCAGGACCGGCCAACTCGGCAATAACGGATTCAAGCGAGCCGACGCGATGCGCCAACCCTGATGCGACAGCCTCGGCGCCGACTTTCAGGCCGCCGTGACCGCCCATTTCTGGGACCTTGTCAGCGGAAACACCGAGATTTCGGGCAACCTTGCCGACAAATACGTCGGCCAGGGCGTCGACCGTTTTGGTGATTTCTGCCCGACCCTCATCGGTTTCGACGTTTGGTCGCTTGTTTGGCGCGGTGCCGCTTACGATTTCGTAGCTCTTTTTGCCGCCGTCATCCTTGTTGACCGACACATTGAGGACGACGCCGATGGAACCGATCAACGCGGTGGCGTCTACCACCACTTCGCTGGCAGCACTGGCGATCCAGTACGCCGCGCTCGCGCCACTCCCGCCCACGTAGGCGACGATTCGTTTTTTGTCGCGAGCGGCGTGGATCATGTCGGCCAGCTCGTTGATGCCGTTGGCCTCGCCCCCTGGACTGTCGATGTTCAGGACGATGGACTTGATCGCCGGGTTGTCGAGGGCGGCCTGCAGGTCAGTGGCAATGTTGCCGGTGCTGGCCGCGCCGCTGATGCGAGTGAAAAAAGACGCGTAGCGAAAGATCGGGCCGGTGATTGGGATGACGGCGACGTTCCCGCGCTGAGTGACGGTGCGGGTGTTATCGAGCTGTTTGCCCAGTCGGGTTTCCAGCGCTTCCAGATCATTCTGTCGATCAGCGATCGATAACAGGTTGTCGAGCGCGTCCGGCAGCATCAGCCAAGGCTGAGCGCTGGCCAGCTCAAAGGCTCTTGGCATGATCAATCCTCTTCTTCGATTTCTTCAATTTCTGGTTTGGCGGCAACCGTGGGTGCCGCTGGCTCGACCTCAACAGTTGTTCCGTTTGCCCGGCGCTGTACCAGCTCGCGGGCACGCTGTCGGTTGACCTGCTGCCAGGTTTCGCCGGTCATTGCAGCCGTCTCCATGGTTTCGTTGCTGATGCCGATGTCGATGCGCTCCCGGGCGGCCTTGGCTTCCTTGAGCTCGTCGATTGCTCCGCGTGCCGGGCCGATCCAGATCGACTTCGTGTAAGCCTTGCGCAGTGCAGGGTCGCTGTACCCCGGAGCGCTGATACGACCGCGGGCCACTGCCTCGTCGAACATCAGTTCGTAGCTCGGCTGGCAGAAGTCGCAGACCAGCCACCAGCGGCGCATCGTGTAAAAGCGCCAGGCCTGGAGCATGGCCGCACGGGCCGCGCTATAGCTGCTGCTGTAATGCAACATCAACTCTTCGAGAGGCAGTTCCAGGGCCGCGCCAATCTCTTTGACGATGGCAGAGAAGAACGGATCGAACTGCGCGTTGGGCCGCGCCGGGTTGGCGACCATCGGCTCTTCGCCCTGGGCAAGATCGACAATGGCGCCTTCACCCAATTCCACCGCCCCGCCACCCATCCCGCCGGCGGGCGCCGGATCCTCGTCACCAAAAAGTGGTTGTCCGTGGCCACCATCATTGAAGTCGGCGTTCTTCTTGATGAACACGGTGAACATCGCCGAGATGACAGCGCTCATCAGTTCAGCACTGGCATAACGCTCGAGCTTTTGCAGCGGCTCAAGAATCGGCGCCAGATAGGGTGCCCCACGCTTCAGGCCCGGCCGCTCTTTGTCGCACCAGACCTGCAGCACGCGGCGGCGCCCCGTTTCTGCGCCGAAGACCTCCACCCGTTCCCAGCGCAGTGGATACTTCAGCACTTTGTCGTCGGGATAGCCGGTGCAGATGTGGTTGGCAATCGGCGCCCCGTACTGATCGAATTCAATCCCTTCGACCATGAACTGGCTGTCGGGCTGCCCGTTCGGGTTGGAAACCCGGTCCGTCTCGATCAGCTGCAACCGCGTGCTGTAAATGGTGCCCGGCCGATCAATCCATGGGGTGGTAACAAAACAGTCACCACCGGTCATCGCCGACACCAACGCCAGTGCCTGGAGCTGGTAATGGTTCAAGGTGGCCTCGGCGTCGCATTCACGCGGGTCGCCGGCGTACATCTCCCATTCGCGCTGGATCTGCGCGTTCAAGATGTCAGCCTGCTCTTCGGTCAGGCCAAGCGCTTCATGGTCAACCTGCGGACGGCAGATCAGACCAGTGCCGACCACGTTGGTACGTGTCCGGACAATGGCAGCACGCGCGATCGGGTGATTGCGCATCGCATCGCGGGCTCGAGCAACCAGCGTTTTCCGCTCGGGGGTACTCAGATCGCGGTTCGGGCTGCCGAGGAATGGCAGCCAGCTCGACATGCTGCGCAAAGCGCGTGATGCACCATGCCAGCGGGTTTCGCTGCCGCCACCACCACCCTGCGCTCGGGGCTGGCTCTGGACCAGGTCAGATGCGGCGCGCGTGACCTCACGCACCATCCGTTCTTCTGGAGTGGTACGTGTGAACCAAGCCATTTCAGAACCTCATATAGCTGATGCGGTTACGCCCGCGAGTTTTGTTGCCTTCTGCCGCGGCTGCGGCGGCGTAGTCGGATTCAAGGTCGCGAAGCGTGGCCAGGTCTGCGCGAGTTACCTGGCGCTCGCCGTAGCGGACGATCTGTCCACCCTTCAAAACCTTTTCAATAGCCGTGCGGACATCCGCCAGGCGCTGCTGTGCTTCGGTCATGGTTATCCTCGAGCGCGGCTACGTGTGCCGCGTTGGGCTGGTGCCCGTCGGGCACCCGCAAGTAATTGAAGGTCGAGCCCGAAGCGCTGCTGGCTGATGCGAAGTGCTGCCAGTGCATATACGAAGCAGTCGAGGGCCTCGTTGCGCCGGCCCTTTGCGGTCCAGCGATACACGCGCCTGCCCTTAACAATCTTCAGTTCCTTGGTTTCAGCGGTGAGTTGCTTCAGTTCATCTTCGCCACAGATATCGTCGTTCGCGGGCAAGTGCACGCAACCGGGGACGGCCGCCCCGGCGGTGTTCGGCTGAATCTTCAAGCGGCTGTAAATCAGCTCTTTGGCGTTCTCTGTGCCCACCTCGACCAGCCAGACTTTTTTCGCGTTGCGCGATTTTGGCCAGCTGGCAATAGGCTTGCCGGGAATGTTCGCGCCTTTGACGGGGATCACCCACATCTCGCCATGGCGCCGGCTTTCGGCATAGACCTCGTCGGTGTAGTGGCCGCCGGAATCCCAGCACCAGCGCTCGACGCGCATTTTCGCGTTATCGGCCCGGGTGTACTGCTTGTGGATCTTCAGTCCGACCTTGCGGCGCAGTTCTTCGCTCGCCGGGTCGCCCATCAAAACCCACTTATCTACCAGCCAGGCTTCTTCGCCGACACCGAACGCCCAGACTCGGCCCTCATAGCGATCATCCTGCGTATCGATGGAGCCCATCAAAGTCAGACCACGTGCCGGGACCTGTGCAAACACCTCGCGGCGCATGTACAACTGTTCCCATTCGACCTTCTCGCCCTGGTCGTCCTCCCATGTTTCGCCCAGCGTCGTATTGACGAAGGCAATCAGGTTCTCGCGGTTGTCCCGGACCTTGTCGAACTCGGTGACCATGTCCAGCCAGGTCGTGAACGTGCTGTACGCGGTCCAGATGTGGAATGTGACAATGCGCGGCGTGCCTCGAAGCGTGTCATCCGGCGCATACCAGTCGATGCCGTCCCGCGTCCAGATTCCCGCTTTCTCGCAAATCCAACGGCCGTTATGAGCTGCTTCAACCATTTCGTGATACCAGACCACACACCCAGCGTGCTCGCACACATACCAAGCTTTCGATATCTCCCCGTGTTCGCTTTTCTCCCACTTGATTCCAAAGTCGCAATCCTTGCCGCCCCACTTCAGGTGCTGCTCTCTTGAGCAATGCGGGCACGGAACGTGGTATCGCAGGAAATAAGGCGATTCTTCGCCTGCCTTCTCGATCTGGCAGGTGCCTTTGATCTTCGGTGTCGAGCCGCGAATGGACTTCGGGAACGTGGCGCCTTCAAGACGCTTGTCACCGAGGAATGTCGGGGCGCCCTCGCCTTCCACGTTGGCTTCGAACTTGGAAAGCTCGTCGTAGATGACCTCGTCGGGAGATTTCTCGCGGTAGTTCCGGCTTGCCTTACCGCCCAGACACCAAAGCATCTTGGCATTTTGAAAGCGCTTGGCGCTCAGCGAACTGTCTCGGTGTTTCTTACCGTGCCAGGGTGCGAGCTCCAATAGCGTGGGCACGTCGCGCACCATCGTCTCGACGTGCCGCTTCATCAGCTCTTCGGCGTCGGGATCAGTAGGGCAAAAGCTCAGGACGTTGCGGCGTTTGTGCTGAATCTTGTAGCCGATATTGGCCATCAACATCTTGGTGTAACCAACACGGGCAGATTTGATCAGGTTGATAACCCGGATCAGGTCGTTGCCCATGCTGTTGAGAATCGCCACTTGGAAAGGTGCGGTTTCCCACTTGCCTTCTTGGTAGGACGATTCAGATGACAGGTAAAAATGTGTGTCAGCCCACTGCACCGCTGTAAGGGGGGGCTCTTTATAAAGTGCACGAAGCCCGGCTTTGATTGCCTTCTGCAGGTCAATCAACCAAGGATTCGAGGTACTCATCGAGATATTCCGGCAATTGCTCGCCAGACTCGGAGGCGAGGTTCCGCGCCAGTGCTATCTCGCGCTGTAGAGATTCGATGTGTCGTACATCGATGTCGGGGTGCTTACGTTTAAGTTTGAGCGGAACGGTATCCAGCAAAGAGCCAAGCTGTGCCGCAATTTTCGATAAAGCGAAAATGGCGAAGCCGACCGGAACCAGCTGCTTTTCCGCAATCGCGTTTTTCTTCTCTTGGCCGATACGCTGGGCGGCCGTTAAACCGCGGCGCTCTTCCATGAGCTTGTATTCGATCAGTGGGTCAATACCGTCGGGCGTCTCTGAAGCTGAGCTTTTCTGCTCAGCCTGGGCAAGCCGGTTATTCAGGATCGTCCGAACGTCGTAGAAGTTTTCCCGGCCAATCTTGGCGATGGACTCGACCTTCCACTTATCGAAGGCCTGAACGGTGATACCGAGGCTTGCCGCCATTTGGCTCTTGTTCAGCCAGTGAGGTTTGGGCTCCATTTGCCTTCTCCATTGGCGAGGCTGGGAGCTGCCGCGAGCCGGTTGGTGTTTGGTTGGTATTTCCGGGGGTCAGGTTGGTGTATTAAACGGTCAAAACCGCTCTATTCCGGGCCTTTCAGGCCATCGACAATACAACAACCAACCCCCCTCAAAAAAAGTCATACATAGTTCAAAGCCGGGGCTCGAATTACCCTCACCCCAGGGGGGTGGGGGAAAGGACCCATTGCACCATAACGGTGCAATCGACAGATTTCATCGACGCCGCGTCGCCATGGCACGTTCAAACGCCTTGGTGAACTGAATGGGCAACTGTTCGTCTGCCTCCCGCTCGCCTATCCCGAAGAAGTCGAGCGCCTTCGCGTAGCCGGGCTTGCTGATGAACGCAATCAGGATCTGCACCTGAGCACGCTTGGTCCCAGTTCTCTCAGCGATGCCTATAGGCTCGCTGCCTCGACGCATGACGAAGTAACGCGTTCGATTGCCAGCACTGCGCTTGCTGTCCGTGCTGTTCTGATGCCGATCACCCTGAGCACCAAGGCCGGATAGGATCTTCTGCAACTGACCACGACCGATGTTGCCGTAGCTGTCGAGCTTCATGCCCGCACCAGGTACAACGAACTTGCCCTCGGGAAGAATCCCGCGCGCGCGTAACAGCGCCTCGCTACGCTTGTGACTACGGTCGCCGCCGTACACTTCGGGGGTTAGCCAACGTGTTACGGGCGCTGCGCCGTCGGCCTCGTCCTTGATCCACACCCTCGCCTCCATCTTCAGCTTGGTGGCAGGGATCAGCCGAAGACTGTCAAGGGTGTAGGGCGTTGGCCTGTCGAACACCGTGTGCATCTCGCCTACCAGACGCTCTTTAATGAGCTTGGCTGTCTCGGTGAGCGCAAGGACAGTGGCGAAAGGAATCTGGTTACGCTCGATGTCCGTCAGCTCTGCAAGGTTGTCGGCAAGCCCTGACGTCTGTACACGGATCATTGAGAGTTCTCATTCAACGGTACAGCCCGGCCAAAGAGATAGCGCGAAAGCGCAAGCGTGGTCGCGATCTACCTGCATGATCATTGGGAATGGTGGGTAGCCCGGCACGGTGACGTACCAGGACTATTTCATGTGAAGCTCACCTTGTATCCACGCACCGTGAGTCGCATGAAGTTTCTCAGGCCGCGGCTACATGCCGAGTGAATGAAGATCAACATGCGACACAGATACGGCTCACCTACCACGCATGTTTGGATCTTCTGCGTTAATTCAGATTTACCGAATCCAGCCTCCAGTCGTTCGACGAAATTGCTGACCCAGTCGCGGTGAAGAGCTAAGCGATGGATGGAAGCAAGGCGCGTAAGCGCTTGGCCCATGCATTGCTTAGCCATGCCAGGAAACCAAAAAGTGTTGAAAAACAGGCGCATTGGATTTGCAACAGCAACCGCTGTCGCGGTCAGCATGCGAGGAGAAAAATGTGAGATTCAACGAGTTTGACCAACTATCCCAAGACTACAGACTACTTTCAAAGCAGCTCGCGGAAATGAAAGCAGGAACAACATGCGATGATCCTGAGTTGCTGGACGCGTTGATGGAGCTATCTGAAGCCACCCGCAACCTCAGAGTTAGGCTGGAGGATCTTAGGCGCGCCCAGCTTCCCCAAAAGACTCCGCCAAAAAACAAGCCTGCTCTACGACTCGTAAAGTGAGCTTTAGCTATCCAGTCATTTACCCCTGCTGCGCTGGATCTGGGCGTCGACCTGATCGGCGCAGGTGTCTAACAACTTGATGGCCTGATCCTTAAGCTCCCACACGTCTCCGTTGTCACGCAGATCGGTATCGTCCGCATTGACCCGCTCGCATGGGATCAGCTCAGGGGCTTCCAATCTTATTGCCGTCGTCTTTGTTACCACGGACGGCTTTGCCGCGCAGGCCGTCAGGCAGAGGCTGAGCAGCCCAATCACGAACAGGTTTGCTATTGCGCTTGAGGTCATCGAAATCCTTCCTGGCCTTCTTGGCCTTCTCTTCGCTGGCCTTGATTCGTTTGTTCAGGTCGGCGGTGTACGCAACGTTGCGAGCAGCTTCGGCTTTCAACGTGGTGATAGTCGCCTGGCTTTCCTTGTTGGCATCCACGGCGACTTGCTTGGCGTCGCGTTCAACGGAGACGGCGCCCTGCAACGTGACCACCCGGATCTGCTGGATAGCAATGAGCAATGACATGACGATGCCGATGACCACGGCGACAGCGATGATGCGCAACGTCGACGCAGCTTTGGAGACGGCGACAACAGGTCCTAGGCTCATACCGAGTCCACCTTGCGATCGAGGAACCGGATGATCAGCTCCCTGATGGCTGTCACACCGATGAAGCCTATGGTGCCGCCGGCTCCTACAGACAAGCTCGACGGCCATGACATCCACTCAATGACGCTGCTGGCTGACAGGCTCAACGCGCCGCAGATGAGCGCCTCGAAAACGATCCGCCACTTGTTCTGCTCCTTGGCCTCATACAGCACACGGAGCAGCGAGATGGTTGCGGCCATGATCGCCCCTTGCCAAAGTGGGTTGCTGAGGACGAGCCAGACTTGCGCCCAGAAGTCGGGGGTTTTCTCAGGCATGTTCGGCATCCGACTGTCCTCCCTGAGGGGAAGATGAAAAAAATATAAATCTTGGATATCGGCGCAAAGGCCCGTAAAGCGGTGAGACCCATGACACGCTCAATACATGAGACTGTTCATAACGCCAGTACCATCCATCCGAGAGTCTTGAACCTGCTTCCTAGGATAGATATGGTCCAAGCGCAGGCGCCGAAACGCCTGATTAACGGCTTCGTCATCAGTCCTATGAAGCTCGATTCAGAGAATTCCATCTAATAGGAGTGGCAATGAACTTCCCGGACATAGGGCTGGATCCCCAGTCGTCACCGTTTGCAAAAGACCTCGACCGCATCAATTACTGTTTTTTCATGTCGCATCAGCTGGCCGAAGAAGTGCGTGCAGAATTCGGCCAACCTCTCCCTCTAGATGATCCCAACAGATCGTTGACTCAGAGACGTGCTGATGCAAAGTTCGCAGAAGCTTGCGCCCGGCTGGAACTTCTTAAGCTGAAAGGATATCGGTCTGCTTTGTCATGAGGGTTTCCTCGACCTGCTGTCAAAAATAGGCAGAGTGTTGGACTTGCATAATAAAGCCTCGCAAATTGCGAGGCTTTATTGACGTGTCACCCTAAACGTCTGATGCCATGTATGAAAACACGGTGCGTTTGGATACTCAGTCTCGTTTGAAACGCCACTTTTCGTTAACCAGATCCTTGCCTTCTATGTGCATAGTTCCAGTGAACGTGTACCCGGAAAAGATGACATTGTCGCCGCTAATTTCATATGACCCGGTTGCACCGGAGTCAAATGAAAACGAGTTTTTCCCCATTGTGACCTTCACCCCTGTCACTGGCCCACTGACAATGGTGTAGACCCCCTCAACGGATTGTCCACACGCGGTTAGCAGGGCTGCCGCAAGAACGATGGGTGCCGCCTTCCAAGATGAATTCAATTTCACTGTGTGCGCTTTCCATACGATAAGTGAGTCTTCATCTTAAACCGGTGCTAATCGATAGCCAACAAAAAGCCCGGCACAATGGCCGGGCTTTCGTTTATTCGGGTGTCGCGCTGAAACAGCTGAACACCGTGCTATGAAAACAGAACTATTCCGCGCGGAAAAGGGATTTGTGAGGCTCTGCCACCCGATTAGCTAAATTGATCTCCAGCGCACCGGCCATCGGAACTCAAAATGCCGAATTGCGTGGACTAGTGCGCAGACCTATAGTGGCCAATACACACCACAGAGAGCAGCACCATGTCGTCGCATCGTTTAGACAGCAAGACCTATAAGGGAAAGATAGAAAGCATATTCGTATCAGTAGAAGAGGCGTGGAAGGTCGAGCGCTTCATCGACCAATATCTCGACCTGCGTGGATACAAGGTTAACAATACCAACCGCGACCTGGTCGCTCAGCGATTAGAGGGCGCTCCAGGCCGCCCTCCATATCGCATAGAAAATCTTGTTGAGTGGCTGGACGAAAAGTACAAGGTTGCCAGCCGCGGGACGACTGGCAGGCCTATTTTTGATCCCCAAGCGCCGGAGCTCTCGCCTTCGGCGTATGGCCGCTAAGGCGGCTGTAGGAATATCTCGACGTCAGGCTGCGTCGCGCATCTCCCCCACGGCGCAGTCGACCCATGCAACCCCAGCCTGTTTAATTTCCCTCGCCTTTGCCTCGCTGATTTTGTAGCGCTCGGCAACGCGAACCATGGTCCACTTAGCCCCAAAATAAAACCAGATAACCTCCCCCATTTGCTGATCCCGGCGGATGAGTCGAGCCAGAGCCTTATCGATAGCTCCAGCCCACTCATCTGTGATGCAGTAAGACTTTGATGCTGACGGCATTACGTCACGCATAACCGACATCATTGGCGAAACGTAACTCGGAATCCCCATACCATCCATTCGCCACCATCCCCATTGCTCAAGCAAATACTCGGTATCACCCAGCGGGCGGCCCAGCGGTTTTCTAATCATCATGCTGCCTTCCTCGGATCTGGATCTCTTAAGCCAAAAAGGTCGCGCAGCAACCGATCCGCCGATGTGTTCTTTGCGTTGCCTTCAATCAGCCAGCGCTGGCCGTAGTCGTGGAAGCCGATCTGCAACCGGCTGGAATGCCAACTGGCAACCATGTTGAGCAGGCAAGCCAGCGCGGCAGGACCGCCCATTTTGATCTTGGCCAACTCTTCACCTGCGATCTTCAGGAATTGGCATTCGATATCGCTCATGGCTTTGCGCGGCAATGCCGCTGATACGTTACTCATTGCCGTCTCCTGGTTGGGCTTTGGTGGCGCCGTTTTCAATTTGGCTCCTCCCTTGGGATGGATGCTGATTCGCGCTAGAGGCCTCGGATTCACTGGCCTGCACTGCTTGCGCTGTCGTTTCCTGTCTCGCATATGTCCCGGTATGAAGCGACGCGAAACCGTGTTGATCGAGGTGCTGATGCCATGCCTCCAACGCCTTGCGCTTCATGCCCTCGGCGGTGGTGTGGATGTACGTGGCGTCCAGATCCTTCATGGCATGGTTCAGCAACATCTCCCCGACCATGTAGTCCACGCCCAGATCAGCCCAGGCAGTGCGCGCGACCTTACGCAGGTCATGGCTCGACCATTCGCCCTTGCTCACGCTGGTGAACACCGTGCACGCCTTGCTGGGGCTCAGAGCTGAACCGTTGCTGCCGGGAAACAGGAATGGCCCGGTGTAGCCCGTGCCTGCCTGGAGCGCGCGATATTTCTGTAGGAGCGAACACGCCTGCTCGGTCAGCGGCAGGGTGTGCTCGGCCTTGGTCTTGGTGTCTGCAGCCGGGATGAACCACTGCCGGGTATTGAGGTTGATGTTCTTCCAGCGCGCTTGCCGGGTCTCTCCCAGCCGAGTGCCATGGCAGAGCATCATCAGGGGGAGCATGGCCTGCACGGGTATAGCGTCGAGTTGCTCGGCCAGCACCTGTAGGAGCGAAGGCAGGTCATCACCGCGCAACCGCGCCGCCTTGGGCCTGATCCGCGTCCGGACGAAGTCAGTGAACTTGAGGTCAGCCATCGGATTGGCACCCAGCAACTTCAACCGCGTGGCTTGGCGAAACGCGACCGCCAGCACACCCCACACCGAACGCACGAACGACAGTTCGTATTTCTCCTGCATGGGCCACATCAGTTGGCTGTCCAGCGTGCGGCGATCGAGGCTGGCCAGCTCCATTTCCTGAAGCCTGGGCACCAGGTGGCAACGCAGCGCCGATTGAGCACTGGCCTTGCGCTTGGCGGACAAACCTCGGTCGCGAGTCATGCGGTCGGTGTACCAGGTCAGCACCTCGCCGACCGTCTTCCAGCTGGTGGTGGTGGACGCGGCCGCAGCATCCACTGCGCGGCGCGCCAGAATGTCAGGCAGCGTCGCCAGCATCAGCTTGGCGCCGATGCCGGGATAGCTGCCCGCCTTGCCCCACTTTCCGCTTACAACGACGTGCCATGCGCCTTTCGAGCGGTCCACGGTCGAGTACCGGAAGCGCAGTTGCGGAAAGCGTGGGTCCCGCAGCTGCCGCACCCCAGTAGGAGCGAGTTTGCGGATCTCGGTGTCGGTGATCGAGACGTGCACGGTCTTGGCTGGATTATTCATCCCCACGCTCCTGCTGCAGCCTCTCGGCCTGGGCCAAGTGATGGTTCACTCGTTCCAGGTGGCGATCGCGCTCAGCCTGCAGCGCCTTCAACCGCAGCGCCTCCCGCTCAGCCGTGCGAGCCGTCATGTCGTCGCGGATTTCCCTGAGGCGGGCTTGTACCTCCGGTGAGGGCGCCGCGGGAGTTCCAGTGAGCAGTCCCGCGATGGCTTTGCCATCCTCTGAAATCGTCGGCTGGGCCATACCCACCAATGCGAGGTTTGCAGCCTCCGGAGCTATGCGCTTCATCAACACCGCCTGCTCGATCGCGGTCACCCGGCGCTGGGCGTCGAAGCCAACCGAGACACTCCACTTGGCTGGCCTTCCCAACTGGCGTGCTTCAGCCATCAACCGCTCGTAGGCGGACATGAACGCCATCCGCGCGCCGACCTTGTCGCCCACCGCCAGGATCGGCTGTGCGGCAGACATCGCAAGACGAATTTCGTCCGTCATCACGACGGTGTCGGTTTCATCGCTGGAGGCCAGTGCGATTGACCAGGCTTCGTCCTTGCCCGGGCGACCATCCGCCACCTGAATTCGCTGAATGATTGCAGCCAGCGTTAACCGGCCATTGAGCTCCCGGCGGCATCCCTGTAGCGCATCGACCAGCGCAGGCACCGTGAAGTGCTCAAGATCATCCACCATCGTTCTCGCGGTGTTGGCACTTAGCGTCGCGCCCAGGGATTCAGCCGTCACACACAAGGCATCGACCAAGCCGAGCTTATCGTCGAAGGAAAGCATTGCTCTGTCCTCCTTCGATAATCATCGCTTTGGCCTGATCGGCAGAATTGCGGTTTGCCTGGGTGCTTTCCATTTGCCGAGCGGTGACCGAATTCATCTGGGTGTTGGTCGCCCACTGCGTTCGATAGGCCTCCGCCTTGGCCAACAGCGAACCAAAGTCATGGCAACTGCGAATCAGATAGCCGTCGTTGATCACCAGGTAATACGCCGCCACCTGTGGTGCCTCTGCACTACCCAGGCGCTTCAGCAAGTCGTTCACCTGTGAATTGATCTTGGCGTTGCGTACGGGCTCGGTGTTGTAGCGCTGGAAGTACGCGGTGGCGTAAGCAGACCAGATCGCGCGACAAGCCTCCTGACGGTCGACATCACCGGAATCCGTTTTCGAAGCCTTGCTCACCGCCGAAGCTTTCGCCTGGGTGGCCGAAAGGTCACCGCAAGGCTTTTCAGTTTTACTTCCTGTTTTATCTTCCTGGTTAGATTCCTGTTTTATAGGTCTGTGTGACCCTACCCTCAGGTCACCCTGACCTGACCCCTCAGGTCCGTGTGAACCTACGGTGGGTTCATCCTGAACCGGGTAGGTTCTCTGTGACCCTACCCCCCTTTCCAAGCACAGCCGGTACTGATTAGGCAATTTCACCGCATTGAACGCCCGATTTTCGATGACCAGATAGCCGTCATCCTGAAGCTGTTGAATCGCGCGTTTCACCGTCGACGGGCTCATGCCGCAGTCTTCTGCGAGACGTCGATGCGAGGGGTCACAACGGCCGGTATCGTGATTGGTTCGGTTGGCCAGCATCAACAAAACAAACTTTTCGCGCGTGGGCAGTTTTTGCTCGACCGCCCATGCCATAGCCTGAAAACTCATTGCAGCGTCCCCGCATTGAACGGTGCCAACGGGCTGGCCGCGAAGGGCGAATGCGGTCCAAACAGACCGGGCAAATCCTCCTCTGGGGCGGTTTGAATCCACTCCATCATTGCCATGAAACAGGCTTCGAACAGCGGACCACCCTCGCCCCATCCTTCGGATTTTGGGCCTGCACTGTTCTCCAGGCGGCCAACGTAAATGAGTCCGGCCAGACTCTGCTCCTCGCAGGTGAGGGCATCGAGACGATGCACAGGGTTGATACTTAGCAGGTCGCAGATACCCTCAAAGCCGATCGTTTCAAAGGCCCGATCAGAGTCCTTGATCAGGGAGAAGCCGAAGCCGACGAGACCTTGTTTGATGCCCTCCATTTCAGCCGCACGGTGCGTTTTCGCCTTCTCGATCAACTTGTCCATCTGAAGCTGCGCGAAAGGCAGATAGGCCTTCAACTTCGCCGCCTCACGCCTGAACACCCGGCGTTCGTCCCAGATAAGCGCACGATGGCGAAGGCTGATGCGGACGCAGCGCTGGATCAGAATGAACAATGCGCGAGGTGGCAAATTCGGTTTGCGCGCGATGCTGGCTATTTTCTCGGCGACTTTGAGATTGATGTTGGTCACAGGGACGTCTCCGAGGTGAATTTCATGTAGGAAAAGCGACCGTCCCAGGTCTTCTTCATAGGCAGTTTCTGGTTCATGTAGAGGTCGTGCAGCTTCTTGGCGCCGTCGATCAACAACACCAGGTCGTAGCGGATAAACGTGGACTCACCCTCCCCGCGAATGGTCCGCGGCTTCTCGTTGAGCCACTTCTTCGCGCGGGCGGCGCTGTACACGCGATAGTGCGGTCGGTTGTGGGAGTCGGAGTCATTGAATACCCACCCCATCTGCATAAGCGTGTGAGAAATCAGGGAGCAGTTGACGCCGTTTAGCCGCTTTACGAACTGGAAAGGCGTTTCCCCCGCCATGAAGAAATTTTCAAGGCTTTCAATCTTCGCGGCCTGCTGTTGGTTCTCGAGCGCAAGCACCTCGTTTTGCTCCTCCAAATCAGCAGCCAGACGCAGTGCCTCTGCACGGGTACGCGGCAAAGCAAAGGCATTCTGCTGAGCGAGGCGCTGCTCCAGCTCCGTCATATAGTCGAAAACGGCAGCTTGCATCTCGTAGCTGTAGGACATGGCCATGAGGCAGGATTCGCGCTTGGGGAAGCGATAGCACTTCTGTCGGCGGTTCATCGTGTCGAGATAGATGTCGGAAAAATTTCCGGCATCTTTCTTCAGGACGCGCGGGACCTTTTTCATGAAGTCCGCATGGTCCAAAATTGGGCCATCTTCCGCGCGGCGCTGGTTTATGAAGTCGACCAACTCGAGGCTGGTCATGGTGACGGAGTCGCCGCCATTGAATTTGACGATGCTCATCGGCTGCCACCCACAATGACCGCGTCGTGCGCAGCGCCAGAATGACGTTGCTTCCAGAGAAAGTTGCCCGTGGCGAACGTGATCGACTCCAGTCGGCACTCGATTTGCGTGGCCAGCGGATTGCTCCAGCCGCCGTCAAGCGATGGCACGATCTGCGCCAGCAAGATTGAGCGCAGTTCGTTGAACGTTGCGCGCGCCTCATTCAGGCGGGCCATTTGCTCAGCGCTGACGGTAACCTCGGCGAGCAGCTCGCCTTCAAGCACCAGCACAGAGGGAAGGTTGTTCATTGCACACCCTCCACGTTCGCGCCACGATCCGGCAGGTGAACGTTTTGTGGCGCGAGATCTTCCGCATAAAGCTCATTTTCCAAGCGGCTGATCCAATCAGTGGCATGGGCTAGCCAGTCATCACAGTGCCCAACCCCCACATGAGCCAACTGATGGGCGGTGTCTGTAACCGGCTGCATTTGGCGGATCGACAGGAACATGACCCTTGCCACTCCGAGAGCCTCTTTAAGGCTTGCGAGATCGTCGTGAGCGGTGTCGGCTATTTCAGAGATTGAACGCTTCATTGGCCAACCTCCTCTTGCGCTTTCATCCCATACCGCACCGATTGAATCAGCGAGGCGGATGCGCCAGCGAGGAATGCCAAAGCGCGTAGCTCAACGGCCTCGACCGGGTCTTCGTTGTTGCTGATGGAGAAGTCGAGACGCTGACAGAGTCGCTCAACGCCCAGGGTGAGATTGGCGGCGAGTTCCAGCGCCTCTTCAACGTTGCCACCGGCAGTTACCTGCATCAGGTCGTTTTCAGGCCCGGCAAAGTTGATACGCTTCAACGTAGGCTTAATCATTGAGCACCACCTTGAGCGCTGCACAACTCAACGTTTAGGACCGATGCCGTGATTAAGGCCTGACTTGCAAGGGCGAGAAATCGCATTGCGACCGCATCATTGATATGTGGTTCGCGATCAATGCACGCAGTGGCGATGTGTTCAAGCGCGCCCAGCAAACCGCCCGCCATGTTCAAAGCCTCGCCCACCGGAATGCCCGGATTCACAGCGAAAGGCTGACGGTTCTCGCCATCCACTATCGTGAAATCGGTCGCCGTAGTTATCAACTGGTATTGCGCTGGTGGTGAACCAGTGTTATTTTTCGGGTGCATGAAATCGTCCTCTGGACGAAAGAAGTTTCGAAACACTCCCTGCAAGGAGTGATTTAAGAAGGCCCGCCTGCAAAGCGGGCTTTTTGTTGCCTGCGATTTAGCCGGACAACAAATACTGGGGAGTAGCACAGGGACTCACTCAGTCGCCTCCATGCCACTGTACAAAATGCCAGCATTAACAGTGGACTGATCGGTGGGAGAGTTTTTGCGTAGATTTGGGTTCAAGTTGGGGAGGTGATCCGCCGTTAGCATTCCGCCGGTCAGGTGCTCCAATTGATACTGACGCAACTCTGGAACCTCGTCCCATTGACGAACGGCTTCATAAGTCACACCGAGGGACTGAGCCAATGCCGAAACAGAACCGAAGTATTCGATTGCTTGTGATTTCTTCATGAGTGATTCCTTTGAGCTATACCAATTCAAGCATGCTTGTATTTCTAAAGCAAGCATGCTTTCAAAGCACTCTTGTAAATTCATCTCATGAAAATTACTGACCGAATAACCCAACTGATTCTGGCGAGAAAGCCTGAAGTGGGCGCGCGCGGCTTTAAACGGGATCTCGCATCTACATGTGGAGTCAGCTACGAAGCTGTTCGCCAATGGTTCGCAGGAGACACGGCGAACATAAAAAACGAGAATCTAAGTGCGATTGCCGAAGGTTATGACACCACCGTGGATTGGCTTCTGTCCGGTAAAGGCGAACCACCTCGTCGTGCATTGTCCGAGAAACTTTCAGCCTTGCCTGTGAAGTCATCTGCAGACATGGTTCAGCAGATGCTGGCAAAACACGGGAAGAACCTTTCAGACGATGCGCGGCAGAAGATCGCCGATGCGGTCGAAGAGACCGCGGGCGAACTCAGCTCGGGTCATGTTTTGCCAGGTAATTTTTCTAGCCTGCGACCAACGAACGAAGAGATCGTGATTCCACAATACGACGTTCGCGCGGCGATGGGTCACGGCCAAGTGCCGCCCGACTACACGGAGGTCGTTCGCAACCTCGTCGTGCGCGAAGATATCCTGCGCGAGAAGGGAGTAACGTATACATCCAAAACAGCCTTGGCGATGATTAACGGCTGGGGTCAAAGCATGGAGGGCACGATCAACGACAAAGATCTCGTGATCGTTGACAAGGGAGTGCAAGACTTTATCGGTGACGGAATCTATGTGCTCACTTGGCACCAGGAGCTGTACATCAAGCGAGTGATGCGATTGGATGAAGAGCATTACCGGCTGATTTCGGACAATCAACACTACGAAAACCAGACCGCGCGGATCGAAGACGTGACCATTCATGCCAAGGTCTTGCTGATCTGGAACGCTCGCAAGGCTTGATTCTGCCCATCAAAAGCCCGCCGACAAAGCGGGCTTTTTTGTGCATTTTAGAAAGGAGCGGCCTCTTCTACCGCATCAAATTCATCATGCACCTGGACGCGCGGATCGTTATCTGCTGGTGCTTCCCAGCTCAACGTGAATGACTCTTCCTCATCGTTGAACGTCATAGCGATGCCATCGACCTCTGACAAAACACCCATCACCTCATCCCACTCCCTTTCGCCATCTGTCTCTAACCGGTGAATCGTCACGCTTTTGCGCTCTTGCGCAATCGGGTGATTGATCATTCCTGACACCCGCAGATTCAGGCGCTCTATACCGGTCATTTCTTTCCGTGCCACTGTTTTCGCCTGTTGCTTTGCCATGTTCACTGCCTCCTTGGTTGCTGTATATCCATACAGTACAAAAAATAAAAGCAAGTTTGCTTGCATTATGAAATGCTGCATGCTTTTATTTATGCAAGTTTGCTTGTATCAAGATGCGATGACAACCCAGCCTCCAGGAGCTTTACAGCATGAACACCGCGACCATTTCCGCACACGGCCTGATCGGCGTACTGGGCCGAGGCGCAGCGCCACGCGAGTTGGAGTGCCTGCTCGGAGTAGCGGCAGGTTGCAGCACCAAGGAAATCGCAAAGGATCTCGGCCTAGCACCAGATAGCGTCAGTAAGCGTCTGCTCGCACTCACGACGAAATTGGGAGTAGTGAAGCGCACCCAGTTGGTAGCGCGGGCTTTTGCCTTGGGCCTGATCAGTTTTGTCGGTGTGGCCAACCCAATGCCCGAAAACCACCAGCGCGATGAAAGCCACGACGGCATCTTCCTCGCATGACCGCTTTCGCAGCGGCGTGCGTCTTCCACGAGGACGCAGTCCGGTGCTCAGGCTGATCTGACCCGTTAACCCAACAGAGTTTTGCGAAAGCCATAAAACGCGGCGGGCACTCGTTCGCCCTCACGAAAGAGGAAACACCATGCTAGGCAAATTGTTCGGCAAGAAATCCGGCCAGGCTCGCGCCGCAGTATCCAAACTCGCCAACCGCGATTTGATGGAAGCGGTTGTGTACGGCGCTTTTTACACGGCATGCGCAGACGGCGATCTTGAGGATAGCGAGCTGAAAGCAATTGAAACCATCCTGGGTAACAACCTGGCGCTCCAAGGCTTCGGCGCTGAACTGTCGAACACCATCGACCGGGCCAAGACCGACTTCAAATCCGGTCCGCGCATTCTTCGTCAGAACGCCGAGAAAGAACTGGCCGATCTGGCCCATAGCCCGCAGGAAGCACTGACTGTGCTGAACGTGATGCTGACCGTCGCAGAAGCTGATGGCGAGATCGAGCCAGCGGAAATGGCAGCGCTCGAGCGCAGCGCCAAGTTGCTCGGCCTCAACCTGAAAGACCACCTGTAAGCATGTTCCGTCGGTTCAGCGACAAAGCCCGCCGCTGGGCAGCCTTCGGGCTTGCTGGTGGCGTGGTGTTCGTAGATTCGGCCAGCCGCCTGCTTTCGATGGTAGGTGACCTGATTCTGGTCGTACTGCTGCTGATGGTGCTGCTGGTCGGCACAACCCCAAAAGAAAAGTAATTAAAGGGGCGGTGGCCATCGCCGCCCCTATTCAAGGAAATTTCCATGCTGATCCTTACTCGCCGTGTAGGTGAAACCATTCGAATCAATGACAACGTGTCGGTGACGGTACTTGGCGTCCAGGGCATGCAGACGCGCATTGGCGTCAAGGCTCCTGTCAATGTTGAAGTGCATCGCGAAGAGATCTACCAGCGCGTCCAAGCCGAGCGCATAGCGACCGTTGCAAATCGTCAGCACATCGACCGCCGCATCAAGCAATCCGCAGATAGCGTCGATCCGCGCAACCTCTTCATCAGGATCAACCCAACCGGCGCCGACCGTGACGAACTCGAGAAAGGTCGACGCGGATTCGTTGACGCTCGCGTGCATGCCCAGTACCTGATTTTTTTGTCTGGCTACCAGGCCGCGCAGGAGGTCGAGCCATGCGAAGCCTGAGCGTGCTCCTCTTGATGACCATGGCCAGCCTCGCAAACGCTGGCCAGCCTGAGAAGTACATCGACGTTCAGCACGACGCCCACCGCGGCGTAACCTGCTGGATCATCAACGGAACTGGCATCAGCTGTTTGCCAGACAGTTCACTCGTACAGCAGCCCGCACCCTCAAGTCAGTCGGGCCGGGCCTCTAAGACCAGCTTCATGTGTGAAAGCACCGCTGTGCAGGCCACTCAGCTCCCACAGGCTAAGGTGTTTCAACTATGAAAATCGTATTTTTAAAGGCGCCAATTGGACCTCGTATTGCCTGCGATGATCTTCGCCTCAGCGATTCCCCACGCCAATGCCGTGCTCATTTGCGCATCCCTCATAAGTGGAAAGTACTCTTCAAAAAGACATCGGCCGTCCGTTGCGTAAACGCCAATGAAGAGCTGGACCACTTCGGAACGAGAAAGCCTGGCTTGCACGTCGATATGCCCGCCCCCGGAAATGATTTCGGTGTGCTGCATCGAACACAGTTCAACATCGCTCCAGCTCCAATAGGTCGCGCCTCGTTTACGCATGGTGTAGATCTCAACAGACTTTTTTTAAAAAGTAGATCGGGTACCGATTTTTTTCAAACCTCGATTCGACCGGCGCGGGAGGTTCTTCTGTGAGCACAACCTTTCAAGGGACACAGCTGCACATAGCCAATAACTTTTCAAAACTTGGCGACCGGCTGATCCGTTTCGGGCAAGCACTGCAAAACCCAGAAACTACCGTCGCGCAGCTCACCGTGTTGGCGACGTCCTGCGGTATTGCCCTGAACCTGCGCACCGTGGCTGAGTCTGGTGGGCGCAATGATGAGTAGTCTTGCCGAGCTGGCCCTTGAGCACGCGCGATTACGGTTGGCTGGCCTGCCGATTTCTAGCGCCCGGCCCCCAAAACCAAGACCTACATCGGCGGGCAAGAAAATAGACACGCTGCCGCCGGTCACCGTCACGGTTCGGAGCCTCGACGTAGTGGTCACCGGCCCGGTCAACCACTTCATGTTCCTGGAAGGCCGCGCATGGGCAATTGAAATGGTGAAGTCACTGCGCGCCAGTTCTGCGCATGACGTTATCTACCGGCTTGCCCGCGCCGCACAGCATCGGCCTGCAAGCTATGCCGCTGGCATCAAGTCGGTCATCGACCAGTTGGAGCCGGCTGCGGAGAAGCGGCGCCATGACGCGTCAGTTTTGGCGCCAGCAGAGAACCTGACGAATCAGGGGTGAATAACGAATGCGCTACATGACCATCAGGAAATTCGCCAGCGAGTCTGGCTACAGCGAGGACGCGATCCGCTCGAAGATCCGGGATGGAATTTGGCGGCTTGGCGAAATTTGGTACAGGGCGCCGGATGGCCGGACGCTCATCGACATAGAGGGATATGAGTCATGGGTAGAGGCGGGAGGGGAGTTCGGGCGGTCTCCGATTCGAGCATCGAAATCACGTTCATGTATCGGGGCGTCCGGTGCCGCGAGCGCATCACGCTCAAGCCCTCCCCCACTAATCTGAAAAAAGCTGAGCAGCACAAGGCCGCGATAGAGCACGCAATCTCAATCGGCACCTTCGTCTACGCAGTCACCTTCCCGAACTCACCCAGGGCCCAGCAGTTCGAGCCCGAATTGTGCAGGGAAACACTGAACGGTTTTCTCACTCGCTGGCTGGCTGGGAAGAAGAAGCATGTTTCCAGCAGCACCTTTGATGGCTATCGAAAAATTGTAGAGCTCCGGCTGATTCCTCAATTCGGTGACGTGATGCTGGTAGACCTCAAGCGAAAGGTGCTTAAGGACTGGTTAGACACCCTGCAGATAGGAAACAAAACGTTAAGCAACATTCAGAGCTGCTTGCGATCCGCGTTGACCGACGCCGTCGACGAAGAACTGATAGAGCTCAACCCGCTGGCGGGTTGGACCTACTCCCGCAAGAATGTTCCTACGACCGATGACGACGTGGACCCATTCAGCCCCGAGGAACAACAAGCTATTCAACGCGCACTGTCTGGCCAAGCTCGCAACCTGGTGCAGTTCGCGATATGGACAGGCTTGCGTACAAGCGAGCTTGTCGCCCTTGATTGGGGAGATATCGATTGGTTGCGAGAAGAGGTGATGATCAGCCGGGCAATGACCCAAGCCTCGAAGGGCGTTGCGGAAATACCAAAGACCTCGGCGGGACGCAGATCGGTGAAGCTTCTGAAGCCAGCAATGGAGGCGTTGAAGGCACAGAAATTACATACTTTTCTTGCCGATGCTGAGGTATTTCAAAACCCTCGTACGTTGGAGCGCTGGGCCGGTGACGGGCCGATCCGTAAAACTATGTGGGTTCCGGCAATGAAAAAAGCAGGGGTCCGATACAGACGGCCCTACCAGACCCGCCACACCTATGCATCAATGACGCTCTCAGCCGGAGAGCACCCAATGTGGGTTGCTAAGCAGATGGGGCACAAGGACTGGACAATGATTGCACGGGTCTACGGGCGATGGATGCCTAGCGCGGATCAGACAGCAGGATCAAAGGCTGAGGAGCTGTGGCACTCGAACGAAACAAAGGTTGGAAGCTAAAAAAATAGATGGCAAAACACGCGCCTAAATTTTTCTAGCAAGCTAAACTTTGCGAGAAAATCCCCGATACACCGTTATAGCGTTCAAATAAGACGGTGATTGTATGTTCAATAAACGGCTCAAATCTAAGATTGCGAGTCTCGAAGCTGAGGTCCAGGACCTTCGAAGCTCGCAGGAAACGCTTGCTGATGAGATGCTGACGATCACAGTCGACCGAGAAATGAAGATTATCGAAGTTAGCGAAAAGTTTGCGTCTTTCTTAGGACGCGATCGGTCATCACTTCTAGGCCAACCATTAGGACATTTTACTCCATCGTATGTCCGGGATCTTCCCTGCTACAAAAACTTCATCAAGGCGATGAATGGCGGCACCACCACCTCTGACGATTACAGATTTTTTAGAAATGACGAGGCTCTTGTTTGGATGCGCGCTGCATGGAGGCCATCCAAAGACGCAAATGGGATGGTAACCTCCATGACATCCTACGGGTTTGATGTGACTGAATCCGTCGATAGGCATAAAGAAGATAATGCTTTGATTCAGGCTTTGCTGAGATCTACGGCAGTAATAGAATTCGACATGTTAGGAAACGTGATTACTGCCAACGATCACTTCTTAAAAGCGGTTGGTTACTCGCTCTCCGAAATTAAGGGTAAGCATCATCGTATCTTTTGTGATCCGGCATATGTGACATCACATGAATATGAAAGCTTTTGGAATACTCTCAGATCTGGACGCTTTGTTGCTGACAGGTTTAAAAGAATTGACAGCCACGGCAAAGAAATTTGGCTTGAGGCTACTTACAATCCGGTTATAGACACTCAAAATAGACTATACAAGGTTGTGAAGTTCGCGACCCCGGTCACGGATCAAGTCCGACGTGAACAAGAAGTCAATGAAGCTGCAAATACGGCTTTCGATATTTCGCAGCGAACCGACGATACGGCAAAGCGTGGTGCTGCAGTAGTTCAAGAAACGGTTGCGACGATGAACCTGATCGTTGATCAAGTAACATCTGCCTCAAACGGCATTGAGGCGCTAGGAAAACAGTCGTTATTGATCAGTTCGATCGTTCAAACCATCGGAGGTATTGCGCGACAAACCAACCTGCTTGCATTGAACGCAGCGATTGAAGCGGCCAGGGCAGGAGAGCAAGGCAGGGGATTTGCGGTGGTGGCTGATGAGGTTAGGCAACTCGCTGCGCGCACAAGCTCTGCTACCGAGGAAATAGTAACGGTTGTTCAGGAGAACCAGTCGCTTGTAAATAACGCGGTCTCTGGCATGGGTACCAGCCGATCACAAGCAGAACTGGGTCTGAATCTTGCCCAACAAGCAGGTAGCGTGATTCTGGAAATTCAGGCTGGAGCTCGTGAAGTAGTTGGGGCAGTAGAACGCTTTTCAAAGCAGTTATGAACACCCAAGCCAATCAGTGACGCGTTAGGGCAGGCTTCGGCAACGGGCAGAACTTCCCCAAAAAGGGGGGCTTGGGAAGAAGCTGGGACCCTCGCACGCTGGGGCGATGTGCAGGTGACGGCCCTATTCGTAAACGATCTGGGTCCCGGCGATGGAGAAAGCTGGCGTGCCCTATCGACGCCCTTACTCAAACCCGCCATACCTACGCTTCGATGGTGCTGTCCGCTGGCGATCGTTCAATGTGGGTTGCGCAGCAGATGGGGGCACAGCGACTGGACGATGATTGCCAGGGTGTACGGACGATGGATGCCTAGCGCATCAGATGATCTTGGCTCAAAGGCTGTAGCGCTATGGGGGGCTCAGCGAAAAGGGAAAAACACAGATTTACATAGCAGAGGCCATAATGCCATTATCGACCCGACCAATTAGCAATCCAGGGAAGGTAGAAATGGCTTGGGCAACGCCGCTGTACAGCAAGGAACGTGTGAAAAGAGCCGGCGCCACTTTGTTCGACGAAAACGCATCCGATGAGGAGTTCGAAGAGGCTCTGCAGGTGCTAAACAATTGGCGCTCAAGCCATAGTTATCCCGTTAACACCTTCCAAGCTGGACTTAGAAATAAGCTCACTTCGCTTGGGATCAGTGGGCTTGTAGCGCAGCGGCTAAAGCGTATTCCTTCAATTGTTGCGAAGTTAGAGCGCTTCAGCTCAATGAGTCTATCGCGCATGCAGGACATCGGTGGCTTGAGAGCTGTCGTATCGACCGCTCGTCAAATCTACATGCTCCGTGACTCATACGTGCTTCATAGCAAGTTCGACCACGTACTGGTTTCTGAAAATGATTACATCAAGAATCCAAAGGATTCCGGATACCGGGGCATCCATCTGATCTATCGTTATAACAACCGCAAAGGAGGCGCCAAAGCATACGAAGGTCTACTTCTTGAGCTTCAAATCCGGAATGAGCTACAGCATGCATGGGCTACCGCAGTTGAGACGGCAGGAGTTTTCCTGAACCAAGCCCTGAAGTCCAGCATGGGTAATGAAAGATGGTTAGAGTTTTTTTGCTACGCCTCTTCGAGCTTTGCATCGTTTGAAAAATGCGAAGTGCTAGAAGCTCATCGAGGGCTCAGCCAAATCGAAATTTTCAAGAAGATGTTGGAACTCGAGACCGAGTTAGAAGTAATAAAAAAACTCGGAATGTATAACTCTCTTGTCGAAAATTTAAAAGACACAAATGGAAAAGCTCATTACTACCTGCTCCGCCTGGATGTTGTTGGCATGAATGTAGACGTGAGCGGGTATTCACGTGATGACCTATCTCAGGCAACTTCCGATTATTTGGAACAAGAGAAAAAAGCAAAGAATCAAGCGGGAGTTCAGGTTGTGTTGGTGGCGGCTCAATCCTTAGCCGCGCTGAAGAAAGCATACCCTAACTACTTTCTGGATACGGGCCGTTTCGTAAACAGGATTAAGCGGATCCGCGCTTTGGTGGAAAGTCCGGGACTGAACTCAAGCTTGGTACGAGCAATGCGAAAGCTTGGGCTGCGTAATGCGGACGACAGCGAGTAGCTCGGGACATGAATGACAGCTTTATGCCAGCTTGAGAGCTGCAGGCGGCGTAGAATGGGCAGATGCCGGGGGTTCAAATCCCCCCGGCTCCACCAAAATCCTACGAAAAGCCCGCGTTGATCGCGGGCTTTTTGTTGTCTGAAATTCGATGACTTCAAGCGCGATTATTTTCTCTAGGCTTCGCACGGCCTGCTGGAGCGAGCCTTGCCCGCGAAGCTCCCCCTGAAATACTTCGCCGCTTGCAGGTCAAATCCCCACCTCGCTAACCTTGCGCCCGCCGCTGCCAAGTCGGCGGCGTGGCCGTAACAACCCGGAACTCTAGGATTCATAAATCCAGGGGCAAAACCATGACTAACGATCTTCAAATCCAAACCTTTGAACTGCTCAATGAAATTGACGACTTGCTTCGCTGTGCCATGGCCACAGCCACGGCGTATGAGCGTGCGAATTCGCTTAAGGGCAGCCAGCATGACCATGCGCTTTCGGTGTTTCATTGATCGGAGTGGCGCGAGGGAAGGTGGACCAAATCTCTCATCCACAGGTGTCCTTTATGACCCTAACCCTTGGCTTAAGGCCACACCTGACGACGGGCATGTGAAGTAATCTGCCGCCCTACCTGCATCGGCATGAAAGATGTCCAGACGCGGGACTCGGCAGACATTAGCCCAATTTCCGGTTAAGGCCGTCAGCTGAGTCACACTACCCCACCGGCACCCAGAGATTTAATTACTCCGCGCCCTCTACTTCGCGCAGTGTTATCTTTCGTATAATCTAAATGGAAGATCCTCAGCTACAGCTTGCCCTGGCGTACATAGCCATTGCCACAGCTGCTCTTCCGTTAAGCTTTTTTCACAAAGCCTCAGTAGCGCCTCCCCCAAATCGCCGCTCTCAACCACGCTTAATCGACCGCAAGGAATTACCGCTTGAGGCACACTTGGGTCTACTCCTGGGTGACATAATGTGATGCAGAAAGAATTTTTATGACCATGAATTTCGGAAGCTGCTAAAACTTCTACAGCTTTGTTATAGTCAACTAGCTTATCGCCTTCTTTAGATTTCAGTTCTACTACTACCGGAGAAGACCCACCTAACTTAACTAAATAGTCAGGCGCACCAGTTTTCGTTTTATCATCTAGCTTTTCAAAAACAACACCTAGTTCTGTTAACACATTTTCAAAAGCAAGTTCAAAGGCATCCCCTTTGGCTGAGTAAAATTGCTCAATCAGGTGCCGACTTTCACATCTGGCGGCTCGCTTCAAATGCCGGTCCGCAGCTCGCTGCCGCTGAACTACTTTCCATACTCTACAAGCGTCCCTTATCCAATTAGCTTTGGCCTGAGGATTGGGTTTCGCTTTTGAAAATGCTAGCACGCGCGCAGCATCATATTCAGCGCTACCTTGCATAAGTTGTTGAGGGGTAGTAATACCCTGCTTTTTTAGAGAAATAATTTCGTGTCTTCCGAGACGGTAGTCACCACCCGGCGGGCAGAGTCCAACCATCCAGAGCACGTCGTCAGGCAAGCCTTCCTGCACTCGGAAAGCAAGACGCTTAAGAACACGTGTAAGTTTAGAAATTGAGCGTAGATTCTCATTCGCTCCCCGAAGTGCCGCAGGCCGAAGCAAATGCGGCACTCGACTATCTCCAGCAGCCATCGCTACCGAGGCTAGTCCCTGTAAAATCCAAGACAGGTTTCTATTCATGTCGCTAATTACTCCTGCACTTAGCGACTCCAACTCTCTTTCTATAGACCTAATTTCAGCGCCATCCACCCATTTTTTACACAATGACGCCGCATTAGTGGGAGCCGGATCAGCTTGCCAGATTGGCTCCATTAAATTCTTGGATAAGTGATCAGCATCATAAATTATTTTATTTTCTAGCTGGTAAGGCAAAACCCTTGTCGGTTTAACGCCGCCACGAGAGCGAAACTCTGGACTAGAAAGACAAGCAGAGAATATAAGCATCTCAAGCCGAGATTTACTCTGGATATTCCCAAAATCGGAAAATAGAACTGCAAGAATATTTGCATCCCTAGCTAGGTAATTTACAAGAAACATTCCTGTCTCAGGTAAAAGCCCGCTAAAACCTACAGCCTTTCCTACCGGAGTCACGCTAAGAACTCCGCCCCCATTTTCGATAACGAAGCCCGCGGCTATTAGGCCGTCGAGAGCCTTCGTGATTTTGGCTGGCCAGGTGGCGAAAGATACGGTATTAGTATCCTCTTCTCTAAGGGCACTAAATGTTTTACATATTAAAGCTTCGAGTTCGCTCCTAGTAGTGCATAGACCAGAAGACAACAGCTGCAATGCGAGCTGGTTGAACCGCTCAGGAGTTACTCTAGCTTTGATAGCGGGCATATCAGCTATCGAAAGATAGCTGGTAGCTAATGCTAAAGGCACACCGGTGCCAAAATAAATGACCTTGCCTTCATCATGCTCGAACCCCATCCGGCCCACACGACCAGCCATATTATGGAAATCTGCACTATCAATCGGAACATATTGACGTTGCGCGCTATTCCACCTGCGCCAATCGGAAAAAATCGCCGCTCCCAATGGAAAATTGACACCCGCAGCGAGAGTAGTAGTAGCGAACACAACATCTAATTTATCTTCTAGCAAATACCTCTCTACAATACTACGTTCTTCGTCGGTCAAATCCGAGTTATGGCTTGCGACCCTAAACTCCAGAGTCTTCGCAAGTAGCATATTAGCAGAGGTTTCTGGCAGAGCTTCAAACTCTAAAGAAAGCTGTCCCTGCTTCCCTGAGTGAAACCTCCTTATAAAACCTTCTGCCAAATCATAGGTATCTTTCTTTTTCATGCAGAACACTATGATTGGCAACGGTGGTTTCTTTTGTTTTAGCAAATGGCAGAGAACAGATAATGTATCCGCCCCCACACCTACTGGTATAACTCCATTACTATCTAATATATCTGGCCTCGCAGTGCTCACAGAGTGCACGCGCCCACCCGCCCAGCACTCATAACGTAAATGTTTTTCGCGTGTATGCTCTTTTAGTAGATCCACACCAAGCCAGTTAGCGAGTTCTTCAGCATCTTTAGTTTGCAGGACCGCAGACAGACCGACGAATTGTTTCCAGCCTGCGTTTTTCATCAGCGTCAGCAGGACTTCGACGTTTTGTCCGCGACTCTCATCCCCCATTAGCTGAATTTCATCGCAGACCAATACGGTGTTCTGCATACTTTTGGGCATGCCGGATGCAGAGAGCAAAGCAAGATATTTTTCGTATGTCGCTACAAGAAGCGGCGCACTAAGGGGCGCGCTTGGATACTGGCCATTACCGTCTTCTACATAGTCGCCTGTGGCAATGACAATTGCAGACTTATCTCCGCCTAGATAATCCTCAAGCAATACATTCTGAAAATCTTCAAATTTTTGCTTTGCTAATGCTCGGTGTGTGACCAGATAAACTGTATTGTTTCCTGACGACAGTCCCTCCGCTATGGCCCAAAGTCCAATTAGAGTTTTACCGGTCGACGTGGGTGAGACCACAAGCATGCTCTTTCCGCAAGCAACCCCCTGCTCGAGTGCCTTATGCTGAACATCAGTTAGGGAGATATTGCCATCCTCCCTGAAGACCAGCCCGCTTAATACGGGCTGCGAAAGTCCATGCCCTTCAGGAAGAAAGTCCTTCATGCCTGCTCCTTTGACTCGTGTAAGGGACAAATTTTGCTTGAGCGGATGCCCTGTTATTCTCCGTCCCCAGTATTGGCATTCGTAGCATTAAAAAGCCATACTCGCCACAACCCTAACGCGTCATGGCGGCAGGTTTGGCAATAGGGGGGTGGCAATGTAATCCCAAGAGCTACGCAACCATTTGTTTTTATTGGTTTTTTAAATAAATTGATGCGGACTAAGCTCCCCCCGGCTCCACCACTTTTACAACTAAAGACGTCCAAGGACGTCTTTTTTTATGCCTGGAATCTATGAGATCGAAGTTTAAGGGCCACTGACTGTCGGCAGCGCTTGCTCACCAAACAATCTCCCGCCACATTGACATTTCGCTTGACAACTGGTTATCTCGATGAAGATGGTGAGGCTTAGTGCCGTTAAGAGCCGTCTAGCTGCCAAGGGCCGGTGAAGCAGGCCCTTGGCAGCTAGACGGCATCCTTACCCATGCATTTCTGCATTTCGTCAGTAACACCTTGCAGCCACAGCGCATCGTCTGTAAATGCGCCAACTGAACGTGCTAACCTCAATCGAGTCTATTCACCCTTACGGGTAATTTCGCCATGATCAGCGGCCACCAGCATTCAAAAGACCTCAGCTTTGCGGAAATGATGAGCCTTAAAAGCAGCTCACGTGATCGCCAGGTTGATGCTGTCTATGCAGCTGACCCTCAGATGCTCGAAATGGCTGCTGCCCGTGCCAAAGCCGCACTTCGTGGCAACTCTGCTTCAATTGCTCGCCCACAACGATTTTCTGCGCTAAGCAACTGATGCCTGAAGCGGTAAACGAAGAAGCCCGTTCGCCGTGCTTGAACGTTCAGAACTCTTCGTTTTCTTGCTCGATCTGATTCAGCGCGTCTACCGCCCCTCAGTTGAGTCAGCTGTTACCGATTACGGCCTTGTGATCGTAGGCGGGCAATCGCTCACGCTTTGGGCCCGGCAATACCTCATTGACGAGATGACAGGCGAGGATGTCGGGTTCGTCACCAGCGATGACTTGGACTTTATCGGCAAGCCTAACTCTATTGATTATTGCGCCCAGATGATGGGCTTCCCTCTTCGCAAAGCGAAGATGGAAGACAACACGATCAATATTGCCGCTGCGTACATTGACTAGGTTGACGGTAAAGAGGTCATCGTCGATATCCTGGAAATGGACAGCGTTGGGGGCGCGCCCAAAAAAGAGATTTTCAAGTATTTATCCGTCCTGGATATTGAGGGTGTGCAGGTCGCCGTTATCGACCCGATCACCTGTCTGAATTCTCGTTTATTCAATTTATTCGCTTACTGGCAGGGTCGGCCGCACCGGGAATCTGTACGGGTTAAGATTGCGCTTCGCGCCTCGAACCACTACCTACGTGACCTGCTCGTCCATGACGGATACAGAGTCATATCAGAACATATCCGTCGGATTAAGGCCTTGGCCACGACACCGCTGGGCAAGCGTGTGTATGTCGAATATGGGATCGACGTGCTGGACGCCATCCCCTACGATCCGGCGCTGTTTCCAGCGGCCTACATGGACCGGGAACGACCGAACATGCTCCGGCAAATTAGTGATGTACGCCGACGGAAGTTAATTCAGTACCAACGATTCGGCTGCGGCCCTATTCATCCTAGCCATCTTCAGCCCGCTGCAGAGGACGATCCAAGATAAAAGAATCGGGACGACGCAAAACACTCGCGCTGTCGTGGCCCCGACTCATCTTGCCTACAGCTTCAACCACCAAAATCTGATCTTCCCCGTGCCACTATCAAACAAGGTACATTTACGCCCATCGAGCACGATCAGCAGTGCCGGATTGGAGCTACCAAGCCGGTTTGAAAGGGAATTGGGGTTATGGACAAAAAGTCGCTTTCCGAGCGGGACATCTGCAGCAAGTACATTGCCCCAGCCGTCCAGCAAGCTGGATGGGACATGCACAAGCAGGTGCGCGAGGAAGTTAGCTTTACCAAAGGCCGCATTATCGTCCGGGGTAAACTTCACAGCCGTGGCGAAGCCCGCCGTGCAGATTTCATCCTCTACCACCAAGCCAACCTGCCTATCGCTGTAATCGAAGCGAAGGACAACAAGCACTCCGTTGGCTCCGGCATGCAGCAAGCTCTGGGCTATGCAGAGGCGCTGGACGTACCGTTCGTGTTCTCCAGCAATGGCGATGGCTTCTTGTTTCATGACCGCAGTAGCACAGGCGGCCAGGTAGAAACCGAACTTACCCTTGATCAATTCCCCAGCCCTGCCGAACTTTGGCACCGCTACTGCCAGTGGAAGGGGCTAGATACGACAGCCCAACACAAGATCGAAGCGCCCTACTACGACGACGGCTCCGGGCGCATGCCGCGCTATTACCAGATGAACGCCATCAACCGCACCGTCGAGGCTGTGGCGCGCGGCCAGGACCGAATCCTGCTGGTGATGGCCACGGGTACCGGAAAAACATACACCGCCTTCCAAATCATCTGGCGGCTATGGAAATCGAAACAGAAGAAACGCATCCTGTTTCTGGCCGACCGCAACATCCTGGTCGACCAGACCAAGAACAACGACTTCAAGCCCTTCGGCCAGGCGATGACCAAAATCGCCAAACGCCAGATCGATACCTCCTACGAAATCTACCTGTCGCTCTATCAGGCCGTCACCGGCACTGATGAAGAGATGAACATCTACAAGCAGTTCTCCCGCGACTTCTTCGACCTGATCGTGATCGACGAATGTCACCGTGGTAGCGCCTCCGAGGATTCCGCCTGGCGTGAAATCCTCGATTATTTCTCCAGCGCCACCCATGTCGGCCTTACCGCCACGCCAAAGGAAACCAAAGAAGTATCCAGCATCACTTACTTCGGTGAGCCGATTTACAGCTACACCTTGAAGCAAGGCATCGAAGACGGCTTTCTCGCCCCCTACAAAGTGGTACGCATCGACTTCGACAAAGACCTGCAAGGCTGGCGTCCGCCCAAAGGCATGCTCGATAAGAACGGCGAGCGGATCGAAGACCGCATCTACAACCTTAAGGATATGGACCGCACTCTGGTTATCGAGGCGCGTACCCAGCTTGTAGCGCAGAAGATAACCGAACTCCTCAAGGCCACCGATCCGTTTCAGAAAACCATCGTCTTCTGTGACGACATTAACCACGCCGAGCGCATGCGCCAGGCACTGGTCAACCTAAACCCCGAGCGAGTGGCCGAGAATCGCAAATACGTCATGCGTATAACTGGCGATGATCAGGAAGGCAAGGCCGAGCTGGATAACTTCATCAACCCTGAAGAGCGCTACCCGGTGATTGCCACCACCAGCAAGCTTATGACCACCGGCGTCGATGCTCAGACCTGCAAGCTGATCGTGCTCGACCAGCACATTAAATCGATGACCGAGTTCAAGCAAATCATCGGTCGTGGCACTCGCATCAACGAGGAATACGGCAAGTACTGGTTCACCATCATGGACTTCAAAAAGGCCACCGAGCTGTTTGCCGACCCGGCCTTCGACGGTGATCCGGTGGTGATCTACGCCCCCGATGCCAATGACTCGCCCGTACCTCCGGATGATCCACTTGCAGATGAAGACGGCATCAGCGCTGGCGACAATACGGATGGCGATGGACTGGAATTCACCGGCGAGGATGATGGCAAAAAACGAATTAAGTACGTGATTGATACCGTCCCGATTTACGTCGTTGCCGAGCGCGTGCAGTACTACGGCCCGGATGGCCGACTGATAACCGAATCGCTCCACGACTACACCCGCACTTGTGTAAAAAAGCAGTTCACTTCGCTGGATGACTTCCTCCGGCGCTGGAGTGATGCCGAGCAAAAGAAAGTCATCATCGAGGAGATGGCCCTCCAGGGCGTGATGTGGGAAGCCTTGGCAGAAGAAGTGGAAAAGAAACAGGGCAAACCGCTCGATCCGTTCGATCTGATCTGCCACGTTGCCTTCGATCAGCCTGCCATGTCACGCCGCGAGCGAGCCGATCAGGTGAAGAAGCGCAACTATTTCGCCAAGTATTCCGGCGCCGCCCGCCAGGTGTTGGAAGCGTTGCTGGATAAATATGCAGATACCGGCATCGAGCATATCGAGGACATCAAAATCCTTCAGCTCGACCCTTTCAGCCAGTTCGGTGCGCCTATGGAGTTGGTGAAGGCCTTCGGCGGCAAGGCTGCCTACAACCAGGCTATCCACGAACTGGAAGACGAGCTTTACGCAAGTTAACGGCCAACTACCGACAACCTGCCAAAGCACCCGTCCACGCTATCCTGTAGAATTTCGCCCCCCTTGCGGTACGCGTTGAGAGAACTTCATGTCCATTAGCTCCACCATCAAGTCCATTCAGGACATCATGCGCAAAGACGTCGGCGTAGACGGCGATGCCCAGCGCATCGGCCAGTTGGTTTGGCTACTGTTCTTGAAAATCTTCGATGACCGCGAGCTGGAATGGGAGCTGATGGACGACAACTACCGCTCGCCCATTCCCGACAGTTGCCGCTGGCGTACCTGGGCTGCCGATCCGGAGGGCATGACCGGCGACGCCCTCAAAGACTTCATCGATAACAACCTATTCCCTCAGTTGCAGAACCTGCACGAGTACAGCAACACGCCATCGGCCTTCGTGGTGCGCAGCGTGTTTGAAGACGCCTACAACTACATGAAGTCCGGGCAACTACTGCGCCAGGTGATAAACAAGGTTCAGGAAGGCGTGGACTTCAACAAGGCCCAAGAACGCCACGAGTTCGGCAACCTCTATGAACAGCTGCTGCGCGACCTACAGAACGCGGGTAACGCCGGCGAATTCTACACCCCGCGCCCGGTCACAGAATTTATGGTGCGCATGGTCGACCCCAAGCTGGACGAAAAGGTCATGGACCCAGCCTGCGGCACAGGCGGCTTTCTCACCTGCGCCATCGAGCACAAGCGCAGCCGCTATGTAAAAACCGCTGAAGACGAACGTACCCTGCAAGCCAGCATCTTCGGCGTGGAGAAAAAACCGCTGCCGCACTTGTTGGCCACTACCAATATGATCTTGCACGGCATCGAGGTGCCCAACCAGATCCGCCACGACAACACCCTGAGCAAACCGCTGACCAGTTGGGGGCCAAGCGAGCGCGTGCATTGCATCGTCGCCAACCCGCCGTTTGGTGGCATGGAAGAAGATGGCATCGAAACCAACTTCCCCGCTGCCTTCCGCACCCGCGAAACCGCTGATTTGTTTCTGGTGCTGATCATGCAGCTGCTCAAAGACGGTGGCCGCGCCGCCGTGGTGCTGCCCGATGGCTTTCTGTTTGGCGAAGGCATCAAAAGCCGCATCAAGGAAAAACTGCTCACAGAGTGCAACCTGCACACCATCGTTCGCCTGCCCAACGGTGTGTTCAACCCCTACACTGGCATCAAGACCAACCTGCTGTTCTTCACCAAAGGCACACCGACCAAACAAGTGTGGTTCTACGAACACCAGTACCCGACAGGGGTAAAGAACTACTCCAAGACCCGCCCCATGCGCATAGAAGAGTTCGCCGTCGAAGAAGCCTGGTGGGGCAACGAAGCCGATAGCTTTGCCGCACGGGCGGAGAGCGAATTTGCCTGGAAGGTCAGCGTCGAAGACCTGAAAGCGCGCAACTGGAACCTGGACTGCAAAAACCCGCATATTGGCGAGCAGATCAGCCATGATCCGAACGAGCTGCTGCGCAACTACGCCAGCCTGCAAGGCGAAATCAATGATCTGCGCGACCAGCTTAAGGCGGTGTTAGCTGAAGCCCTGGAGCGCGAAGTATGACTGCGCTGTTGACCGATAACCTACCGCTACTAGCCGGTGCGCCAAATGGAATCAAAAAGCTGCGTGAGCTGATTCTGGAGCTGGCAGTGCGCGGCAAAATGGTGCCGCAAGACCCAAGTGATGAGCCGGCTAGTGAGTTTCTCAAGCGGATTGCGGAGGAAAAGGCGCGGCTAACCGCTGAAGGAAAAATTAAGAAACAGAAGTTGTTGGCGGAAATTGATGAGGAGGAGAAACCATTCGAGTTACCGGAAGGGTGGGAGTGGCAGCGGTTCGGTGAAGTTTTCTCTCTTGAGTACGGTGACAACTTACCAGCTGACAAGCGCTCAAATACTGGCGAATATCCAGTTTACGGATCAAATGGCGTTGTAGGTACACACAACAAGTGCTTCGTGGCATCACCGTGCATCGTCGTTGGCCGGAAAGGATCGGCAGGCGCACTGAATCTTTGTATTGCGAATGGATGCTGCGTTACAGATGTAGCCTATTACTGCATCCCACCATCGGATTGCTCACTGGATTACGTATTTAAGCTCTTACATACCCTCGGCTTGGACACCTTGGGCAAAGGTATAAAGCCGGGCCTTAACCGAAACGAAGCGTATGAGCTTGTAGTAGCTATCCCACCGCTCCCAGAACAAAACCGCATCGTTGCCAAAGTCGATGAGCTGATGGCCCTGTGCGACCGCCTGGAAGCCCAGCAGACCAACGCCGAAAGCGCCCACGCCCAACTGGTGCAAGCGCTGCTCGACAGCCTGACCCAAACAAGCGACGCCACCGACTTCGCCGCCAACTGGCAGCGCCTGGCCGAACACTTTCACACCCTATTCACCACCGAACCCAGCATCGACGCCCTCAAACAAACTCTGCTGCAACTGGCCGTGATGGGTAAATTGGTTTCGCAAGATCCCCGCGATGAACCGGCGAGTGAGTTTGTAAAACGCATCCAAGCCGAAAAACAACACTATCTGGCAAAATCAAAGGCTCGTAAACAAAAGGATCTGGCTGCTGATTTGCGATCGGAGCCGCCTTTTGAAGTCCCTACCTGCTGGGAGTGGCAAACCATTAATGATGTTTTGCATGTATCCGGCGGTATCACACTTGGACGAAAACTTAGCGGCCGCAAGCTGCTATCCAAGCCTTACCTCCGCGTGGCAAATGTCCAGCGTGGACGCTTGGAAATGGAGCAGATTAAGGAAGTCGAAGTCCCAGAAGACGAAGTCGAAAAGTACCTACTTCGGAACGGTGACCTGTTGATTACAGAAGGTGGTGATTGGGACAAAGTCGGACGTACGGCAATTTGGCGTGATGAGTTGCCCGAGTGCCTTAACCAAAACCATGTTTTCCGGGCGCGTGCCGTGGTTAAGGATTGGGAGCCACGCTGGGCAGAGATGTATCTGAACTCGGCCTCAGCAAGAAAGTATTTCGCGGGCTCATCAAAGCAGACCACCAACCTTGCTTCCATCAACATGACCCAACTTCGAGCATGCGCGTTCCCATTACCACCGCTCGGAGAACAACTGCGCATCGTCACCAAAGTCGACCAACTAATGGCCCTCTGCGACCAACTCAAAACCCGTCTCACCCAGGTCCGCCAGTTGAACGAACAGTTGGCTAGCACCCTGGTCGAACGCTCCCTCGCTGAAGATGCCCAGCAGGGTTCCATCGCCACGGATCGGCAAGTAGCCCGCACCCTGCTCGCCGCAGAAATCACTCATCAGCTACATAGCATTCGCACCTTCGGCCAACGCAAGCTGCAGAAGGTGATTTATTTGGCCGAACACACGGCCAGGCTCGCCGCGATCCAAGGTAACTACCTGCGCGACGCCGCTGGCCCCCACGATCGCCAGTTGATGACTAAGGTCGAAGGTGAGATGCAAATCCATCAGTGGTATGAGCGCATCGAGCGCGAGACTGTTGGCCATGCTTACCGCCCGCTTTCCCATGCAGGACAGCATCGGCTGGCGTATAGCAGCGCCTGGTCGGCCGCTGAACGTACCACCATTGAGCAGGTCATCGAGTTAATGCGGGACTGGGATACGGATCGTTGCGAAATGACAGTGACGCTCTATGCCGCATGGAACGACTTTATTCTCGAGGGCCGCCCGGTTTCCGATGAAGCCATCGTGAACGAAGTCATGCATAGCTGGAACGACACCAAACTGCGCTTTGGCAAAACCGAATGGTTGGCGGTACTCGCAGAGATGAAGAAGCACAAATTCCTGATGCCCACCGGCTTTGGCAAACGCACCACAGGCGGCATGCTCAGCTTGCCCGGTTTCGAGTAAACAGATGATCCTTTTTGGCCGTCCTCTGCAAGATACGGATACGACGCATATCGCTCAATCCAACTTCTCGCGGTATTCCAGTTGGTATTCCAAAGAAAATTACGAACTCACATTTATCAATTAAATCAAATAGCTAAAAGCCCAGTTCAGATTACCCCGGCCCACCAAAACCCTACGAAAAGCCCGCGTTGATCGTGGGCTTTTTGTTGTCTGAAATTTGATGACTTCAAGCGCAATTATTTTCTCTGGGCTTCGCACAGCCTGCTGGAGCGAGGCTTGCCCGCGAAGCTCCCTCTGAAATACTTCGCCGCTTGCAGGTCAATCACGCCGCCGCTACCCTTGCGCCCGCCGCTGCCAAATCAGCGGCCTGGGCGTAGGAACCCGGAACTATCTAGGTGCGCATGTGCCAACCTGTATCGACTGTCAGCGTTCATTCGCTTCGCAGTCAGTCATGGTGGCTGTGCGCGGGCATGCTTCGGCGTGGCCGGGTTCCTAGAGTTCCGGTATTCCTACCCCGCGCACAGCTGCCACCCAAAGCTCGTAGGAAGGCCGATGGCAGCTCCATGACTCTAGGAGTGAGACCATGAAAAACGATTCTTCAACCCAAACCCTTGAAACCTTGCTCGATGAAGTCGACGACTTGCTTCGCTGCGCCTCAGCCACCGCATATGAAAGTGCCGATGCGTTGAGTGGCAGCCAACGCGACCATGCGTTTTCAGTCTTTCATTTGATCAAGGTTGCGCGCGGGAAGGTTGAACAAATCTCTCAGCATCAAGTGAGTGGTCCCACACGCTGACGAGTCAAACAGGGAGATCACTGTCTGCCCTACTAAAGCGAAACGCCTCAAGCAAGACGCATAAAAAAACCCCGCTCATCAGCGGGGTCTCATCCAACACAAAACGATCAGGCACTGCTCCCCGGCGACGGCTCTTCAGCCTCGTCTACCGGTGGGTTTTGCGGGATATCAATGTCGTCGCTCCGATTGCCATCCTTGTCGCCGTCCTCGCCGATATCATCGTAAACATCTTCTTCGCTACCGGGCTCGGCTGGGCCTTGGTAGGCATTTCCTGGTCCGTTGTCGTCAATCATCATTGCTCTCCGGTCCGGCGCAGGTTTTCCGCGCATGACGATGAGAGGCCGTTGGGTCATCGGTAGTGCCCGCAATTGGATGAGCGGCAGTAACGGATCGAATGGGCCGTTAAGCCGTTGATCTTTGCCCATTGACCTTCCCACAATGGCAAGCATTAGCGTCGCCTGGCGTACTCCTACTAAAAAACAGACGAGTCCCCTATGAAGAAGATCCTGGCTATCACGACCCTCGCCTTCGCCCTCAGCTCTTCGATTGTGCTGGCGGCGGATGACGCCACTGTTCAGCAGATGCACAAGGACTACATGCAGTTGATGGGCGGGATGAAGGATGACATGCACCACGGGGTCATGAGCAATGACCCGGATGTGGCGTTTGCCCAGGGCATGTTGCCGCATCATCAGGGCGCGGTGGACATGGCCAGGGTTCAGCTCAAGTACGGCAAGGACCCGGAAATGCGCGCCTTGGCCGAGACCATCATCAAGGCGCAGGACGCCGAGATGGCGCAGATGAAAGCCTGGCTGGCCGCGCATCCGGACAAGAAGTAAGCGGAGTAAAAGCCGTGACGGGGCGGTCCGGCCAGATTGCCCCTTCAACCGCTGATTTACCGTTCGTCGCCATTCGTCCTCTGTAGCCCGCAGGCTAGAGCGGTGTGTTGTGACAACGTTAACAGCGGCGTAGACTCCGCCCCATCACGCTGCACCTCCTCATACTCATAATAATTTGCTCACTTCATCTACTGCCCAGGCCCTGGCCTTCGGCGGCATTTTTGTGTGCGGGTCTTTTGGAGGGGTGTCAGTGGCCGTCGATATTACTTAAGTTCGGACTTGTAAATGAACAGCACTCAGGACGTCCGCACCGGAAGTTGGATTAGCGTCATCGCTCTGGCCCTCGCGGCTTTTATTTTCAACACCACAGAATTCGTGCCCGTTGGCCTGCTGAGCGCCATCGGTAATAGCTTTGACATGTCGATCGGTCAGGTCGGCCTGATGTTGACGGTGTATGCCTGGGTCGTCTCGCTAACCTCGCTGCCGATGATGCTGATGACGCGAAACATCGAGCGGCGCAGATTGCTGACGATTGTGTTCGCGATCTTTATCGCCAGCCACGTCATGTCCAGCCTGTCGTCAAGCTTCGTGATGCTGCTGATCAGCCGTATCGGTATCGCGTTTGCGCATGCGGTGTTCTGGTCGGTGACGGCCTCGCTGGCCGTGCGCGTGGCGCCGGAAGGCAAGCACGTGCAGGCGCTGGGTTTGCTGTCCACCGGGACTGCGTTGGCCATGGTGCTGGGCATTCCGCTGGGTCGAATTTTGGGCGAGGCACTGGGCTGGCGCATGACGTTCCTGGGCATCGCCGCCGCTGCGGCCATCACTGTGCTGTGCCTGATCAAATCGTTGCCGCTGTTGCCGAGCCAGAACTCCGGCTCGCTGCGCAGCTTGCCGATCCTGTTCAAACGCCCTGCCCTGATGACACTGTATCTGCTGACCGCGTTGGTGGTTACGGCTCAGTTCACGGCCTACAGCTACATCGAACCGTTCGCACAGAACGTCGCGCACATGAGCGGCGAGATGACGACGCTGTTGCTGCTCCTGTTCGGCGGCGCCGGCATCCTCGGTTCGTTCATCTTCAGCCGTTACAACGACCGCTTCCCAAGAGGCATGCTGATCACCTCGATTGGCGCCCTGGCGCTGAGCCTGTTGTTGCTGTGGCCTCTCTCTGGCCACGCCTCTTGGCTGGGTACGCTGAGCATCGCGTGGGGCATTGCGATCATGTGCTTCGGCCTGGTCATGCAGTCCAAGGTGCTGGCCATGGCGCCTGATGCCACCGACGTGGCGATGGCCTTGCACTCGGGCATCTACAACATCGGCATCGGCGGCGGCGCACTGCTCGGCAGCATGGTCATCAGTCAATTGGGCGTTGCCAACATCGGGCTGGTGGGTGGACTGCTGGCGTGCGCAGGGTTACTCCTGTGCTGGCTGGCCACTTACCGGTTCCGCGAATCGCTGCCGGCTTAAGTGCCACGCGCTTCACACGAAGGCGCCGACAGCCCACGCTGCGGCGCCTTTTTCATGTCCGCCATTGCGCAACGATGCGCGGCGCCGGCGACCATCATTCCTGTTGATATTCACCATTCGTGTGTTTGCCTTCCGCCTGAAACTCAGGGGCGTACCATCGCCTCACACCCAAACACGAACTGAGGGCCAGAAAATGTTGATTCATCTGTTTACTTGCCTGGCACTGTCGGCGTTTACCACTTACGTCGTCGCCCTCAGGTTTTTCGAACCGGCCAAGGCCTCAGGACCCGCTGACGAAAATGAAAACTGTGTAATGGCACGGGCCCATTGAGGGCCTAGTAGCTGACACTTATCAGCACCTTTCACGACAACATCCTTGCACTGCGGAGCACTAGACATGACCCGAGAAGTTACCTTGCACGTGAGATTCCCTGCGTTCGGCAAAAACTACTACTCACAGCATGTCATCGCCCGCAAGCAAGGAGCGTTGATCAGCGATAATCGCTTTGATGACTTCCTGATGCCCGCGGCCATTCATCACTTCAGCAACGAGGTGATTGGCCTGACGGATCAGTTTCGATTCTTGAACGATGTTCTGGTGTCACATCTGCTGGAGGCGCAAAGCAGCCGGCCCGCGCAGAAGAAGCGGCGCACGGCGCAACGCATTGGCGTTTCATAACGCCGGTGCTGACAGAAAAAGGGCCTCTCGGGCCCTTTTTTATTTTCCGGAAAAGCTATCGCAGGCTGACGGCGCAAAATAGACATGGCGCCCTGTCGCGATTCGCTGTCTGATGACAGGGTCGCGCCCCGTCGGCGCCGCCCTTCAAGCCATCCGGAAAACAACAATGAAACACGCCCTGCTCGCTGGTCTCCTGCTGACCGCCGCCATCCTGCCGCTGCCTGCTTTCGCCAATGACGACGACAGCCAGTGCCAGATGAACCTGAGCAAGATCCGAGACGCCAAAGTCGCCAAACCGAACCTGAGCGATGCCGTTAAAAGTGACGTCGACACCACCGTTCACCGTGCCGAATCTGCCCGCGGCCGCCACAACGACGACGGCGCGCGGGAATGCGTGTCGCTGACCCAGCAGGCGCTGCAGAAGATTCAGAGCAACTGATTGACCTATAGGGGCGAGGCTTGCCCGTGAAGGTCGTTCAGCCACAGGAGTTTTATTGACTGTGGCGGCCTCTTCGCGGGCAAGCCTCGCTCCAACGGGTTTTGGTCCGCCTCGGGTTGGGTGAATGGCTCCTACAGGGTTTGGCGTTATTTCAGCACTAACAACCGATACTCACCCGCTTCGCTCTCGATGCCGTGGGTGTCGTGGGTGAAGCCGGGGAAGGATTTGTCGAAGCTTTCCAGCGCCCGGAGGTAGGCCAGCAACGGGCCATCGGCCGGGCCTGCGTTTTCGCCGGGCATCAGTAGCGGAATGCCCGGCGGATACGGCACGATACCGGTGGCGACGATGCGCCCGGCGGCCTGCTCCAGGGTCACTTGCTCCACCTGATTTTTGACCAGCTTTTCGTACGCCTCCACCGGGCTGTATTCCGCCTGCGGCAACATGCCGAATGCCTGGGCCATGGTCGATGTGGTCTTGTTCTGCTTCATGGCGGCGAAGATGTCCTGCGCCAGATCCTTGAGGCCCATGCCGGCGTAACGCTGTTGATTGGCGGTCAGCAGGTCAGGCAGGCACAGTTCCAGCTCGAGGTTGGTGTCGTAATCGCGTTTGAAATCCAGCAGCGCGTTGACCAGCGTGCCCCATTTGCCTTTGGTGATGCCGATGGAGAACAGGAACAGGATGGTGAAGTCGGTAGTTTTCTCGACCACGATCCCCTGCCGCCCGAGGTAGGCCGTGAGCACACAGGCCGGGATACCGAAATCCAGCAGATGACCGTCGTCGCCCATGCCGGGGCTCAGCACCGACACCTTGATCGGGTCGAGCATGCAGTAGCCGTCTTCGATGTCACCAAAACCGTGCCACACCTCGTTGGGGTGCAGCACCCAGCAATTGGGGTCAGTCTTGAGGGTCAGCGGATCGGCCTGATGAAACGGCACCGACTCCCCGTCCACTTGCACCGACGGCGGCTGCCAGCATGTGAAAAACCAGTCGTCGTGGCCCAGCATCTCGCTCTTCATGCGCGAAATCACCTGGCGGAAGGCGACCGCTTCCTCAATGGATTCGTTGGTCAGAATCTGGCCGCTGGGCGCTTCCATCATCGCCGAGCTGACGTCGCACGATGCCATGATTGCGTAGTTGGGCGAGGTCGAGGCGTGCATCATGAACGACTCATTGAAGCGCCCATGGGGTATCGGATTACGCCCGTTGCGCACGTGAATCATCGACGCCTGGGACAGCGCCGCCAGCAGTTTGTGGGTCGATTGCGTGGCGAACACCGTTGGCCGTGATTCGTCGTGGTCGGCAGGGTCTCCGTGCATCGCGAACCGGTCCTTGTACAGCGGATTGAACCGCGCGTAGCCGTACCAGGCCTCATCGAAATGCAGACGATCAACGCTCTGCCCGAGCAATTGCTCCACCCGCGTGACGTTGTAGGTCAGGCCGTCGTAGGTGGAGTTGGTGACGATGGCGTGGATCGGGGTCGGGTCGATGCCGTCCTTGACCAGCGGATTGTTGGCAATCGCGGCCTTTACCGCTTCGGCGCTCAACGTTTGCGGCAGGATCGGGCCGATGATGCCGTAGCGGTTGCGAGTGGGCACCAGATAGGTCGGGATTGCGCCGGACAAGGTCATCGCGTGCTCGGCGGATTTATGGCAGTTGCGATCGCACAGGGCGATCTGGTCACGGGTCACGCTGGCCATGAGGATGACCCGGTTGGACATCGATGAACCGTTGGTGACGTAATAGGTGCGATGAGCGCCAAATACCTTGGCCGCGTAGCGTTCGCCCTGGCCAATCGGGCCGCTGTGATCCAGCAGCGAGCCCAGTTCGCCGACCGAAATCGACAGGTCCGAGCGCAGCAGGTTTTCTCCGAAGAACTCGTAAAACGCCCGGCCCGCAGTGCTCTTCAAAAAGGCCGTGCCGCCTGCATGCCCCGGCGTGTGCCACGAATACTCGTACGAACGCGCGAACTTGAGCAGCGCACCGAACATCGGCGGCAGCACCGCCTGACGGTAGCGCTCAATGGCGGCCATGATTCGGCCGCTGAGGAAGCGGCTGGTGTCTTCCGGCAGCCAGATGAAGTCGTCGGCATGCTGCATGACCACCAGCGGAATGCCGGACGCCGTGCTGCGGTCGCTGATCAAAAACACCGGCACGCGGGTGTTGCGCTCGCGCAAATTGGTCAGCAGCTTGATGCACTCCTCGTGCCCCTCGCTTTTGTCCATTTCCCAGCTCAACAGCACACACTGAATGGCGGGATCGGAATGCAGGATCGAGGTCGCGTCGCTCAGGCTTTCCGAGACCAGCACGCTGATGGAGCGCTCTTCGACGTCAGCGATCAGTTGATTCAGGGCGCGGCCGAAGACGGTGCGCTTGTCTGGCGGGCTGCTGACCAATAACGCCAGCATGCCAAGCAGATGTCTGTTTTCCGTCATGGTCGAACCTCCAGAGTGGGCGAATTCAAGCTGTTCACCGGGATGGGCGTACCTTCAATGTGCTGCGCACTGACCGTCTGCACCGGTACGCTGTTATTCAGCGCTTCCAGGCGTATGAGGCGATTGTTGACGAAGCCGAACAGCGTGTAGCCGAAGATGGTCGCGACACCGCCCAGCATCAGCGCCTGCTCGCCGGAACTGTACAGTGCCAGGTAACTGTAGGCGGCCGCTATCCAGGCGATGATGTTGGTGGCCAGCGCTTTGCGCGGCGGCACGTTGGAGACTTTTTGCAGGGTCATCAGCGCCGCCATGGACAGGATGTACGGCACCAGATTGGTCACCACCGCCAGGTTCACCAGAATGTCGAACTGCTTGCTCAGGTTCGGGCTGATGGTCAGGAACCCCAGCGCGGTCTGCCCCGCCAACAAAATCAGCATGCCCACAATCGGCGTCCCGGCCTTGTTGGCCTTGGCGAAGATCGGCAGGAAATAACCGGTGTCGGCCGAGCTTTTGAAGACCTGGGCGATGGTGAACTGCCAACCCAGCAACGAACCGATGCAGGCCAGTACCATCAAGCCCATGACGATGCTGCCCACCATGGGGTTGAACATCTTGGCGAAGACCAGCCCGAACGGCGCGGTGGAAGCGACCAGTTCCGGGTTGCTGACGATGCCGGCGATGACGTTGGTGGACACGATGTAGATCACTGCTGCGCCCAACGTTCCGCCCAGCACGGCGATGGGCACGTTTTTCTCGGGGTTCTCCACCGCGTCGGTGTTCGCGCACGCCGACTCAAGGCCCAGAAATGCCCATAACGTGATGGCCACTGATGCGCCGGCCGCTTCGAACCAGCCCATGTTGTGCGGATTCCAACCCGCGGCATACACGCTGCTGTCGAACCAGAACCAGCCAATGGTCGAGACCAGCACCACGGGCGCGATAACGCCCCATACGGTGACGGCGCCAATCTTGCCGGTAATGCTCGCGCCACCGAAGTTGGCGAACGTGGTTATCCACAATAACGCGATGGTCGCCAGGCCCACTTGCAGGGAATTGAGCTGCACATCAAACAGCACCTGGATATAACCGACTGCGGTAATACTGATCGCCACATTGGCAATTAACAGCGAGACCCCGTAGGTGTAGTTAGTGATGTAGTTGCCGCCTTTCCCGAAGGCGTATTCGGCGTAACCGCCCATGCCGCCGGTCTTCCGGCTGAGCATCCCGCAGCGGGCAAAGGCATACGCCAGAGCCAGCGAGCCGGTGGCGGTGATGATCCAGGACAGTATCGAGATGGCGCCGACTTCGGCGAGTTTGGAAGGCAACAGCACGATGCCCGAACCCAACATGTTCACGGCCGTCAACATCGTCAACTGGCCCACGCTCATTTTCTTTGCGACTGACATTCCATTGCCCTCATGTACGGCGTAAGAGTGTTAGCTATAGCAAATGTTTGGGATGTATCAAGGAATGACCGGCAGACTAATTGCTAGCCTACCGCCATCTTTCTGAACGATTAAACTTGAAATATGAAGCGGCCGACACACTCCATACCGGCTGCACTCATGCTCAGTGCGCAGAAAAATGACCGACGAAGAATGGACTTTAAACAGGTACCGATATTGATCTGCATCAGAAAATCAGCAGATCACGGCGATATTGGAAGCAGCATCATGTGTAGGAGCGCGCTTGCCCGCGATGATGGGGCAGACGCCATCGATGCATCGGACACACCGAGGTCATCGCGGGCAAGCGCACGCCTACAGGGGATGAGTCAAACCAACAACGTCCACAACGCAAAGCCTGCGTACCACACGATGGCCGCGCGGATCAGCAATTCCCACAGCACGTCCAGACTGGTGACCCCTGCAACGCCCATCACCGGCGCAGGCACTTCACCTGCCACGCAGCCCACTTTGGTGATCAGGCCCGCCGCGCTGATATTCCAGTTGAGCAGCTCGTGCACCATCACTCGCCCCACCGCGACGAAGTTACCCACCAGCGCAAAACTGGCGGCCAGCAGCCGGACCGGTATCCAGTCGAACGCATGACGCAGCTGCGACGCGCGCTCGACCAGGGCGGGCGTCTTGCCGTGTTCGGCGGCCAGCGCCAGCAGCCGGTAACTGAAGGCGGCCACCGGGCCGAGCAGGAAATACCAGAAGATAACCGCAAAGAAGCCCTGATAGATTTGCCACAACAGGTAACTCTGCACGCCCTGCAATAATTGCTCGCTGTCATCTGCCGCGACGCCCATATCCCGCTCAGCCACCAGGACCGCGCCCTCTTGGTCTCCGCGACGGCACGCGTCGCGAAAGGGGCCCAGGTCGCCTTTCACATCGCCTCGGCCCAGGCTGTAAATCAGCACCAGAAGATGAACCGGCAATGCCAGCCAGCCGTAGGCGACGGAACCCAGTACCGCCAGCACCAGCGCCAGAATCAATACCGGCAACAGCACCATCACGGCGAGCATCATCCACGGCTGTTTGGCCGTTCGGGGATTGGACTCAAGCCGCCCCAACTGCCGCAACCAGGGTCCGTCATGCTGGACACGTTGGCGCAGGGCGGAAAATTTCTCGATCCACACCGCCAACAGCAACACCATAAAACTCATTCACTGTTCCTCATTTCAATCTTCAAAGCCGAACGAAACCGCACCCAGTCAAAGCATGGACCCGGATCGGTCTTGCGTCCCGGCGCAATGTCGCTGTGGCCGCAAATCCGTTGCGCCGTGATCTGGGGGTAGGCGGATTGCAGCTGTCGGGTCAGTTCGATCAGCGCGCGGTACTGGTGGTCAGTGAAGGGCTGATCGTCAGTGCCCTCAAGCTCGATGCCGATGGAAAAATCGTTGCAGGTCTCGCGCCCTTCGAAGCGCGACACCCCGGCATGCCAGGCGCGATCGAGGCAGGACACAAACTGCGTCAGATCGCCGTCGCGCTCAATCAGAAAATGCGCAGAAACGCGCAGGTCCGCGATGGTTTCAAAGTAGGGATGTTCTGTGACGTCCAGCGTGTTCTGAAAGAAGGCCTGGACCTTGCCGGTCTTGAATTGGGCGGGTGGCAGGCTGATGTTGTGGATCACCAGCAGCGAGATCTCGGCGTCAGGCCGGGCATTGAAATTGGGCGAAGGGCAATGATGCGCGCCGTGGCACCAGCCCGTGGCGGAGTCCAATTGCATGAGGTTCCTTGAACGGGTAAATCGACAGCGGCCAGTATGCCCGCGATGGGAGGTGTTGTGGCGGGGGAATGTCACTGTCTTGCTTCTGGCCGAAGGCGCTTTCCCGGCAGATCGTCGGCAAGCCGGACTCCCACGCCTTCGGCAGAAGCCGGTCCTAAGTACGGGTATTACGCCCCTTTGAGCTTGCGCAAGTTGCCCAGCACTGAATCCAGCGCACGATCAAACAACAGCGCATCGTCCAGCACCCGAATAGCGCCACGACGAAACTCGACAGCGAGGCCCATCCGGGTTTTTTCGAGGACTTTCATGCCAGTCCGATTGACGAACACGTAACGGCCGCTCGGCTCAACGATGGCAGCCAGCTTGCACCGCAGCTTGTGCTCTTCGTCTTCCTGGATTTCGATCCAGCTGCCCAGCCGTAAGGTGTCCACCTGCTGCAGGCCCGGATCATCGGAAGGCAACTGTGTCGCAGGCTCGCCGAGCATTTGCTCGCCGGGGGCGATCAGCACGATCTCTTCCACGACCGCCATCATGGGCATGCCGTCCGCCACGTCCGGGTTCGGCGCTTCGGCGTTTTCGTCCGACGCCCGGGTCACGTGGTGAAACGCCTGCACGTGCAGCACTTCCAGCTGACTGAAGAAATCGCTGGTGGCGAACGGATCAAACGCCGCACTGCTCAGGCCGTCGCGCAGTGACTTCAACAGCCCCGGCACCAGACTCAGCAAATGCTGGCGCGCTTCGGGCTCCTCATGGGGCTCAACGCTCCAAATCAAGTCATCCATCGCTTTCAGGCCGGCCTCCCACTCAAGGGATTCATAACCGTGCTTGAGGCAGGTCAGCAGCAGCACCTTGCTCCACGCTTCCTGCAGCAGACGCACCACCACTTCAGGCAGCGTCTTGCCCAGCAACCGCTCGTTCAGCGCTTGCTGCACACGTTGCCGGGCCATTTCGGCCAGGGCGCGGCCCTCCTCCGCATCGCGCGTGCGCTGCTCGAGCAGTTCGCTGCGACGGCGTTCATCACCGATGAAGGCGAGGAAGTCGACCAGCAATTCAGTGAAGATTTGCGGATCGTCGACGAAGTCATGCAGCAGCCGTTGAACAATCTGATCGATGCGTGAGTACAGCGAATCACGCTGGCTGTCGTCACGACCGCCCCAGCCCAGCGCGGCCGACGCGATCTCGTTGAGCAGACGGCGCGCCGGGTGGCTACCCCGGCTGAAAAAGCTCTTGTCGATGACCGCGATCTTCAGCATCGGGATCTGCAGGCGACCAATCAGGGCACGCAGCGAACCGGGCAGATTCCGGTCATCCAGGATGAACTCGAACAGCATCGCGATCAGGTTGATCACGTCTTCGTCCACCACGCCCACGACGCGGAATTTGCCGCTCTTCACGCTAACACGGTTAATCAGCTGTTCCAGCTGCATGCGCAGGTCGAAGTCGTCGGGCGCATCGGAGGTCGGCACGTACTGCTGCAGGTGGGACAGCAGTCGCAGCAGATCGGGGCTGGAAATGGGACGGGCTTCGCCGCTGTTGTCCTTGCGAGGGGTCAAACTGCCACGCACATTGACCAGCAACTCTTGCAACGCCCCGAACACTTCCTGAACGCTTTGATCCAGGCTCGCGGTGGCCTGGATCAGCACCACGTTTTCGGCACGCTGTGCTTCGCTCGAACGGGCGGTCGCCGCACGGTCGGTCGCACGGCGCGACGGCAACACCTTCAACTCCGGCAGTACACCGGCGGCAATCAGTAACTGGTTGGCTTCTTCATACAACTGATCGGCGTTGCTCAGGGCGTATTTTTCAAACAGCTTGAGGATGATCAGCTTGACCTTGATCTCCACGCCCAGATTTTGCCCGGCCTGCAGGAAGCACTCGCAGAGGCGCGAGGGGCCAAGAGGGTTGGTTTCATCGGTCAGCGGCTGCGGGATCAGCTCGTTCAGCCGGGTTGTCACTTGAGTCAAGGCCACGCCGTCACGGCTCATGACCTTGGTCACCATCGCGTCCACGGCAACGGTTCTTTCCAGATCGTCGTTATGGACCAAGGCGAGTTTGTCGAAGGAGACCGGCTCGGTGAACGTCGGTTCGGTGATCTGGTATTGACCCAGGCGCAGGAAGGATTCGAAGAATTTGTCGAGAAAATTACGTTCGATACTTTTGCGTTTCAGACGCAGGTCGCGCATGGCTTCGAAAAAGATATTCTGTTCGACGTTGTTGTGCGCGCGATCCGCCATTTCAAACAGCGTGTCGTCAGCGTTATCAAACAGAGTCTGCAGGCTTTCTTTCAAAAGTTGTGCAGCTTTATCACGCACTTGCAGGAGAACGACAGGCAGCCGCGCCACTGGCGAAGGCCCCAATGATTCCGGACCCGCCTTGTTCAAGGGCACCACTTTACCGTCGTTCTGCATCAAGGCCTCCATTCAACTCAACTACTGCACACAACACAACGAACGCTACGCAACCGGCGCGCGACGCACCTAAATTGCGGAGTGAGCTCAAAAGTCCATGGGATAAAGCAGGCAAAACGTCAAAGCTATGACGTCAAATATAAAGCAAGTATCTTTCAAAACGTGTCCGCTTGCTACCGGAGGCTTTGCCTTATTGTAAATATAGGAGAGGCAAAGTGACATGTGCTGCGATAGACCGCGAAAAAGGCGTTTCATCGCACCAACGGCGAAAAAACCGACCAAGTGTAGTGAAAACGCTTACACGGCTTGTCGAACGGCGAATGTAAGCAATTCGCCCTGGCTTATACTCGAAGCACTTAGTACGCGGAGCCCGATATGCCCAATTTACGCCTTGCGTCGCTGACCGCCGAAATCGAAGCCAACGTACGACGTGCGTTGCTTGAAGATGTCGGGACCGGGGACATCACCGCACAGCTGATTGCGGCTGAGCGACTCGCGACTGCCACCGTGATCTCCCGCGATGAAGCCGTGATCGCCGGCACCGCTTGGGTCGACAGCGTGTTTCGGCAACTGGACCAGCGTGTTGCCGTGCATTGGCAGGTCAGTGACGGTGACCGGGTGAGACCTGATCAAACGTTGTTTCGTCTCGAAGGACCTGCGCGCTCGCTGTTGACCGGGGAACGCAGCGCGCTGAACTTTCTGCAATTGCTGTCAGGCGTCGCCACCCGCGCGCAGCACTATGCCGACATGGTTGCCGACACTCAGGTCAAATTGCTGGACACCCGCAAAACCCTGCCCGGCCTGCGCCTGGCCCAGAAGTACGCCGTCACCTGCGGCGGCTGCCACAACCACCGCATCGGCCTGCACGACGCCTTCCTGATCAAGGAAAACCACATCGCTGCCTGCGGTGGCATTGCCGAAGCCATCAACGCCGCACACAAAATCGCCCCCGGCAAACCGGTCGAGGTCGAAGTGGAAAGCCTGAGCGAACTCAAACAGGCACTCGACGCCGGCGCCGACATCATCATGCTTGACGAACTGAGCCTGGACGACATGCGCGAAGCCGTCCGCCTGACCGCAGGCAAAGCCAAACTCGAAGCCAGTGGCGGCATCAACGACACCACCCTGCGCACCATCGCCGAAACCGGCGTCGACTACATCTCGATCGGGGCGCTGACCAAGGACGTGAAGGCGGTTGATTTGTCGATGCGGTTGAGTATTTGACGGGGGCGTTTCTGTAGGAGCGAACTTGTTCGCGAAGTGGCTCAACTGACATACCGCGTTGATCGCTTCGCCAACAAGTTGGCTCCTACAGGGGGTCGTATCAAGGCAGACACAAAAAAAGCCCGGTCTTGAGGACCGGGCTTTCTTGTATTTCTGGTGCCGAAAATAGGAATCGATTTACAACATATAAGTCAGTGATATCAGGGAAACCATTGAAAGGCTACCAACCTCGTATACCCATTTGTATACCTAAACCTCAGTCCGCTTTGGTTTATCGAGGTCTTCCTGCATGGCAAACAGTTCTTCTGCCGAGGCACTCCCCTGATCGCCTTCCGCCCTATCCAAGCGAACCTCTATAGATTTCATAGTCGCATTCAACGCTTTTAACTCTTTCACAAGATTTGGGCCGTAGCCATGCTCGGCCGACTCTGCAAGTCTGAACATTTTTATATTAACGCAAGACGCTGAGGTAAGACGTCTTGCCCACATCCGCTGCGATCGGCCTCTATAGCAAAATGCGTCTATCTGGATCGGTGTGTCCCCGATGTAGCTCTGCAGCCCCCCGTACTGCCCCCAGGTAATCGTGATCCGCTGTCCAGGAGCCAGAAAAGGGAGGCCATCAGGGATGGGGCCGGAAGACATCTGCTCAGGTGGCCGTATCGGCACCCCGATACCGAACGCCTTCTGTGGGAGAGGGCGACTCAATTTGAAGGAAATTGAGTGTGCAGGCCCACGGCCAATATTTTCGATGATGAGATTTACCAATGATGGCCTAGCCAGATCTGGCTGTGCATACGATCACCGCTGGATCTGTAGCGGAGCGGAAAACGGCGTAGGTGACAATGGCGGTCGCTACTGCAATCAGCGCCATAAAAATCGATATCCAGCTGGCAAGGTCCATTCTCTATTCCTTTAGTCAACCTAGTGAATTATCGCTCATCATACCTGCGGTAATTAGCCAACCGTTCTCTATTCTACGCAAGCACTTCTAACTTTACCCACGCGACCATAACGCTCAGTCCTCCGGTACTGGTTTCCGGGTGACGACGCCCAAAATCTTCGCGCCCACCGGTTGCCAAACGTGCTTACCAACCGGCCGCTTGTCGGGGCGGGCAACCGGACAGTGGTTGTTTTATGCGGCGCGCTGAGCGGGCCTGCGTCCTCGCCGGGGCTGGGCTGGGCTGGGCGAAAGCGTCTCTCCGGACCATGCCACGATATCAGCGCATCTTGAGCGCCTGTCATTTGATTCCGTGGATCGTCGCCCACTCCTGGGCTGTGCGTGTCTCGCCCGCCACGCAAACTGGGGTAGTTGCAGCACAAATGCAAGATTGATTCATGATGTCGTACATAGTCGGCCCCAATGCCGGTGATAGGGCTAGGTATATGTGACTAGACACCGATAGGAACTGCCAACCCTTTTAGATTCGCAGTCCGGAAGTGTCCGACTTGACAGAAATTGGTAATTTCGCGGCATGCAGTTGAATTCTAGAATCGGTGACAGCCGACGAACTCACCTACGGCTTACTCTCACATGAGGGTAATTGAGGCTTTCGACACGGGGAGCCAATCCTTTCCTTGATCACTTCCAGTCCGGACTCCTGAGTGACGACAACGCGCACAACGTCGGACTCAAGAACGCCTTGTACTGAAACCCGATAGATTTTGTATGGACCTTCTGATTCCTTTGGACTAACAGAAGTAACCCCAGTAACTTGCATCGTTTGCACATGCCCCAAACGCGCCTGTATCGAATTGCTCTCGCGGATGTACGAATAGACCTTGGTTACGTTGGGGTCATTGTTAACGTAATTTCTAAATGCCCAGCTTCCCAGCAGAGCAAGCCCAACCAAAAGGATTGTTGTTTTTATTTTGCTCCCTATCACTGCCAAACCTCCGGAACCCACTGCAACTGACGAACCGCCTGCCACTGCATACGCAGTATTGCCTAATCCGTTCGGTGAACGGAAATCGGGGCGCGGTAGCTGAGCACATGCAGAGCGCCGCATTAGCCCAGCTAGAGCTCGGTTCCTTAACGTGTGGTCACGCTTCGTGCGTGGGTGCAACAAATGCTTATGAGCATTGCAAACATCCAAGAGCTTTCAATTCCGGCTGACTAACCCAGCCAGGTGCCAGACACTACCTAGGTCACGCCTTGGGATGCCGGGAGGTTTGCCGGTATCTACCCAGAATCCGGGTAGTTTCGGATTTGAGATCCAGGAGGGCGAGGCATGAAATCGATCCCTAACTCCGCTCCTTTTTAAATATGGGATTTCCCCATATTTGCGGCCCATCCCCAAAACAGTGCGGGGGCGTGTATCGCAATGGCATCTGCCATACAGACAAGGGAGGTCAGCTCTAGCCCCTGCTGCGCCGGATGGTCCATCCTCAATGAGAGCCAATAGATGTGCTCACACCTCTGGGCCGGGGTCTCGGCTTAGTGGAGCGACGCAGATGTCGAACACCACCCTGTTTCGGGGTAGTGAAGAATCGCGAGCCGTTCCGATTTTATCGGTACCGCTTCCGAATGTGATGCTGTATCGCAAACCTAGCAAGTAGGATCAGGTGTTGGTTATGTGCTTGAGGCAGGCTGGTATAGTGCCGGCGGCAATTCGCCAGCCTTCAACAGGGAGCGTGTGATGAAAAGGTTTTTGGGTTTGGCTGTAGTGATATCGATTTCTGGATGCGGTACTAGTCTCACTGCGCCGAAGGTTGAGTGGATTACTGTCAAAAGCACTGACAAGTTCACCGACAGGTCGACCTGTGCGGTTACCGTAGGAAGCTTCTACACCCGGAGCGGCGTCTACACAGTCTCAAACAATTACTACCCCTACATTGAATCCGTAAATGGAGACCTGCGCGTTGGGGTTAGGAGTGGGGGTCGTTACCTGATTCCCGTCGGCGATGTACAGGTCCGCATCGATCAGAACCCAGCGTGGACGATTAGCTCGAGCGAGACGCCATTAGACTACGTGCCAAAGGGACAGCTGAAGGCAATGCAAGCCGCAGTGCCTAATGATCCTAAGCAGCAGCAGATCGTGGCTAACGCGTACACCATGGCGATGGAAGCGGCCGCTCGATCAATGTCCCCCTTCACCGCCGCAACCGGCGAGAAGGCACGCTCTATCCTGAATCAGATGAAAACCGGCCATAGCTTGATCTACCGAACAGTTGGACTGAATCAGGCGGCGAGCACTACCGGAGAGTATGTCCTTGATCAGTCTCTGGAAGTCGCACTGCGGCAGTGCGGTATTAACTGACCAACGTACGCTAGGCCATTGTTTTTAGAAAAAGCCGCACAGCTATAGCGGTCTGCCGGCCCGGTTGGCGTCGATGTAGTCCGCCCACCACTGAAGCATTAGCCGGCGTTCATCGATCATCTAGGCACGGTGAACATAGGCCGCGCGGACAGAGTTTTGCTCCTTGTGACTCATCTGCCGCTCTACAACATCGCGAGACCATAAACACGACTCGACCAGTGCAGAGTAAGCCATTGTCCTGAAGCCATGCCCACACAAGTCGACCTTCGTGTCGTAGCCCATGCGGCGAAGCGCTTTATTGACAGTAGCGTCACTCATCGCCCTCCATGATTTATGGTCGCCAGTGAAAACCAACTCATGCTTGCCGGTGAGAGCTTTCAATTGATCAATGACGTCCAGGGTTTGGCGACTGAGCGGTACCAAGTGCGCGGCCTTCATCTTCGAGCCTCTAACCGAATGTTTCACGCCTTGGATTGCATCGCGCTTTCCCGGTATTTCCCACATGGCTCTACGCTGATCGATCTCGCCATCGCGCAAAGCGCAGCTCACTCGACCTAATAAAGACCAGCAGTGTCATTTTCAGCGCCAGTCGTGTGAGCGGCCTGCCGGTGTCGCTTTCCGTCTTCTGCAGCAGCCCAGGCAACCGGCTCAGCGGAAGAGCGGGCCAGTGCGTCGTCTGCGCTGGCGCAGTGACCATCAGGGTGCTTGTACTTGAACCGCCAGACCTTCACCCCGCTTTTCTTCACCAGCAGGAAAAGGCCCTGGCCGTCAAAGAGAGTGCTGTCCTTCTCCTGAGCCCTGGCTGCTTCGCATTTGGTTTCTGTGAGAGGGCTACGGTGCGCGCCATTGGTATACGTCTCGAAATCGAACCGCTGATATACCTACGCATATACCTAAAACGCGTGACAATAGAAATTAACAGAACGCAAAAACGCACAACACCGCATAAGCGGGGCTGGCGTATCAGGCGTTGTAGAGGGTTAAAGCGAAGAACAGAATGCAACTGAAAAGAACGTGTTTGGTGCCGAAAATAGGAATCGAACCTACGACCTTCGCGTTACGAGTGCGCTGCTCTACCGGCTGAGCTATTTCGGCGTTCATGTGGCAACGCTAGCAGCAGCGTCGAGCGCCTTCAAGTTACTGGGGTTTGACCGCGATGACGCCTTGCTCCCAGAAGCGTGGCTGCAAGTTGCCTCCGAAGTCGTGGGCATACTGGCGGTCGCGCTCATTCAAATGCGGGAAGTCCCGAGCCACGACGTACATCAAAAAGCCTATCGCCAACGCCATTGTCGCCATCCAGCTCCATCGTAGAACCGCGCCGCTGGCTTGGGGCTTGGCGGACCATTCATGGATTCCCAACAACCAGCCCACGACAATAGCGAGCCAGACTTGGGAATACGGCATGACAATGACGCCGTCGACCATCGATTGCGTCAGCGCGCCGAGCAGGCTGGCGAACAGACAGATGCGCAGCAGGTCCACCGGCTCGCTGGACATTGATTTTGATCGGACCAGTTTCAATGTCGCGAAGAGTCCTTGAGCCGCGAGACCTCCCACCAGCAACGTCGATGGAACACCCCATTCGCAGGCCCACTGCAATATCGCCTGATGGGGATGGGCGGCAATGGGGTTGTGGATATCGGCGAAATGCATCGGGCCGAAACCCAACCATGGCCGCTCTTTAATCATTTCCCACGCCTGATGCCAGATGATGTCGCGGGCAGACAGACTGGTGGTCAGCCGGTCACCGGCGAAGTTGACGATCTTGATGCCAAGGTAGTCAGGCAGCAGGCTGAACAAACACCAAAACAACAATAATCCGCTGGCCGCTGCACAGAGTTGCCAGGCTACCCAGCGCCGGGCATATGGGCCGCAGAAAAACATCACACCAGCCGTACAACTCACACCGAGCCACGTCCCCCGAGTGCCACCGCAAATGGCGATCATCCACCAGCAGGCGAAGAGGACGAATAACCAGGCTTTGGCGGAACGTTTGACCGTCGTCAGAAGCAGAGGCAGTGCAAGCAGCGGTAGGGTGAATGTCTGGAATTGGCCGTAGAAACGCGGATTGGAAAAGCCTTCAAGCAACAGGCCGGTGTCCAGTGTGGACAACCCTTGAGTGAAAGCAGCGGTAGACGCAGCAATGAATTGCGCAACCTTGACGCCACACAGAAAGACCACGAAAGAAATGATAAGCCGGTCAAAAGTGTCGCTGTGGTTTCTTCGTCCAAGCGCGACTGCCCATGCGATGCAACAGCAGGCCACCAGCACGGAAAACTCAATTACGGCCCATTCCTGCCAATGAGCATCCCACACGGACAATATGCCCAAGCCAACAATCAGCACACACGCATTGCGTGCAATGGGGTTCAAGAAAGGGACGTCAGTTTGGGTTGTCGAATAGAAGGTAATGGCCAAGAAGCAGATAAAAGCCAACGCGCTTTGAGCAGCGCGTTGCCAGTCATGGCCTGATAGGGAAATAAAGACAACCGAAGTAAAGAGTAAAAGAAGACATCCGCCCAACATGAACCTGGGAATTGAAGATGTCAGCGCACTCATAGAATCCTGCCCTGGAGAGTCGGTATTCAGAAATAAAAAAGGCGCCGTTAAGCGCCTTTTCATTGACTATTGAATCAAGAGCCTGCTGCTTTACACAGAATTGGAGCTGGAGCCTGAGCGGTCAAGCAACCGCCACCAATGGCCCAATTTGTAGATCCAGCAGTTAATGTCGGAGTCAGAGTATACGTAGACGCAGCCGGAATCTGACCTTGTGGAATAATAACAATCTGACCATTCGTTACTGTGGCACTTGCTACATACGGAGTAGAAGTGGACGCAGGTATATCGTTAGCTCCATTGGTGCACCCGGTTGGGGTTCCAAGTGTCTGGATGCATAACGACACTGCGGTTTTGTATGTATCTGCTACCGATGTCACTTCAGCGAAGCGAGCGCGCATGGTGTAGTTCTGATAAGCCGGCAGCGCGACGGCGGCCAGGATGCCGACGATCGCGACCACGATCATCAATTCGATCAGGGTAAAGCCTTTCTGCAAATTCATAGTATTTCTCCAAGGCGTCAAAGTAGTGTTGCCTTGATGAGACATAAGCATGCGGCGTGCCAATTCAAACAAAGCTGATGGTCACGGGATAGTTCGTGTTAGGCGGCTTAGGAAAGGCGTACCCCACTGGACATTAACTGACAATTTTTGTCACACGGACTCTTCCAGTTTGGCAGCCACGCCTTACTGCGATATAAACCATTCATTGTCTGTAGGTGGTGGCTGTAATGACTGATGTCGTCCTAACCGGTTTGGCCAAGCAACTCGTTGTCGCCGAACTGCTCGATGAAAAAACCGCGCAGCAGGCCTATCAACAGGCGCGTCGCGACAAAGTCTCGCTGGTCAATTACCTCGTCCAGAACAAGCTGGTCAAAAGCCTGACGCTGGCTGAAGTCGCCTCGGAACAATTTGGTGTTCCATTTCTCGACCTGTCTGTGCTGGACAAAGAGAGCCAGCCCAAGGGATTAGTAAGCGAAAAGCTAGTACGACAACACAACGCCATGCCCCTGTGGCGTCGCGGTAATAAGTTGTTCGTGGGCATTTCCGACCCGACCAATCACCAAGCCATTACCGACATCCAGTTCAGCACAGGGCTGACGACTGAAGCCATTTTGGTCGAGGACGACAAGCTCACCAGCGCCATCGACAAGTTCTTCGACAGCCACAGCGGGATGGGTGATCTTGCCGACGTTGACCTCGGCCTGGAAATCGAAGCAGTCGACGAGAGCAAAGAACGCTCCATTGGCGGACAGGACGCTGACGACGCGCCCGTGGTGCGGTTCGTCAACAAGATGCTCATGGACGCCATTCGCCTGGGCTCCTCCGACCTGCACTTTGAACCCTACGAAAAGATCTTCCGCGTGCGGCTGCGTACCGACGGGATTCTGCATGAAGTGGCGAAGCCTCCCATTCACTTGGCGGGACGAATCGCGGCGCGGCTGAAGGTGATGGCCAGCCTGGACATCTCCGAACGACGCAAGCCACAGGACGGCCGGATCAAGCTGCGGATTTCGAAAAACCGCGCCATCGACTTCCGGGTCAACACCTTGCCCACCCTGTGGGGCGAAAAGATCGTCATGCGGATTCTTGACCCCACCACGGCGCAGATGGGCATCGACGCGCTGGGCTATGAGCCGGAACAGAAGGCGTTGTACCTGGAAGCGTTGCGCCAGCCTCAAGGCATGATTCTCGTCACTGGCCCGACGGGTTCGGGGAAAACCGTTTCGCTGTATACCGGGCTCAATATTCTCAACACGGTGGACATCAACATTTCCACCGCCGAAGACCCCGTGGAAATCAACCTGGAAGGGATTAACCAGGTGAACGTCAACCCGCGCCAGGGCATGGACTTCTCCCAGGCGCTTCGGGCGTTTCTGCGTCAGGACCCTGACGTGATCATGGTGGGTGAGATCCGAGACCTTGAGACCGCTGAGATCGCGATCAAAGCCTCCCAGACCGGTCACATGGTGCTTTCCACGCTGCACACTAACAGCGCGGCAGAAACCCTGACCCGTCTGCATCACATGGGCGTGGCGGCGTTTAACATTGCGACCGCGATCAACCTGATCATTGCGCAGCGGTTGGCCCGAAAGCTGTGTTCGAACTGCAAGAAAGAGGCGGACATTCCTCGTGAAACTTTGATTGCAGAAGGTTTCCCCGAGTCGAAAATCGGCACGTTCACGCTTTACTCTCCAGTAGGGTGCGAAAGTTGCAACGGGGGCTATAAAGGCCGCGTGGGTATTTACGAGGTGGTAAAAAGCACCCCGGCACTGGAGCGCATCATCATGGAAGAAGGCAACTCTATCGAGATTGCTGAGCAGATGCGCAAGGACGGGTTCAATGACTTGCGAACGTCCGGCCTGATCAAGGCGATGCAAGGTGTGACGAGCCTTGAGGAAATCAACCGGGTGACCAAGGATTAAGCATGGCGACCAAGGTAGTTAAAGTCAGCGTCTTTACTTGGGAAGGCCTGGACAAGAAGGGGACCAAAGTCAGCGGAGAGATAAGCGGCCACAACCCGCCGCTGGTCAAAGCGCAGCTCCGTAAACAGGGAATCAACCCTACCAAGGTGCGCAAGAAATCGGTTTCGATTTTTAGCAAAGGCAAGAAAATCAAGCCGCTGGATATAGCTTTCTTCAGCCGCCAGATGGCGACGATGATGAAGGCCGGCGTACCGTTGCTGCAGTCCTTCGACATCATTATTGAGGGCACTGACAATCCGAACATGCGAGTTCTGGTTGATGACATAAAACAGCAGGTCGCTTCAGGCCATAGTTTCGCCACTGCTCTTCGTCAAAAACCGCAGTACTTCGACGATCTTTTTTGCAGCTTGGTGGATGCCGGTGAACAAGCAGGTGCGCTTGAGTCGCTGCTCGATAGGGTTGCGACTTACAAGGAAAAAACCGAGGCTTTGAAAGCAAAAATCAAAAAGGCGATGACCTACCCGATTGCGGTTGTCGTAGTTGCATTCATAGTGACCGGGATTCTACTGATCAAAGTCGTCCCACAGTTTCAGTCAGTATTCTCCAGCTTTGGGGCCAAACTCCCGGCGTTCACCCTAATGGTAATTGGTCTCTCAGAAGCGGTTCAGGCCTATTGGTACATGTTCTTGGGAGCGATTGTTTTTGCATTTTGGGCGTTCAAACGTGCCCATAGAACCTCCGAAAAATTTCGGAACGGAGTAGACCGAGCCTTATTAAAGTTTCCTGTCGTCGGCCCACTGCTTTACAAGTCTGCCGTCGCGCGCTACGCCCGAACCCTGTCCACAACCTTCGCAGCAGGCGTGCCTTTAGTTGAGGCCTTGGACTCAGTAGCGGGCGCGACCGGCAATGTCGTATTCCGAAACGCTGTCCATAAAGTCAAGCAAGACGTATCAACTGGCATGCAGCTGAACTTCTCTATGCGCAGCACAGGCGTATTTCCGATGCTGGCGATTCAGATGACTGCGATCGGCGAGGAATCGGGTGCCTTGGACAATATGCTCGACAAAGTTGCGACCTACTACGAAGACGAGGTGGATAACCTGGTCGACAGCCTTACAAGTCTCATGGAACCTATGATCATGGCGTTCCTCGGCGTCATCGTCGGCGGCCTCGTCATCGCCATGTACCTCCCCATTTTCCAACTCGGAAACGTCGTCTAACCCATGCCCCTCCTCGACCTCCTGGCCAGTTCCCCACTGGCCTTCGTTTTGTGCACGCTTGTCCTGGGCCTATTGGTGGGCAGTTTTCTCAACGTGGTGGTGTTTCGCCTGCCGATCATGCTGATGCGGGACTGGAAAGCGCAGTCCCGCGAGATGCTGGAACTGCCGCCCGAGCCGCCCACCGAAACCTTCAATCTGCTGCTCCCCCACTCCCGCTGCCCCCACTGCTCGCACAAGATCCGCCCTTGGGAAAACCTGCCGGTGATCAGTTATCTGGCCCTCGGCGGTAAGTGCTCAAGCTGCAAGGCGCCGATCAGCAAACGCTACCCGCTGGTTGAGCTGACGTGCGGGGTGTTGTCGGCGTTCATTGCCTGGCACTTCGGCTTTGGCTGGCAGGCCGGGGCGATGCTGGTGTTGAGTTGGGGATTGCTCGCCATGAGCCTGATCGACGCCGATCATCAGTTATTGCCGGACGCCATTGTGTTGCCGCTGCTGTGGATGGGCCTGATCGTCAATGCGTTCGGGCTTTTCACGTCCCTGACCGATGCGCTGTGGGGCGCGGTGTTCGGATATCTGGTGCTGTGGCTGGTGTTCTGGCTGTTCAAGCTGGTCACCGGCAAGGAAGGCATGGGCTACGGCGATTTCAAATTGCTGGCAATGCTCGGCGCGTGGGGCGGCTGGCAGATTCTGCCGCTGACGATACTGCTGTCGTCACTGGTCGGCGCCGTACTGGGCCTGATCATGCTGCGCCTGCGCAACGTCGAAACCAGCACGCCGATCCCCTTTGGTCCTTATCTGGCCATTGCGGGGTGGATCGCTTTGCTCTGGGGTGATCAAATAACCGCTTCGTATCTACAATTCGCCGGTTTCAGATGACACACGCTGTTTCACAACCCTGGATTCTCGGCCTGACCGGTGGCATCGGCAGCGGCAAGAGTGCGGCCGCTCAGGTCTTCATCGATCTGGGCGTGCACTTGGTGGACGCCGATCAGGCCGCGCGCTGGGTAGTTGAACCCGGGCGCCCTGCCCTGGCCCGGATAGCCGAGCATTTTGGTGACGGTGTGCTGCAAGGGGACGGAACCTTGAACCGCAGCGCGTTGCGCGAGCTGATCTTCAAAGAGCCGGAGCAACGCCTGTGGCTTGAAGGCCTGCTGCATCCGCTGATCCGCGAGGAAATCACGGCGTATCTGGCCAAGGCCCAATCGTCGTACGCGATTCTGGTGTCGCCGCTGCTGCTGGAAACCACCCAGCACGAGATGGCCAAACGGGTGCTGGTGATCGATGTGCCCGAAGCGATCCAGATTCAGCGCACGGTGGCCCGGGACAACAGCAACGCCGAGCAGGTACAGGCGATTCTCAAGGCGCAAGCCACGCGGGAATACCGCTTGAGCCGAGCCGATGACGTGATCGTCAACGACCGCGACCCGGCCTGGCTGAAAAGCGAAGTCGAGCGACTGCATCATTTTTATTTAACTTTGCGTGGAGGCCAATCATGAGCCAACCAATGACCGTCGACTGCCCAACCTGTGGCGCGCCGGTGGAGTGGAAACCCGAAAGCACCTTCCGGCCGTTCTGTTCCGATCGCTGCAAATTGATCGACCTGGGCGCCTGGGCGTCCGAAGAGCATGCGATACCGGTCGCGCCGGACGCTGAAGACGAACTGTTCTCCGGCGACCTCGATCCCCGTCACCATTGATTCCTTGCGGTGCCTAATGCCCAAACTCAGGCACCGCCATCATCCTTCCAAGGCGCCGACAGATAGCGCGTGCGGTTGAACGTCTCCAGCCACTCCGGGCAGAACACCACCAGTGCCGTGATCACCACCCCGTTGATGAACGCCTCGGGGAAGATGATCAGCCACAGATAACCGACAAAATCCTCCAGCCATTCCGGCATCGCAAACAGACCCTCCCACCACAGCACACCCAACGCCGCCACCAGGCACAGCAACGCCGACAACGCAGCCGCAAAGAAGCCTGAACAGAAGATGTACACGAACGGGTTTTTCGGCTGCAACCGCTCGACAACCCTCGAACAGGCCTCTGTGATCAGCACCGGCAGCGCGATGAACAGCAGGCCGTTAACGCCCATCGCGGCCAAGTCCTGGCGACAAAGGACAAGCAACCCCAACTGAGCAACACAACCGCCCACCAGCGCCAGCGGCCAGTCGAGCAACAGCGTGACAGCGGTCATGCCGATGAAGTGATACGAGACGCCGGTGTCGAAATCACGCCGCACCAGCCACAGCAGAAACAGCGCAAACACGGTCCCGAACAACATGTGCTGACGCCTGACATCGCTGAACAGCTCGACCCACGGCGAACGCCATATTGCCCAGCCCATCACCACGGCATACACGAGCCAGGCGAGGGTCATGGTGGACAGGGTCAGCACGTCGGGGCCGATCATGATGGTGGTTTTTATTGGGCTTGGGTTTGAGGAGTTTAGACCGCGAACCCCGTAATGACCTCATCGCGCCCTGGCTTGATCGTTCCCTCGCTCTGCGTGGGAATGCAGACCGTGACGCTCCGCGTCAGCAGGACGCGGAACGTGGGAACCATCAGACTAGGTTACTGAACCGCAGCGCTCGGCCGTTCGCCGGCCAACCCCTGCGCCAGGCTCGCCAGCACCATTTCACCCATCCGCGTGCGGGTCTGCACGGTGGCGCTCGCGCGGTGCGGTTGCAGGATCACGGTCTCCAGCTCGAACAGCTCGGCCGGCACGTTGGGCTCATCGACGAACACGTCCAGCCCTGCGCCGGCGATGGAGCCGGTCATGAGCGCTGCCACCAGATCCGGCTCGTTGACCAGGCTGCCCCGGGCGACGTTGATCAGGTAACCCTCGGTGCCCAATGCCGCCAGCACCTCGGCGTTGATAATCCCTTTGGCCTTGTCGGCCGCCGCCGCGATGATCAACGCATCGCTCTGGCGCGCCAGCTCAACCAAATCGGCGACGAAGGTGTATGGCACGTCGTCCATGGCGCGCAAATCGGTGTAGCTGATCGGACAGCCAAACGCAGCGGCCCGGGTGGCGACGGCACGCCCTACCCGGCCCAACCCGACGATGCCGATACGCATACCGCTAAACTGCCGGGCCAGGGGGATCGGCGCCAGCGGCGTCGGGCTTTTCGGCCACGCGCCGCTGCGCACGTAGCGGTCGCCGGTGCCCAGGCCCCGCGCAGCAGAAATCAGTAAGCCGATGGCCAGGTCCGCCACGTCCTCGGTCAATGCGCCGATGGTGGCCGTGACGTGAATGCCTCGGTCCCGGGCGTAGGCCAGGTCCACGGCATCGGTGCCCACGCCGTTCACCGCGATCACTTCCACGGCGGGCAGTTGCTCCATCACCGCACGGGTAATGCCAGTGTGGCCTCCCGTGACCACGCCACGAATCGTTGCACCGTGTTCACGCAAGTACGCCGCCTTGTCCGCTTGCTGGAAGTAAGGACGCACGGTGTACAGCGCGTTCAAACGCGCGTTGATCTCGGGGATCAGGATCGGGCTGAGTTGCAGGATTTCAGGTTTCATCGCGTTCTCGCTTATTCAGAATTCAAGCCATCAGCCACGGCCAACGAACGGCATGTTGGTCGCCATGACCGTCATGTTCAGCACGTTGGCGGACAGCGGCAGGTTGGCGATGTAACGCACCGCATCAGCGATGTGCTTGACGTCGATCATCGGCTCCACGGCGGTCTCGCCATTGGCCTGGCGCACGCCCTTGGTCATGCGCACCGACAGTTCGGTCAGCGCGTTGCCGATGTCGATCTGGCTGCAGGCGATGTTGAACTCACGGCCATCCAGCGCCAGGGCTTTGGTGATACCGGACACCGCATGTTTGCTGGCGGTGTAAGGCGCGGTGAACGGGCGCGGTGTGTGCGCGGAAATCGAGCCGTTATTGATGATCCGACCGCCCTGGGGCGACTGTTTGCGCATCAGGCCAAACGCGCCACGGCTGCACAGAAACACACCGGTGACGTTGGTTTCGATCACGCTCAGCCATTTATCCACCGGAAGTTCATCCATCGGCACGGCGGGCGCGTTGACGCCGGCGTTGTTGAACACCACATCGACGCGGCCGTAGACCTCTTCAATCGTGGCGAACAAAGCGTCCACGCTGGCAGGGTCGCGTACGTCGGTGGACACCGGCAGCACTTCGCCGCCTTGCTCCTTGGCCAGCGCGGCCAATTCCTGCAGCGGCTCAATCCGTCGGCCAGTGGCGACGACCTTGTAGCCATCGGCCAACAGGCCCAGGGCAACCGCACGGCCGATACCGCTGCCGGCACCGGTAACCAAAGCGACTTTAGGGAGGGAATTGTCAGTCATTGTTATGTCTCCTTTCTTCAAGTTGGGGTCGTACGGAGTGCGTCAGGCGGCGGGACGGCAGCCCACGCGGACTTCAAATTGGCCGATACCAGCGATGCCCGCGGTGATCACGTCACCCGCTTGCAACGCGTCAACGCCAGGCGGCGTGCCGGTCATGATCAAATCGCCGGCCATCAGGCGAATGGAGCGCGAGAGTCGGCTGACGATTTCGCCCACCGTCCATATCTGGCTTTCGAGGTCCGAGCGCTGACGTTCAATGCCGTTCACGCTCAACCATAGCGCGCCCTGGCTGGGATGCCCCAACAGGCTTGCCGGCTGAATCGGGCTGATGGGTGCCGAGCCGTCGAACGCCTTGGCCGCTTCCCACGGCTGCCCTTCTGCCTTGGCGGCCATCTGCAGGTCGCGACGGGTAAGGTCCAGCCCGGCGGCGTAGCCCCAGACGTGATCCAGCGCGTCGTGTTCTGAAATCTCGAAACCGTCCTTGCCGATGGCGACCACCAGTTCGATCTCGTGGCAGAACTGTTCGGTCAGTGGCGGGAAGTCCAGTTCGCCGCTGGCATCGATGACCGAGGTGGCCGGCTTCATGAAGAACGCAGGCATGACCCTGGCCTCGCTCAATGAGTCGCCCCAGTGATAATTGCGCCCAAGGCAAAACACCCGACCCACCGGAAACCGCGCGTCACTGTTGCTGACCGGCAGGCTGCGCAGCAGGCTCGGCTCGAATACGTAATTGATCATGACTGTTCCTTGAAAGGTGAATCGCTACTGACCCAGCCTACGGGAACGGCGCTGCCCAAAGTTGGACAAAGCGGTGTTCAAACTGGAGTAAACACGGCGGATGCGGCCCATAAAAAAGGCGTACTTGCGTACGCCTTTGCCCATGGGGGCATAAAGTCACACACACCCTTTTTGCGTCACTGAGCTTTCAATTCGATGCGATAGATTTTGCCCAGCAACAGCGAATACGACAGCGTCCCGATCAGCGCCATGCCACCGATAAACCAGAAGGCGTAAGCGAAGCTCGACGTGACGTGCAGGATTTGCCCGATGACGATGGGCGTGACAATCCCGCCGATGTTCGCCGCCAGGCTGGTAACGCCCCCGGTCAGACCGATCAGTTCCTTGGGTGCGATTTCCGACACTGCCGCCCAGGACGACGACGCGATCCCTTGGGCGAAGAAGGCAATCGTCAGCAGCGCGATGCACACTTCGTTGGAGTCAGTGAAGTTGACCAGCATGATCGACATGCCCAGCGCCGAACCCACCACCAGCGGCAACTTGCGGGAGAACGAGAGGGAGAAGCCGCGACGGATCATCCAGTCCGCAATGAAGCCGGCCAGCAACACGCCAACGGTCGCGCCAATGAATGGCAGCACCGCGAAGATGCCCACCTTGACCATGGTCAGATGCCGCTCTTCGATCAGGTAAGTCGGGAACCAGGTCAGGAAGAAATACAGCGCCGAGGTGCTGGCGAACTTGCCGATGCAGATGGCCCAGATCTGGCGATACTTCATCAGCTCGACGATCTGCGCCCATTTGAATTTGTTCTTGTCCTTGCTGCTCTTGACCAGACCGCCGCCGTATTCAATGTAAGCCAGCTCTTCTTTGCTGACCTTTTTGCAGAACATCGGATCGCGGTACAGGTAAAGCCAGGCGACGCCAAACAGGATGCCGACGATGCCGGTGCTGTAGAACACGTGGCGCCAGTCGTAGGTGGTCGCAAGCCAGAGCAAGCCGCCGGTGAACAACGCCGTGCCCAGGTACTGGCCGCACACGTAGATACTGCTGGCCATGCCGCGTTCCTTGGCCGGGAACCACACCGTCACCGCTCGGCTGTTGGCCGGGAACGCCGGGGCTTCCATGGCGCCGATGGCCAGGCGCAGGCCAAACAGGGACGCGAAGCCGCCCGCCATGCCTTGGCACACGGTTACCGCCGACCAGGAGATCAGCGAAGCGCCGTAGGTGAGTCGTGAGCCAAAACGATCAGCGAGAAAGCCTGCGGGCACCAGCGCGAAAGCGTAGGTCCAGGCGAAAGCGGAGAAGATGAGGCCCATCTCGACTTTGTCCAGACCAAGGTCCTTGGCCATGAACGGGGCGGCGATGGAGATGTTCACGCGGTCCACGTAGTTGATGATGGTGGCGATCAGCAACAGGGAAAGCATGAACCAGCGACGACGGGAAGGAAGCCGCGCCGGTGTGGCTGCAGCGGGTGCGGCGACACGAGCGTCGACCGCCTGAATGTCAGGGGTGCTCGACATGAGAATTCCTCATTGTTTTTATTGGTTTCGGAGAAGCCACCCCAAGTTATCGTACAACCACGCAAATACAACCGGATGCTTAGAACGTTTTTGGATTTCAATCCGGCGCGCTTAATATTTGTCCAAGAAATTCGCCGAGCACGAGCGGCGGGCCTCCCTACCGAAAAACCGCGTAAAACGTCCGTTTTAGAGCGCTCGCGAAAATCTCGACCCGAGCCTGATTCTTGGACAGCCACGATCGATCCTGGCGAGTCATCTTCACGCTGATAGTCATAGGACAACTGATCATTCATGCGCAGTCGAGGGACAATCGCGCTATGCGCAGGCAGGCCAAACAAGGGACACTGCCAATGGCCAGGCTTTGAAGAGGTAGCAATTTGATGGACTCAGCGACTCAAGTGCCGACCTATGGCATGCAGCAACGCAGCGAACGGCCCGACTTTTACATCCGCGACAAGAGTGCCCGCAGTGCCGAAACCGGGCCCCATCGTCACGAATACTTTCAGATCCAGATCAACCTGGGCGGCGACACGGTGCAGCACATTGGCGGTGTGGTGCGACCGTTTCCGCGGCATGCGCTGGCGTTCATTCTTCCGCACAAACTGCACCTGATTCCGCACCCGGAGGATGGCAATTTTCTGCTGATCAACTTCGCCCAGACCTTCCTGTTGCCGCAATTGCAATGCGACCCGCTGGACCTGGAAGACGTGCCCATCGCCCTGGCGCCGGAGTTGTCGCCGTTCCGCTTTCAGGAAAGTCTGGACTACATCCTGGATGAGGCTGATTTCGGTGAGGTTCACGCGCTGTTGCAACGCATGCGCAGGCTCGATCAGGAACGTCAGTTCGGGACGCGGGAGATTCTCAAAGGCTGTCTGCTGCAGCTGATTGGAACCGTGTGCGAGCGCTTCGCCGAGCCGATCAAAACCCTGGCCGACGACAATGCTGCCGAGCGCAGCCGTCGCGACGCCCTGGCGCGGATGTCCGAATACGTGCGCAAGAACCTCAGCGATCCAGACCTGAACCTGAAAACAGCTGCGTCCGCCGCGTTCCTCTCGCCCAATTACCTGACCCACTGGTTGCGCAAGGAAGTCGGGAAAACGTTCAGCGAACTGGTGCTCGAACGCCGAATGCATCTGGCCCGCACCCTGCTGCTCAATGGGGTCAAGCCGGTAGGCGAGATCGCCCGGCTGTGCGGGTTCGCCGACGAAGCCTACTTTTCCCGACGCTTCCGCAATGCCCACGGCATGCCGCCGGGGCAGTTCAGGAAACAGCGGGATGTGTAACCTGCGCGCAGCTCTGTAGGAGCCAACTTGTTGGCGAAGCATCCACTGCGGTGTATCCGTCATAACGCTTCGCGAACAAGTACGCTCCTACAGGGGCGTGGAAAATTTTTGGTATTTGTGTCGGCTGGAACGCTAAGCTTGGCCCCATGGATGACTCCGACTACCTGCGTCTGCTGACGATCCAGGCCGAACAAGCCAACGCGTTCCTTTCCAATGCGCGGAAGTGGGAACGTGAGCGCTGGGTTTGCCAGCGTTTGCTGCAAGGCCTGAACATCCCTCACCGCAACGAAGACTTTCTGCCCGCAGGCCAGGAACCGCCCGACGTGCTGTTTCGCGACGCGTGTTTCGAGGTGTTTTTCGTGCTCGACGAGGGCCGGCGCCTGAACGATGAATGGCGTGAGGAATTGCAGCGTCGGCGCAGCGCGTTTTCCCTCAGCCAGCTGGTCCGCCGGGAAGCCAAACCCAAGCGCATTCCCGCCTCCGAACTGCTGCGCAGGCTGGCGCCGACGTTAAAAAAGAAAGCCCATAACTACCAGGAGCGCGGCCTGGACCTGAGTGAGCTGGACATCATCGCCTTCGCCAGCCTCAAGCGCGAAGTGCTGGACCTCAATAGCCATTTCCCGCCGCCCACTGAGTACCTGCGTCAGGGCTGGCGCTCGTTGTCATTGGTCGGCCCGACCTTCGCCCGTGTATTGTTTGCGCACCCCGACGCGCCGGATTTTCTCAGGACCAACCTGGGCCGCAGTGTCGTGTTCGACGTAGGAATCAGCTTATGAGCCCGTTACAGGAATTGATCGCAGACGTGCCGCAGACCGGTCGGGTGCGCTGGATCGGCGTACGGCCCGAGTCCCGTGGCGAGATGGTCGAACTGGACGCGGTGGAAGCGCGTCGCGAAGCCGGGCTGACCGGCGACCACGCCCGCCCGGGCCCACGCAATGCACGCCAGGTGACGCTGATTCAGTGGGAGCACCTGGCCGTGGTCAGCGCGCTGATGGGCCGCGCGGCCGACAACCCGATCCTGCCTCAGGACCTGCGGCGCAACATCGTGATCAGTGGCATCAACCTGTTCAGCCTCAAAAACAGGCGCTTTCGCATCGGTCAGGCCGTCTTCGAAACCACCGGTTGGTGCCAGCCCTGCGCGCGGCTCGAACAGCGTCTCGGCCACGGCATTTTTCAGGCCGTGCGCGGCCATGGCGGAATCACCGTGCGAGTGCTACAAAGCGGAATCATCCGCCTCGATGATCAGTTGCGCATCGAACCGCTGGACCTCCTCGACAGCCCATTTAATTCCGCCGATTACGTAGCTTCCTGACAAAGACCGACGTCCATGAAGAGGCTCACATGACCAGCCGCCTGAACCCCGACGACCAAAGACGGGTCGAAGAGTACCTTCAAGCCCCCCAACGCCAAGTCGAGCGCCGGCCTTTTCGGCCATGGCTGCTCCTGGCGGTGGTGCTTGCAGTGGTGATCGGGCTGGGCCTGTTGAGCCGATTGCTGAGCTACCTGACGCTATGAGCTGCCTTGCGCTCGCTCGGGTAGACGCCCCCAAGAATTCCTTAAGCCTTATGAGATATCCCCATGACTCATCGTATTGTGATCGTCGGCGGAGGCGCCGGTGGTCTGGAACTGGCTACCCGTCTGGGTAAAACCCTTGGCAAAAAGGCCCTCGCCAGCGTGGTGCTGGTTGACGCCAACCTGACCCACATCTGGAAACCGCTGTTACACGAAGTGGCCGCAGGCTCTTTGAACTCCTACGAGGACGAGCTCAACTACGTGGCCCAGGCCAAGTGGAACAACTTCACCTTCCAGCTCGGCCGCATGACCGGTCTGGACCGCGAGCAGAAACAGATTCATCTGTCGGCGACGCTGGACGAGGATGGCAACGAGCTGGTCCCGGAACGCAGCCTCGATTACGACTCGCTGGTGATTGCAGTGGGCAGCACGACCAATGATTTCGGGACCAAGGGCGCGGCTGAGCACTGCCTGTTCCTCGACACTCGCAAGCAGGCCGAGCGCTTTCACCAGCAGTTGCTCAATCGTTATCTGCGGGCCCACGCCAGCCAGACGGACGTGGTCGAGGAAATAAACGTCGCCATCGTCGGTGCCGGCGCCACAGGCGTCGAACTGGCGGCCGAGCTGCATAATGCCGCGCAGGAACTGGCCGCATACGGACTGGGCCAGATCAAACCGGAAAACCTGCGCATCACCGTGATCGAAGCAGGCCCGCGCGTGTTGCCAGCCTTGCCGGAACGCATTGGCGGGCCGGTGCACAAGACCCTGGAAAAACTCGGCGTGACCGTGCTGACCGACTCGGCCGTCAGTGAAGTGACGGCAGACGCCCTGATCACCGCCTCGGGCCAGGTGATCCCGGCAACGCTGAAAGTCTGGGCGGCCGGCATTCGCGCGCCCGCTTTCCTGCAGGATATCGCGGGCCTGGAGACCAACCGGATCAACCAGCTGCTGGTTCGTCCGACGCTGCAGACCACGCGCGATGACAACGTGTTTGCCTTCGGCGATTGCGCGTCCTGCCCGATGAAAGGCACCGACCGCAATGTGCCGCCCCGGGCTCAGGCCGCGCATCAACAAGCGTCGTTGCTGGTTAAATCCCTGAAGTTGCGCATCGAAGGCCAGAGCCTGCCGGAGTACAGCTACAAGGATTACGGTTCGCTGATTTCCCTGTCCAAGTTCTCGGCGGTAGGCAATCTGATGGGCAACCTGACCGGCAGCGTGATGCTGGAAGGCTGGCTGGCGAGGATGTTTTACGTGTCGCTGTACCGCATGCACCAAATGGCGCTATACGGCGCGTTCCGCACGGCGATGCTGATGCTCGGCAGCCGGATCGGACGTGGGACAGAGCCGAGGATGAAGTTGCACTAAGCTTCAGGTCGTCCCCTTGTAGGAGCTGACGAGCTGCCGAAGGCTGCGATTACGGTGTGTCAGACAGATTGCATCGCAGCCTTCGGCGGCTCGTCAGCTCCTACACCACAGCGCAACCGGCGGCGTCTCTGCCCTCACGGCAACACCTGCCCCTTCCCCGAATGCTTGGCCTTGTACATCCAGCGATCGGCCTCGCGAATCAGCTCATCCGGCGCTTTGTCGGAGTTGGGCTCGTAGATCGAGAACCCGATGCTTGCCTGTGTCGTGATCGCATTCCCCTGGATGGTCATCGGTTCGGCAATGGTCTTCAGCAGTTTCCTCGCGACCTCTCGCGCTTCATCGGCGTGGGGCACGATGCCTTCCAAAATCACAATGAACTCGTCCCCCGCCAGCCGGATCAGGCTATCGGTGCGCCGGATGCTGGCTTTCAAACGCGCAGACACCGTACACAGCAGCTCATCGCCAGCGTCATGGCCATACGTGTCGTTGATGGCTTTAAAGCCATCGAGGTCCAGAAACATCAACGCCAGCAGCATCTGCGAACGATCGGCCCGAGCCTGGGCGATGGGCAGCAAGGCATCCAGCGCGCGGCGGTTGAGCAGCCCGGTCAAGGCGTCGTGCTTGGCTTCCTGCTCCAACTCCTTGCGGCCCTGAATGTTCTGGATGATGGAGATGAAATACTCCACCTGACCGTCTGCCGAGAGCTTTTTAGTGACGCTCAGGTCCGCCCACACTGGCCCGCCGGTCTTGTGCAGATAGCGTTTCTCCATCTGGTAATGATCGATATCGCCTGCGACCAGCTGGCTCAACAAGTCCATGTCGGCGTTGAGATCCTCGGGGATGGTGATGTCCTGGAACGTCAGGTGCTGCAATTCCTGCACGCTGTAGCCGACCAGATCGCACAGCGCCCGGTTGACACTGATCCAGCTGCCGTCCGGCGCCACGAGCGCAATGCCAACCGACGCCAGTTCGAACATCGAGCGATACGCTGCTTCACTGGCTTCGAACAGGTCATCGGTTTTTTTCGCCTGGCTGCGGACCTGCATCAGGTTTTCCCGCAGCTGAATCTCGCGGCTGACGATGTCGGCCAGGTCATTCAAGGTGTTTATCTGATCTTCGGTCAGCACCCTCGGCCGGTCATCGATGGCGCACAACGTCCCCACGGCAAAGCCCTTGCTGGTGCGGATGGGTACCCCGGCATAAAAGCGGATATTGGGTGAATCGGTCACCATGCGGTTGTCGACGAAGCGCTGATCACGTCGCGCATCGGGCACCACCAGAGGCTCGTCCTGGAGAATGGCGTGGGCACAAAAGGCGTCGTCCCTGGAAGTTTCCTGGACTTCGATGCCGACCCGAGACTTGAACCACTGGCGGTCTTCATCGACCAGCGTTACCAGCGCGATCGGGACATCCAGCACCCGGGCCACCAGACGAGTGATCCGGTCGAGGGAGGCATCAGCGGGGCTGTCGAGAATTTCAAGCGTGTGCAGCGCCTGAAGCCGTTCCGTTTCGTAAAGCGCAAGAGGTGCTTTCATAAGACCAACCGAGACTACATTACAACTCGGAGTCTATACCGCGTGCTGGCTGACGCACACCTGTCTTGTCCAAAGCCCCCTGTAGGAGCGTCTTTGCCCGGGAAACGGTGCCGTAGGCGACATATATACATCTGAATTGGCGCATTCGGGCGAGCGCGCTCTTACAAACGCGCCGCATCACTGCGTGCCCGCAACAGCTCAATGAACTGCGCCAACTCCCGACTCATCGCTTCGCCCTTGCGTGTCAGCAACCCAAATGGCGCCATGCGCTCTTCGATCTTCACCGGCAAGGCCTTCACCAGCCCCATCTTCAAGTAATCGCGCAGCGCCGATTCGGACAGCACCATGATGGCGTCAGTCAGTTGTATCAGCTGCTGCATCGAATACACCGAGCTGCATTCGATGATATCGGCAGGCAGGGGCAGTGCCAGTCGTTCCAGCGCCTGATCGAAGGCAATGCGCGCCGGGCTGCTGTCCGGCTGCAGAATCCACGGCCAGTCGCTGACCAGTTCGGCCCAGTCCAGCTCGCGCCGTGTGGCCAGCGGATGGCCCTGATGCACCACGACCATCAAGCGCTCATTGCCCAGCGGCTCGAAGGTGTAGTGCTCACGGTCGGTGGCAGCGTTGCGCCGGGCAATGGCCAGATCGATGCGCCCCTGCTCCAGCAACTGAATCACCTGATCGCTGGTGTCCCCCATGATCCGGATGCGCAACTGCGGGTTGAGCGCCTTGATCTCAGCCACCGCGTTCATCACCAGATCCGGCGCAGCGCCCATGATGGTGCCGATGGCCAGATAACCGTAACCGCCCTGTTTGCGCGCCTGAATGTCAGCCGCGCAGCGGTCCAGGCCACTGAGGGCGGACTCGGCGAAACGCAGCAGCTCCTTGCCCAGCACCGTCGGGCGCATCCCCCGAGGCAGGCGCTCAAACAGCTCGCAGCCGAACATGTCTTCAATTTCGTGCAACATCCGGGTCGCGGCGGGCTGAGACATATGCATGTTCATCGACGCCCGGTGCAGGTTCAGGCTCGAACCCAGCGCCACCAGCATTTGCAGATGCTTGTAGCGCAGCCGGCTGAACAGATGGTGCGGCGAGCTGTTGTCGGACATGAGCGCTTTCCTGCCAGCGATACCCTGAGGGTATCGATCTTAAGCTAAAAACGATTGGTCACGCATCGTTTGACGGCAGTACATTCGCAGCCATTCCAGCCAGGCGCTGGTCGACGCAGTCAATAATTCCAAAAAGGAAACTGCCGTGAACACACTCCCCGCGTCTCTGCTCGCCAAGATTTCATGGCGGCTGCTCCCCTTCCTCCTGCTGATGTACATCATGGCGTTCCTCGACCGCGCCAATGTCGGCTTCGCCAAACAAGCCTTTCAGGCGGACACCGGCATCGGTGACGCTGCGTTCGCGTTCGGCGCCGGGGTGTTTTTCGCCGGCTACGCGCTGCTCGAAGTGCCCAGCAACCTCATCATGCACAAGATCGGCGCCCGCCTGTGGATGTGCCGGATCATGGTGACGTGGGGCCTGGTGTCCGCTGCCATGGTCTTCGCCCACACCGAAACCACCTTCTACGTGCTGCGCTTTTTGCTGGGCGTGGCCGAAGCCGGTTTCTTCCCCGGCGTCATTCTGTACCTCACCTACTGGTTCCCCCAGGCCGCGCGCGGCAAGGCCATGGGGTTCTTCTATTTCGGCGCTCCGCTGGCGTTCATCTTCGGCAGCCCGCTCTCCGGCTTGCTCCTGGAACTGGACGGCGTGCTCGGTAGCCACGGCTGGCAATGGCTGTTTGCGGTGGAAGGGCTGATGGCTACCGTCGTCGGCGTCTGGGCGTACTTTTATCTGGACAACCGCCCCGCCGACGCGAAATGGCTGAGCCTCGCCGAACGCCAGCAACTGCAAGCGGTGCTGGACGCAGAAGACGCCCGCAAACAAGGGCACGGCAGCCTGCTCAAAGCAATGTGCCAACCGGCGGTGTTGTACCTGTGCGTGATTTATCTGCTGATTCAGGCCAGCGTCTATGGCGTGGTGTTTTACCTGCCCACGCAAGTTGCCGGGCTGCTGGGCACCAAGGTGGGGCTCATGGTCGGGCTGGTGAGTGCGATTCCATGGATTTGCGCGTTGATTGCCGCTTGGCAGGTGCCGGCAATCGCTGATCGAACCGGCCAGCGTCGCCTGGTCGCGGCGCTCACGCTGGTGGTGTCCAGCCTCGGCATCGCCGCATCGGTCTCGTTTGCCAATCCGCTGCTGGGAATCCTGGCGCTTTGCTTTGCCGCCTCAGGCTTCATCGCCGTGCAACCGGTGTTCTGGACCTTCCCCGGCAGCTTCCTGGCCGGCAGCGCCGCCGCAGGCGCCATCGCCCTGATCAACTCGTTTGGCGCGCTGGGCGGTTTCATTGCGCCGGTGCTCAAGAACTGGGCTGAGGGGGCCTTCCACTCCCCAACGGCCGGTCTTTATCTGCTGGCGTGCACGACCCTGATCGCTGCTGCGCTCGTCATGGGCATCCGACCGCCTAAACAAGCCGCGCCCCAAAAGCTACCGACCTGGCAGCACTGATTTTTGCCTCTGAACCCAAGGAGTCTCCATGAGCACGCCCACCATCAAACACGTCCGCGCTTTCGTCCTGCGGGGCGGTGGCGCCGATTATCACGACCAGGGCGATGGCCACTGGATCGACGACCACATCTCCACGCCCATGAGCAAATACCCGGAATACCGCCAGAGCCGCCGCAGTTTCGGCATCAACGTACTGGGCACACTGGTGGTAGAAATTGAAGATTCGGCGGGCAATGTCGGCTTTTCCGTCACCACCGGCGGCGAGCCTGCGGCGTACATCGTCGAGAAGCACCTGGCGCGCTTCCTGGAGGGCGCAAAGGTCACAGACATCGAGAAAATCTGGGACCAGATGTACCTGTCGTCCCAGTACTACGGGCGCAAGGGGCTGGTGATCAACACCATTTCCGGCATCGATCTGGCGCTGTGGGACCTGCTCGGCAAGGTCCGCCAGGAACCGGTTCACCAACTGCTCGGTGGCGCCGTTCGCGATGAGCTGCAGTTTTACGCCACCGGCGCGCGTCCGGATCTGGCGCAAAAAATGGGCTTCATTGGCGGCAAGCTGCCACTGCACCACAGCCCGTCTGAAGGTGAAGAAGGCCTGCGCAAGAATCTTGAGGAACTGGCTGGGATGCGCGAGCGGGTCGGCCAGGATTTCTGGCTGATGCTCGATTGCTGGATGAGCCTGGACCTGAACTACGCCACAAAACTGGCCCACGGCGCTCACGAATTCGGATTGAAATGGATCGAAGAAGCGCTGTCCCCCGACGATTACTGGGGCTACGCGGACCTGCGCAAGAACGTGCCCAAAGGCATGCTGGTCACCACCGGCGAACACGAAGCCACACGCTGGGGCTTTCGCATGCTGCTGGAAATGGGCTGCTGCGACATCATCCAGCCGGACGTAGGCTGGTGCGGCGGCCTCACTGAACTGATCAAGATTTCAGCGCTGGCCGACGCGCACAACGCGATGGTCGTGCCTCATGGATCCTCGGTCTACAGTTATCACTTCGTCGCCACGCGCACTAACAGCCCGTTCGCCGAGTTCCTGATGATGGCGCCCAAGGCCGACGAGGTGGTGCCGATGTTCCATCCGCAACTGCTGGGCGAACCGGTGCCGGAAAACGGTCGCATGCGCCTGTCGAAACTCGATCAACCGGGGTTTGGCGTGACGCTCAATCCGGAATGCCAGCTACACCGCCCGTATATGCACTGATTCCTTCATCAAACAGGAACTGCACATGAAAATGCCTCACAACGCGTTCAAGGCCGCACTGGCCAGGAACGAGCCGCAGTATGGAATCTGGGCCGGTTTTGCCACCGGCTATGCGTCGGAGATCGTCGCCGGCCTGGGTTACGACTGGATGCTGATCGACGGCGAGCACGCGCCCAACACCGTGCCGAGCATTCTTTCCCAGCTGCAAGCCGTGGCGCCCTACTCCACCGCGCCGGTGGTCCGCGCCGTCACGGGCGATGCGGTGCTGATCAAGCAATTGCTCGACGTCGGCGTGCAGACGCTGATGGTGCCCATGGTCGAATCCGCCGAGCAGGCCCGCGCCCTGGTGCAGGCCATGCGCTATCCGCCCCACGGCATTCGCGGCGTCGGCGGCGGCCTGACCCGTGCCACCCGTTGGGACGCCGTGCCGGATTACCTGAACACCGCCCATGAAGAGTTGTGCCTGATCGTGCAGGTGGAATCGCGCAAAGGCGTGGAAAACGTCGAAGCCATCGCGGCGGTCGAGGGCGTGCATGCCGTATTCATCGGCCCGGCGGACTTATCCACAGGGCTGGGCCATATCAACAACCCCTCGCACCCCGAAGTGCAGGCGCAGATTCGTCGCGCGGTTGACGCCACGCTGGCGGCAGGCAAGGTCTGCGGCATCCTCGCCCCGGCCGAAGAAGACGCGCGGCGCTACATGAGTTGGGGTTGCCAGTTTGTGGCGGTGGGCATCGACATCAGCCTGTTGCGCCAGGCGGCCAAGGCCAATCTCGCGCTGTATCGCGAAGCCCCGACCACTGCCGCCCCGTCGCGCACTTATTGATTGCTCATTCATAGAAGGAGCCTGCCCATGTCCTCCGTTCCGGTTTATCAGAACTACATCAACGGCCAGTTCACCGAAAGTGCCGAGCACTTTGAGGTGACCAATCCAGCCACCGGCGCCGTGCTGTCGAAAGTCCCGGCCAGCGACAGCAGTGAAGTTGATCGCGCCCTGGCCTCAGCCCGCGCCGCCCAACAAGACTGGGCCCGCAAGCCGGCCATCGAACGTGCCGGCTACTTGCGCAGGATCGCCAGCAAACTGCGGGAAAACGCCCCTCGGCTGGCGCGCACCATCACGCTGGAGCAAGGCAAGATCAGCGGTCTGGCCGAAGTGGAAGTGAATTTCACCGCCGATTATCTGGACTACATGGCTGAGTGGGCGCGCCGTATCGAAGGCGAAATCATCACCAGCGACCGTCCCGGCGAGAACATCTTCCTGTTCCGCAAGCCGCTGGGCGTGGTGGCGGGCATTCTGCCGTGGAATTTCCCGTTCTTTCTGATCGCCCGGAAAATGGCGCCCGCACTGATCACTGGCAACACCATCGTGATCAAACCCAGCGAAGAAACCCCGAACAACTGCTTCGAGTTCGCCAGACTGGTGGCCGAGATCGACCTGCCACCGGGCGTGTTCAACGTGGTCAGCGGTGACGGCCGGGTGGGTGCGGCGTTGAGCGCACACAAGCAGGTGAACATGATCAGCTTCACCGGCAGCGTTGAGACCGGCTCGCGGATCATGGCCGCGGCCGCCAGCAACATCACCAAGCTGAACCTGGAACTGGGCGGCAAGGCACCGGCCATCGTGCTGGGCGACGCCGACATCGACCTCGCGGTGAAGGCAATCCGCGACTCTCGGATCATCAACACCGGGCAGGTGTGCAATTGCGCTGAACGGGTGTACGTGGAACGGCGTGTGGCCGACGAATTCATCGGCAAGATCACGGCGGCAATGGCCGCCACCCGCTACGGCGACCCGCTGGCCCAGGCGGATGCCGAGATGGGGCCGCTGATCAATCGTCAGGGCCTGGACAGCGTCGCAGCGAAGGTGAAGACCGCGCTGGCCCAAGGCGCAGAACTGGTCACGGGCGGTTCAGTGGCGGATATGCAGCAAGGCTTTCACTATCAACCCACTGTGCTGACCGGTTGCCGCGCCGACATGGAGATCATGCGCAAGGAGATCTTCGGGCCGGTCCTGCCGATTCAGATCATCGACGACCTGGACGAGGCCATCACGCTGGCCAATGACTGCGAATACGGGCTGACGTCGTCCATTTACACCCGGGACCTGAGCAAGGCGATGCATGCGATTCGTGAGATCGATTTCGGCGAAACCTACGTCAACCGCGAGAACTTCGAGGCGATGCAGGGCTTCCATGCCGGTGTGCGCAAATCCGGTGTCGGCGGTGCGGATGGCAAGCATGGGCTGTATGAGTACACGCATACGCATGCGGTTTATATTCAGAGTTAAGGCAGGTATTGCCACTGGACACATCTGTGAGAGGGAGCTTGCTCGCGAGAGGTCGGTACATTCATCACCTCGTTGGCAGCTGAGCCAGCCTGTCGCGAGCAAGCTCCCTCCCACGTCCGATCAATGTGCGCGGGTCTGTTCACTTCCTGTCACAAAAACGTGCTGATTGCTGTGATTCCATGGAGCACCACACTCGATGTCGCTCGATTACAGGAAGTCACTCCATGCTTCAGCTCTCCCGAATGATGCTCAGCGCCGGACTGGGCATTGCGCTTAATGTGTCGATGTTCACCGCTGCCAGCGCAGCCACCACCGAGGTGACCGGCGCGGGCTCGACGTTCGTGTTCCCGGTGCTGTTCAAGTGGGCCACCGATTACAACAAGACGACCGGCATTCGCGTGAATTACCAGTCCATCGGCTCGGGCGCCGGCATCGCTCAAATCAAGGAAGCGGCGGTGGATTTCGGCGCCAGCGACAGGCCGATGAAGTCCGCAGAATTGCAGTCGCTGGGCTTGCAGCAATTTCCGTCAGTGATTGGCGGCGTGGTGCCCGTCATCAACGTCGCCTCCATCGCCCCCGGCAGCCTCAAATTGACCGGGCCGCTGCTGGCCGACATCTTCATGGGCAAGGTCAGCAAATGGAATGACCCGGCGCTCGTCGCGCTCAACCCGGGTCAAAAATTACCGGACGCCAACATCAATGTGGTGTACCGCTCCGAGGATTCGGGCACCACCTTCAACTTCACCCGCTATTTGTCAGCGGTCAGCCCGGATTGGAAAACCAGGCTGGGCGAAGGGACGTCGGTGAAGTGGCCGGTGGGGCTGGCCAGCAAAGGCAGCGAGGGCGTTGCGTCGTACGTCAAGCAGATGCCCAATTCGATCGGCTACGTGGAATACGCCTATATCAAGCAGCAGAAGCTCAATTACGGGCTGCTGCAGAACGCGGCGGGTAATTTTGTTGCGCCGAGTACCGAAAGCTTCCAGGCGGCCGCGGCCAAGGCGGACTGGAAAAACGCCAAGGATTTTGATCTGTCGATGCTCAACGCGCCGGGTGAGCAGGCTTATCCGATTACGGCTGCGACGTTCATCGTCATGTATCGGCAAGCCAAGGACGCGGATCGACAGAAAGCCGTGCAGGATTTCTTTCGCTGGACACTGGAAAACGGACAGGAACAGGCTCGCTCACTGGATTTTGCGCCGATTCCAGTGGACTTGAAGAATCAGATCGAAGCGTCTTGGGCTGACGCGCCGAAAGCGCCGTAGTGTAAAAACCGAGGCAATAAAAAAGGCGTCCCGAAGGACGCCTTTTTCATTTGCTTCAACGCGGTTGACGTTGGAGCCAGTCTTCAACCCAAAAACAGCAGGGTGGAAAATGGTCGGGGTAAGGGGATTCGAACTCCTGACATCCTGCTCCCAAAGCAGGCGCGCTACCGGACTGCGCTATACCCCG
>NZ_JBEGED010000013.1:0-202414 GCF_040202885.1 Xanthomonas sp. WHRI 1810A
GCGCCGCCGTACCGCTTCTGCCCGGAGGGCGTGGGAGTTGACTTGTCGACGATGGGTTGCGCAGCAGCCCCAAAGCCAAACGCCTCGGTGTGTCAGATGTACCGCATTCGCAGGATTGACTACCGCTGCGCGGCAGATCGTCGGCAAGCCAACTCCCACGGCCTTCGGCCAGAATCAAAAGCGCGATTCAGGACAACCCCGCCACCTGCCCCGAGCTCCAAACCTGCTGATGGCCGCAGGCAGTGTAGGAGCGCGCTTGCCCGTGAAAGCAGGTGTTCAGCCGACGGAAATGGCCTGAATGTACTGGCCTCTTCGCGGGCAAGCGCGCTCCTACAGATCGGGGGGCTCCGCCGTACCGCTTCTGCCCGGAGGGCGTGGGAGTTGACTTGTCGACGATGGGTTGCGCAGCAGCCCCAACACCAGGCGCCTCGGTGTGTCAGATATACCGCATCCGCAGGATTGACTACCGCTGCGCGGCAGATCGCAGGCAAGCCAACTCCCACGGCCTTCGGCCAGAATCAAAAGCGTGATTTCAGGACAACCCGCCGCCTGCGCCAGGCACACAACGTGCGGATGGCCGCAGGCAGTGTAGGAGCGCGCTTGCCCGCGAAAGCACAAGTTCAGCCAATCAAAACGGCCTGAATGTACTGGCCTCTTCGCGGGCAAGCGCGCTCCTACAGATCGGGGGGCGCCGCCGTACCGCTTCTGCCCGGAGGGCGTGGGAGTTGACTTGTCGACGATGGGTTGCGCAGCAGCCCCAAAGCCAAACGCCTCGGTGTGTCAGATGTACCGCATTCGCAGGATTGACTACCGCTGCGCGGCAGATCGCAGGCAAGCCAACTCCCACGGCCTTCGGCCAGAATCAAAAGCGCGATTCAGGACAACCCCGCCACCTGCCCCGAGCTCCAAACCTGCTGATGGCCGCAGGCAGTGACGGGGATGTCCTACAGAACAGATCCGTCATAAACCCCTGTTACGGTGCTCGCAGCCTTCGTTTGAGACACCTTCATGAGCTGCCGTCTGTTTTTGTTGCTTGCGCTTTTGTTGATCACCCGCGCCGCCAGCGCGGAACCCTGGCCGGGCGAGCAATGGGCCGTTGACCCTGCCGTGCAAACCCCTGCGCTGACGGACCTTGAACGCTACGCCTTCCCGGCGCGAGACGAGGCCACCCGCGCAGGCATCCGCACCGATGCGCTGCTGGTCATTCGCGACGGTGAAATCATCTACGAGCGCTACGCCAGCCCGACCACGGCAGACACGCCGCACCTCACCTGGTCGATCAGCAAAAGCGTGCTGGCGGCCGTGTTGGGCGTTGCGTACGGGGAAGGGCGGTTCGCACTGGAGGACCCGGTGGCGAAGTTTTATCCGCCGTTCAGCGCCCACCCCGCCATCACGATGCAGAACCTGCTGCACTGGGCGTCCGGGCTGGATTGGCAGGAAGAATACGAATTCGCGCCGCTCAACTCGTCGGTGGTGGCGATGCTGTACACCCGAGGCCGCAGCGACATGGCGCGGTTCACGGCTGAGCATGGCGTCGCCAGCGCCCCCGGCACGGTCTATCGTTATTCCAGCGGCGACAGCACGGTACTGGCGGCGGCGCTGCGAGGCATAGTGGGTGATCAGGCGTACGCCGATTATCCATGGACCGCGCTGTTCGACCCGCTGGGGATCAAAAGCGCGACGTGGGAAACCGACAGCACTGGCACCTTCGTAGGCTCGTCCTACGCCTACATGACGGCCCGCGATCTGGCGCGCCTCGGCCTGCTGATGCAGCGCGGCGGTTTATGGCGGGATCGTCAGTTGCTCCCTACCGATTGGGTCGATTTCAACCTCACGCCATTCAAGTCACAGACGCCAACCGATGAAGCGTCAGGTGGCCATTGGTGGCTGAACACGCGTACGGACGGGAAAGCGGGTCCTTGGCCGGATGCACCGCCAAATACGTTCGCTGCGCTGGGCCATTGGGGGCAGGCGTTGTACGTTCTTCCCGCCCAGAAGTTAGTGATTGTGCGCTACGCCGATGATCGCGATGGGACCTACGATCACAATCAGTTACTCAAGCTGGCGTTGGCCGCGTTCAGAAAAGAGGGCAAGCCATGAATGGGCGTTCAGGCTTTTTCCGGCGTCGGCCTTTCGGCAGCGTGCTGATCTTCATCGCTTTGGCATTCGCCGCGCTGTTCTGGCAATACCGCGTCCAGCTTCAGGCCTTCCCTGACATCATCAGCGCCTACACCGCCAAGGAGTATTGTTCGTGCCACTACGTAGCGAACAACCCGGCCAATTACTGCCGCGCCTATGTGAAACAGTGGCTGCCGAGCGAGATACAGGACGATGAGAGCAACAAAGCGGTGAGCGCCAGTGGGTTGGGCCGCAGCAATACAGCGGTCTGGATCGGGGCGAGGCAAGGCTGTCGGTTGATGTCGCCGGGGCCGTGAGAACCGATTGCCCCCTGCTCAACAGGTTTCCTCACGGCGTTGTTCATGGCAGCCGGGGCGGCACGGTCGTTAGCCGGGACAGCGGACCCTTTGACCTTTCGTTGATTACCGATGCGATCAGGGCCAGCGAGTCCGCGTTGTTCAACGTACGTTTGGCGCGGTTTATTGAGGTGTCCGGGACCTGAGAGGGTTGAAGTTCCGAAGCATCGGGCCCGTCCCAGATATGGTTGGCATACCGCCTGTCATCCTGTTGCAAATCAATGAAAGCTTCGACCCGACCTGCGTATGAAGCAAGGCCTGTCTCGCCGGGCGCAGTAGCGCTCGGTGTGTTGATGTACCAATAGTCCTTGGTGCCGTTGGCGGCATGAGATAGCTCATGAATGATATTCCAGGCAAGCCGGTGAGGACTTTCGTTTGTGATCGAGTCCCGTAGATAAAGATGATGTCGGGGATCGCCCGTTTCGATCCAGGCCGCAGTCTTGCTGTTGCGGTCCCCTCCCACGGCAACCAGCCTGTCTGAGTCGTAGTGGTTGGCGAAATCGGTCAGCGTCCCAAAGCTGTGAGAGAGCATTTTCAGAATTTCGGGATCTGCGGTCGTGGATGCTTGCGAAGACGGTCGCAGCAGGCGGAGCATGTCAGCGCGCTGTTGAGGGCTTGCGAACGGAGATTTCGCCAGGTTGATTTCTTTACGGGTGAAGTTCAGGCCTTGTTTGGCATAGTCGAACGCCAAAGCGATGGCGGCTCCGAAGACCGGGTTTTTTGCGGTTATTTGCTCAAGACCGCGACCTATTTCAGGGGCCTGGCTGGCATCGTCGTTTGCTGTGGGCGCTCGCCCATCCGGGTCGGTGAACACCAGGGGCGAGTTGCGATTGAAACGGTAGAGATTGAGGCCATCCGCTTTTCCTGATGGGTCAGCGCTTATCCATCGGCCGTACCACGGCGCGTAATAGCGCGAGCCGTAGTAATAAAGACCTGAGGCATCGCGCTCTTTGCCTGAGTAACGCACTGTCTTGTATCCGGCTTCGATTGATGAGCGCGCCGCCCACCAGGCCGTGCCACCGAACGGGTAATAACCTTCCTGACTGATCAGACGGCTTTGCTGGTCCAGTTCGAGCGTACTTGATCCAAGATGGTCAGTAAGACTGAACCGTATCTGATCGTTATCGATACCTGACGGCTTGTGCTCCTGCCAGTGCAAAATCCGGACGTCGCAACGTCCGACGCTGATCAACGCAACCTGCAGCCGCTCTCCGTTGGGCCGGATATGAAGTTCGAGGCCCGGCAGGTAGCGGGTTTCGCGGGTGAGCATTCGCTTGGCCGCGTGCGCGTAGCCGATCTTGCGGCATCGCTGCCCGTGACTGTCGTACACATAGCGTTCATGGTCATCGTTATCCTCCTCGCGCTTCACGGCAGTGACCCCTTGCAGCTGGTTACGAACGTCCCAGTGCAAGGTAGATCCGCGCCCCAGTTGCAGCAGATTGCCGTTGGCATCGAAGGCCTTTTCGATATCCGGGCCGGCTTCGTCCTGAGGCAGGCTGCGATTGCTGTTCCGTGCGATGCACATGTTGCGGGTAAACGACTGCGCCCCGATGTGTTGAATCTGTTGCAGGTTGCCGCCTGGGTCATAGGCGTAGTTTTGGATGTAGTTGGCCAACCGTTTCGGGTCGACCGGCGAATGCTGCATGTCCGGCAGGGCTGGCCCATGGCTGGCTCCGACCGAGACTTCCCGGCCACGCGCTTCAATCAGTTGATAGAGGCTGTCGTAGCGAAAGCGGGTGACAGGCTGGGTGATCCGATTGTCGTCATAACGATCAGGCTGCGTGGCGTCCTGTATGTCCAGGACGTTACCCACCGCATCGTATTGGTAGATCAGATCCTGAAGCGCTCGTCCATCGGCGCCGGTCGACAAAATCCGCGTCAGACGACCGGTTCGTAGCTCGTAGGTGTTTTCGATAAGTACATCATTGCCCAGGCGCTGACGTTCCACTTGGCCCTGGGCGCTGTAGCGCGTGTTGCTGACGGCGGTGCGGGTCTCTTGTCCGTCTGCCAGTGAAAAGCGAGTCTCTTTAAGGGTCCCGCCGAGGGTGTAGCCGTGCAGCGTCACATTGCCCGATGCGTCAATCCGCCTGGCAACTGCCCCAACTGCATCGAATCGAGTAGCGGTTGCATAGCCATCACCGGATTCCAGTAGTCTGTCACGTTGAGCGATGTCTTGCGGCCACTCGACCGCTTCGACACTGGTGAGAAAGCGCCGGTTTTCGGCCATCGTTTCGCCGTAGAGGGAATAGCCGACGATTGCCCGGGTGCCAGCGGGGTCGTCATGACGGATCAGTCGACCGCATCTGTTGTGCGGCGTGAGGTCATTACTGGCGTCGCCGTACAAGAACCGCTCGACGACGCTCATGGCAGATGGATTCATGCCTTCGGCGATCTGAGCAGGGCGCAGGAAAAAGTCGTAGTCGGTTCGGCTGCAACTGCCTCGGCCATCCCAGCGGGTCATCGACTGGTGGTCAGCGCCAGTCAGGCTCAATCGCCAGCCTGCGTCCGTTCCGCTTTCCAGCAAGGGTTTGCCGGAAAGTGAGTAAAGGGTTGTGGTGTTGGTCTCAAGACCGTTGGCCCACAGTCGAGGATCGCAATCGGCTACATCATGACCTGCCGCGTCCCACGCGTGACGGGTAATGCGCTCTTGCGCGGTCTGCTCTTCATTCGTTCGGCAGTACGCGATGTCGCGAACGAGTAAACCGCGCGGATCGAGGCCGCGCAGAAGCGGCGTGTGGTGGTGAACAGACATGATTCAACGTCCTTGTCGGGTCTTGTCTTTTGAGCATAGAAGGGCACGAGCGGCCTGAAGGACGCGTTATTACCGTGTAGACAGAGGGCGCTGACTGTTCAGTGCTTCGCACCTGTGTCACGAGCAGGGACGTTACTTAGAACGTCGGGGTTTACCTGCGGTCAGACAGCCGGATAAGGTTGCCCCAATCGCTCATCTGGAGTTTGCATGCCCACGTTCACCTGCCCACAGCCGCGATGCACGTTGTTTGCCGATTTCTATCCCGACTTTTTGACCACAGCAGCGGCGCGCTGACATGGGAGGTGCAGTTTTCCCTTGGCGTGAAGAGAATAAATTCGAGCTGCTGATTGATGGCCCGGCGTTTTTTCCGCGAATGATTTCGGCTATCGAACACGCTCAGCAACAGGTCGAGCTGGAGCTGTATCTGGTGGAGGCGGGGCAGTGCGCCGAGGCGGTGGTGCAGGCGCTGGCAGATGCCGCCAGACGCGGCGTGATCGTGCGTTGCCTGTTCGATGATTTCGGCTCGCTGGCATTTACTGCTGAACTGCGCAATCGCCTGACCGAAGCCGGGGTCATCCTGCGGTTCTACAACCAGGTCAATTGGCGGCGCGGCATTCGTAACTTCTACCGCGACCATCGCAAGCTCCTGCTGGTGGACAAGCAACTGGCGGTGGTCGGCGGCACGGGTGTGACGGACGAATTCTGGCGACCCAACCATGACACCAGCGAATGGCATGAAGTCATGGTCGAGATACGCGGACCGTTGGTGATCGACTGGCAGGCACTGTTTGATCGGCAGTTCCATGCCAACCAGCGGCGCACCGCCTGGCGCCCTGCGCAGAATTTTGGTTTGCCGCGTCTTCCCCCCGCGCCTGTGACCGGAGAGGGGCTAGGTCGCGTCGCCTATGCCGACTCCCGCCAGCACCGCGATATCCTGCAATCGCTGGTGCGGGCACTCAACAGCGGCAAAAAACGCATCTGGCTGGCGACGCCGTATTTCCTCCCGACCTGGAAAGTGCGTCGTGCTCTCAGGCGCGCGGCAAACCGGGGTGTCGACGTGCGCCTGCTGCTCACCGGTCCGCGCACCGATCACCCGTCCGTCCGTTACGCCGGCCACCGGTACTACCCGCGCCTGTTGCGCGCGGGGGTGAAAATCTTCGAATACCAGCCGTGTTTCCTGCACCTGAAGATGGTGCTGATCGACGACTGGGTGAGCCTCGGCTCCTGCAACTTCGATCACTGGAACCTACGCTTCAATCTGGAGGCCAACCTTGAAGCCCTGGACCCCGCGCTCACCTTGGCTGTCGCCAGCAGCTTTGAACAAGACTTCGCCGTCAGCAACCTGGTCAGCCTCGACGACTGGAAAGCCCGGCCGCTGTGGCGCCGCGTGCAACAGCGAGTTTGGGGCTGGGTAGATCGACTGGTCGTCAACGCGCTGGATCGGCGGGGCTAGAAAAATCCAGCCGCGCTTTCTGTTACCGATGGAATGTCAGGAAGTTTCCTATCGGTCTGGCGGATTTGACGCCGCTTCTGCCGTATTTCAGCGTGTGGACCTGCAACAGGTGCTTGCCGGCAGGGTCCAGCACGCCAAGCGTTGACGAATCGCCACCGTCGAGATTCCAGGATGAGGCGGCGGGTAGGCCTTCTTCATTTTTAGGGTTCAGGTTGTCCAGTCGAGCCATGACGGTCGCCCATTCAAGCATCGTGAAACCAGGCTCATCGGTTTTTCTACTAAAGGTGCCTCGGCCCTGGTTAAGCGCGATAGCCAGACGAGTTCGGGTGGTGTCGTTTTCTGCGAGGCTGATCGCTGAGCGCGCATTGGGGTCGCTGGCATGACCTAAAGCGCCCACGTGGCCCGTTTCTTCGCCATAGATGTGTTTTTCTTTAAGGCTGTCTCTGCGTGAAAACTGCATGACGCCTCTCGTTGTCAGTTTGGGGGCCACATGAATGAATGAACCGTCTCCTAGCTGCAGTTTTGAATAAGCTGAACTGTAGTCGTCAGGCGGGTCGATAAAAGGCTTTTGAAGGCTGTCGATAACGTTCTTTCCCACTGACGCGTATTCCAGGTTTGAAAGTTGGGGGGATGGCAATGGTAAAGGTCCTGACATGGGTTGCCTGGCTCCCATATTGAAATATCCACCGTTTACGTAGGCCGCTGGCATCGAACCGCTGGCGTCGGCGATTTGAGCACCTGCGGCTCTACTGAGCGGTATTGCCGCATCGCCGCCTGATACTTTTCCCCTAAGACTGCTACTCAGAGACAGGTAGGTGAATTCGCGTGGCGCTGCCGCTTCGCGATCAAGCTCAATGCCGACTTTTGCGAATACAGCGTTATTACCTTTTATCGATACGCTGATAACGCCTTCAGTAAGTGTTTTAACGCTAATGGGCGATATAAATCTCTTGATATGACTCTGCAACACGGTTGCGGCCCGATTCGCGTCCATACCCTCCAGCCCATCGGTATCGAACTTGCTCACAGGCGAGTTGCTGACGAAGCAGTAAACATTCAACCCATCGGCACTGCCTTGCGGATCGGGGTTTATCCATCGCTGTAACCACGGTGCGTAATAACGCATGCCGTAGTAATAGAGCCCTGTGGCATCGCGCTCTTTGCCGCTGTAGCGAACGGTTCGGTATTTGGCGTCAATGGCGCTACGCGCGGTCCACCAGGCGGTGCCGCCGAACGGGTAATAACCTTCCCGGGTAATGACGCCACCCTGGTCATCCAGCTCCAGCGTGCTGGAGCCCAGATGATCACTCAACTCATAACGCACCTGATTGTCATCGATCCCATCGGGCTTATTGGCCTTCCAGTGCAAAATTCGTACGCTGCTGCTTCCTGCCTGAACAGTTGCCACTTCCAGAATCTCTCCATCCGGCTGGTTGCGGATTTCAAGCCCATCGAGGTAGCGCACCTCGGACACCAGCGTTCGGCCACTCGCTTGCGCCTTCGTGATCTTGCGCGAGCGTTGGCCCCCGCTGTCATAAATATAGTGTTCGTCGTCGTTTGCTCCGTCCTCGCGGCGCACGGTCGTGACCAACCGTAGCTGGTTGCGCACGTCCCATTCCAGAGTCTGCCCGCGAACCAGTTCCTGCAGATTGCCATTTGTGTCGAATCCGGATGCAAAGTCCGCGTCGGTTTCATCGTGGGGCAGGCTGCGGTTGCTGTCGGGCGCCACGTCCATTTTGCGCGTGAAGGCTTGCCCACCGGCATGATGCATTTCCAGCAGGTTGCCCCCTGCGTCGTAGCGGTAAGTCTGGGAGTAATTGGCCAGGTTATTGGGGTCTGGAATCGGGATGATCGCGTCGGGCAATGCGGGGCCGTGACTGGCACCGGTCGAGACCTCACGCCCACTGGCTTCTATCAGTTGATAAAGAGTGTTGTAGCGGTAGTGACTGACGGGCTCAATCTTCTGGTTGTCAGCAAAACGGGTCTGCTGGCTGGCGTCATCAGCGTCAACGACATTGCCCGCTGGATCGTATTGATAGTTCAAGTCCGACAGCAGCGTGCCATTGGCTTTTTTAGCGGTCATTCGAGCGGTACGTCCACTTGCTGGCTCGTAGGTGATTTCGCGGATGACCCCGTTACCGAAAGTTTGCGCCAAGACCTGGCCGCTGGCGTTGTAAGCGATTGCGCTGACCAGGCGCTTAGGAGCCGGTGCCCCCGCCAGTTCTATCCCGGATTCCTGAAGCTGGCCGCTGACGCCATAGGATGATGTGCGCCGATTGCCCGCCGGGTCGGTCTGTTGGATGGCCTGCGCCAGTGCATTGACAACGGCCGAGCTGAAATACCCTTCGCCTGGTTCGAGCAGCAGATCGCGTTCAATGACGCTTTCTGGCCAGTCCGGTGATTGCAGGCTGAGCAGTAGTCGCCGATTTGTCAGCAGTAAGCTGCCCGTCAACCCGAATTCACACCCCAGCAGTGTGCCTGCCGGATCGTCATGACGTACCAGTTGACCGCATTGATTGTGGTGCGCCGATTCCGTCGAACTGTCGCCATAGGTGAAGCGCTCGACAATGGCAGGCTCGCCATCTGCCGGTTTTTCAGTGAATGACACGGGACGAAACACCGGGTCGTAATCGACGTGACCACTGCTGCCTCTGGCGTCCCAGCTGTCCAGTAACTGGCCGGCAGCTCCGCTCAGTGTCAGCTTCCAGCCCGCGTCGACGCTCTGCTGCACAAGTGCTACGCCCGATAGCGAGTGAATGGTCGTGGTATTGAACGGCGACCCCGTGCCCGCGAAGCGCGGATCCTGATCGGCAACGTGCCGACCCGCTGCATCCCAGATATGTCGCGTGATGCGTGGCTCGGCGACCTCGCCTTCGAAGGCTCGGCAATAGGCGATATGCCGCACCAACAAGCCACGCGGGTCGGCGACATGTAATTGTGGGGTATTACTGTGCAGGTTCACGGAGGCGACTTCCCTGTCGGTTACTTCTTTAAATAGAGTTGGCGCGGTGCGCAAGGCGGCGCCAAGGACTGCGCACATGACCAATGGTGGGTCCTTCCAGGCCTGCTAATACAGATCCGAAAATCCGATTTTGCTGACGTTTCGGGCTGCACGGATGGCGAGCATTTCCTCTTCTGTATCGTTCTCGTCCTCGCTGATGCTGTACCAGGTCAGATAAGTCTGGCGTCGCATGAAATCAGCCGCTGTGTAGGTCACGGTCGGGCGCCCAAGCGGGTCGTAATGTTGCTTGTCACAGTAGCCGTAGTCTCGGATGGACTGGTCGTTTACGTAGCGGTGCGTGTTGGCGAAGTAGGGTCTGTAAATCCGGATCGGCAGGCCCTTGTTGTTGTATTCCACCCGTTCGCTGACCCGCCAGCGAGGTGAGGCCGGCACGACAACGGGCCCAACTTTCCCCTCTTCCTCCTTTCCTGTAACGGGATCAACTGTGGGTCTGCTTTTCGCGACTTCCAGATTTCCAGTGCTGGGATCGACTTTATAAGCGTCACCGTCCTCTACCAGTTGGCGTGTCTGCAGAACGCGACCGAAGCCGTCGTAGGACACCAGAGATATACGAATCTGCCGTTCCGGGTCGTCCGGATATCGGTCAGCTACCAGTGTGGCGCTGTGCACAGGTTGATGCTGTAAAGACTGGTCCATCCAGCTGAAAGCGTCGTAGCAGTGATAAGTGGCGCGTCGGCCCAGGGTTAGAGGCGCCGAAGCGATAGCTTCGCCAGGTGTTACGAGATAAGACAGGGTTCCGATGGGGTCAAACCCCACCTCGACGCCCAGCTCGGTGCCATAAAAACTGGTGGCACGCACCTGACCAAAGGCGTCGTAGGCCGCCTCCTGAGTGTTTTGGTTCGGGTCAACGATGCGCACGGGCTGCAAGGTCCGATACTCATAGGTGGCTGTGGTTTTACAACCTGTCGGGTCCGTCATGCTCGTAACGAGCATCCAGTAGGCGTCGTACTCCACAGTGTTCCAGCCATGACTGCTCGTCGGCTTGAACTCTGTGACGTGGTAAAAAGCCGACGCTGGGGCGTAAGTATTGAAGCCGCGTCTGACCGACCACAGGTTCAGCCCGTCATCCGGTAGAAAACTCGGCATCTGTTCGTATTTGAGCGCAACCAGGCGCTCGATCAGTTCCTTGGGCGTCATCACGCGGTCGTAGGCGCTCAGTGCGTGATCATCCAGTTCGGCCAGCTCGACGGCATCGGGAAGGGCTACGAACGTCGCCTCTTTTCCCGCGCAGTCTACGTAGCGCTGCAAGGAGAGTGCAGTCAGCGTGCGCGGCAACCCGTTGAATTTGCCTGAGGGATCGATGAAGGTCTCGTAACTGATGTCCTCCACCGAGAACGCCGTGGCGGCGGCGAGCATGGCGTTGCTGCGCTGCCGGTAAGGCAGGCCCAGCCGCCAGCTTTGTGCTGCCTCAAGATGAATGGGCTCAACACGCTGCTCCTGAAAATAGAAGGTCTGTTGTGCATCATCATGGGAGGCCTGCCACCAGGTCTGCTGGTATTCGTCGTCGAAGGGAGGCTGGTCGCCGAATGTCTTGCGCCGGGCGCAGTTCACCGATGCGCCGTGTATCAGTGTGCCGAACTTGTCCCAAGCCAGGCTCACTGTTCGATCGCACTGCGGATCGTCCGCCTGGCGTTCGTAACGATAACTGATCGACTCAAGCGCCAGCGGCAGCATGCGCGCATACGGCTGGAACGAACCGAGCGGTGCCAGTTGCCTGACCAGATAGCGCGAGCTTTGAACGGAATACGGGACGGAGTGCGCGACGTTGCCTTCCAGCCCAAACACCTCGGCATGCAGTACGCTGCCGGCAAGCGCGCGCGCCATCTCGCGGGCTGTCGCTTCATCTGGCTCGGTGATGATCGAATCATTGGATCCGTCATATTGCGTCAGCAAGTGAGCACCGAGCACCTGGGCGTCTGGATCGCTTGTGTTGTAGTCGTCAGTTTCACGTTGCGGGTAGCGACCGGTATGGAACCAGGTTCTGGTCTGCACGGGCGCAGTAAAGCCTTCGGAGTTTTCGTTGTCTTCATCAGGCACTTCGGTGTCCGTCTGGATCAGCAGGCCAAAGCCGCGAAATTCCCGCTCGTGACCGTCGTAAAAACCTTGCCGGTACTGATAGCGCTGGGTTAGAAGATTTTCGGTGATTTCGTCCAGCTGGGTTTGCTTGACCACCACTTGGACGGGAAATGGCAGCTCGGGCACCGGTACTTTGCCGCGGGCGAGCAGCTCGTTCTTTTCGTCCAGCCACTCCTGCGCCGAACTGCGATAAAACACCTCGCCCACGGCACCCATGTTGTTAGTGCTGCTTTGCAGCAAATAGGGCTTGAGATAAGGCTTCAACGGCGCGTTGCGTTCCGAATAGTCGAAGCGCCAGTGGCGCGGCGTCATGTGCGGCGTTGTCAGTACCAGGCTAGAGCAGCCCAGACCCTGAAGATCCGTCATGCTGACCTGACAAAACCGGTCGTAGCGCACGCCGTCCGGCCAGTTTTGCACGTAGGCTTCATTCAGCCCGTTGCCCCCGCGGTTCATGAAAATGCTGAAATGATCGGGCTCCAGATACAACAGGTCGGCGGCGCCGGAGCCGTCCATGTCGGCCAGTCTGATTCTCCCCGAATCAAACCCTTCGTAGCTGAAAGGCAGAGCGGCGAATAGCTTGCCGCTGCCGAAACGCCCGGCGCCCAGATTGGGCCAGAACCAGATGCTGTCGTGCCTGATACGAACCAGATGCTGTTGCCCGGTGCCCAGAATGTCGGAGAACGCCACCAGCTCGTTAGGACTGTTGCTCAGCAGTGGGAGGCTGTCGTCATCGTGCGGGACATCGATTCCGGGGGCGAAACCGCCAGCCCGCTTGTTGGCGTACAGGCGTACGCTGCGTGGCCCGATCAATGCCAGATCGCTCAGGCCGCCGCCGATCAGGTCGGCCAGTTGGCCTTGTGGGTTGAAGAACTCCGGCGGGAAGGCACCGAATGTGGCGAATTCGGACCAGCTGCGATCATGGTTCAGGGTGAAGAACCCGGCCATGCCGGGCTGCGCGACGATCCAGTCCAGCTTGCCATCCCCGGTGAGATCCGACAGCGACTGGAGGACCGGGGTTCTGGAGTCGGCATTCGGAATGCTCGGCAACAAATGCCACGGCCCGTATTTGATAGCGTCAGGTTTGCCCGCTATTTCGTCTCGCAGCGGCTCGCGGTAATACCAGCCCTTGTCCTGCTGATACAGCACGCCCGGAAGGCCGTCGCCATACAAATCCACTAGCTGATAGCGCTGCCCGTCATTGAGGCCTGGCATTTCATCGAACTCATGGAAACCGCCCGTGTTCACGGCGAATTCGCCCGATTCGAATGCGACAGGCGGGCGAGGCTGCATCACGCTCATGGCAGGATTCAGAGGATCGGCGGCGAACGCCTGCAAGTGAGCCTCTTGCAGCACGGTGTAGCCAAGCCCCAGCGTCTGATATTTCAGCAGCAGGCGGGTGATCAGCCGTGGTTCCTCGCCGAGCCCCTCGTTGGGGAAGTGGTGAAACATCAATGCCTGCTGGCACAGACGCAGGTTGCCCAGCTCGAAACCGTACGCAAAGCTTGAGTGTGGGTCGGAGCGTGCTGGCCAGGCATGCTCATCGGCATATGTCGGGATTCCTGTCTCGTCAGTGTTGCGCTCGCCGTAGTCAAACAGCAAATGGCAGTGCCATTTCAGGTCGGCCAGTTGCTCCGGATGCCACAGATACAAATCCGGGCATTGCCTTTCATTGGCATAAAGCACGCGCCGCAGGTAGCGCCGGGCGCGGTAGTTGCGCGGTGAATCTGCGGGCAGACCTACATGGTCTTCGGGCTTGTACTCGTAAAGAATGTGCTCGCCCAGCGCATTCATCGTTTCTTCCAGCAACCACTCGGCAACGTGGTCGGGATTAGCCGGGTCGGTACTGCGCGATCCGGGGTTCTTGCCGTAAAAATCCAGGCTGCCATCGGCGCCGTGAATCAGCCAGAAACCTGGGTCGCCAAGATCAATGCGCCAGTGTTCGATACGATCGAACGCGCCTTCGACCCGGGCGAAATAGCGGATGACCTGATACGTCTCGTCCAGCTCCAGTTCGAGATACTTGCTGACTGTCTCGAACACCAGCGTGCCATCGTCGCTACGCTCAGGCAGCCAGACTTCGCCGCTCGGGCCAAGGATTACATCGTCATCGGTGTAAGTCGGGACGCCTTTGCTGGCGCGCCGGGCCACGCAGCCAACGTTAAGTCCCCAGCCCATGCCAAACAGACCATTGCCCGCGGTGCTCTGGTAACCCAAGGCTAATGCAGGCGCATAACCCCGGCCAGCTGTGATGGGCAATGCGATACCGAATGACGCCGAACCACTCACGCCCACCGCTCCCCAGCCCTTGCCGATGCTCTGAATCGCGCCGCCGCCCTTGGGCAAGGATGGCGCTGAAATGCCGGGTTGTTGTGCCTGGTTTTCCATGACAGTGATCTCCCTGATGACTGTGCTCGGTCAGATCGAAGGTAAGCGTGGCGCCGATCTGAACCGCGTTGTAGGTTTGCGTCAGGACCGCGCGGATGTCCTGATAAGGCCCGACGCCCACCGGCAGCGATTCGCAAAGCTCGGGCCGTTGTCAACCAGTGAACGCACGCCCGTACGAGCGGTGAGGGCGGGTTTACGACCGGTTAAGATCAGTTGGTTGCGATACAGCCGAACGATCTGCTTGGCATAACATCTGGCGTTGTCGTAGGCGAGTTCAGCATTGGTATCGGTCAGAGTTGCGTACGAAGCTTTTTTTCGACCCGCGCAAGATGTTGAAAGTGGAGCGGTAACCCAGTGTTTGCATCGCCGACACACAGTCAATGTTGTCGCGTGTGCGTTGTTGATCGAGTGCTGGCGTTTTCGCCAGAGCTATTAACGAAAAGAGTAGGTCGTCCATGACAATATATCTCCGTTAGACCAGCTTTCAGCTTTTCACTAACGCGGGATATTGTCCAATGTCCGGAGCGTCAAGAATGACGCAAGTTTGCATTTTTTTCAGGCGGGACAATACGTTGGATTGTTATCAGGGCTTCATACCGATTCGAAATAACTATTATTGCGGACAGAACTAATGACCAAACGCCAGCCTGGCGTTTTGAGGCTGCACTGAGCTAAAACTGGATTAAAAAAAGCATTTATCCTGTCGCGTAATAAAGTGTCGTCTACGCTTGCCGAAAGGGCTTTACTCCATCGAGTTGGTCATATGTTGGATAATTCATGCACGCCAATACACCGATTGTTCTAGCGCACGATCCAAGAATGTTGGGGGTCCGTACAACGGCCTATCTGCGTTCCGAAGAAGACGCGACCCCTGAGGCTTGCATTACTCAGCAGGTGTTCGATGTTGCCGCCCGGCCAATCCAGTGCCGGGATCCACGTTTGTTTGCTGCCGCGCAAACTGACGTCGCGACCCCTTTTAATCTCAGCCAGGTGCTTAGCTTATCGGGCGTGCCACTGTTATCGGAAAGTGTTGATGCGGGCTGGCAAGCGGCGTTACACGCAGAGGCCGGGCAGACCCTGGAGCAATGGGATGGACGTGATACCCATACGGCATTTGAGTACGACACTTTGCTGCGACTGGACTCTGTACGCGAGCAAATGGCCGGCGAGCTGGCTCACGTCACTGAGCGTTTTAGCTATGCAACCTGCGATGAAGACGCTGCGTTGCACAACAGGTCGGGACAAGTCCTGCGTCACGATGACCCGGCGGGTACGCGTTGGTATCACGAATTCAGTATCGCCGGGGGGGTGCGAATGGTTGAGCAGCGCTTCCTGCAATCCACCGATCCAGTGAATTGGCCGGAAGATGAAGCGTTGAGGGATTCTTTGCTGGAGTCAGCGCCCGGGGCCATCTCGACGGCGGTATTCGACGCTATGGGCGCGCCGTGCAGGCAGGATGATGCTCAGGGCAATGCTCGGGTTCAGACGCGTGGCGTCGATGGAGCCTTGAAGTCTGCCTCTCTGCAACTCGTTGACCAGCCCCGGCAAGTGCTGATCAGCGAAATCAGGTTCAACGCGTTTGGGCAAGTCGAGAGCGAACGCTTGGGCAATGGTGTGGTGATCACCAACCAATATCTGGACGAGACAGGTTGGCTTGGCCAGCGAATGGCCGTTGATGCCCAAGGCGGGGTCATTCAGGATTTGAATTATCAGCACGATCCTATGGGGCACGTTTTACGATTCACCGACGCGGCGCAGGCTGTTCGTTACTATGGTAATCAGCGCATCGAGCCAACCAGTACTTACGTTTACGACAGCCTTTATCAGCTCATCGCGGCTACCGGTCGAGAGTCTATAACAACCACGGATTCGCCTGACCTGCCGGAATTTGAATCACCCATCGACCCCAAAGCCCTGGCCACTTACAGCCAGACCTACCAATACGACAGTGCAGGCAATCTTCTGAAAATGGTGCACGTCGGGGCGCAAAATTATACCCGCGCCATGGAAGTCGCTCCCTTGAGCAATCGAAGCCTGCCGGTGAGCAAGAAAGCGCTCGATACACGATCTGTCGATGAGGGATTCGACGCCAATGGCAACTTGCTGCAACTGCACCGCGGTCAGCAGCTTCATTGGAATGCGCGTAATCAATTGCGCCGCGTGACCCTTATTCAACGTGAAGCCGGCGAAGAGGACTACGAGTTGTACAGGTACGACGCCAGCGGGATGCGTCAGCGCAAAGTGCGTGTTACCCAGGCGGCTGCGGTGACCCATCGTGCAGAAGTACGCTACTTGCCGGGTCTGGAAGTTCGAACCGATACGGCAACAGGCGAAACATTGCATATCCTTAGCCTTGAGGCCGGCAGTAGCACTGTCCGGGTTCTGCATTGGGTGGCCGGTCGTCCCGGTGACATCGCTAATGATCAAGTGCGCTATACCTTGTGCGACCTATTGGGCTCCGGAACACAGGAACTCGACTCTCAGGCAAACTTGATCAGTCAGGAAAGTTATTACCCGTTTGGCGGCACCTCATGGTGGGCCGGGCGCAATGCGCTCGAGGCGAAGTACAAGACCATTCGCTACTCAGGCAAGGAGCGTGATGCTTGCGGGCTGTATTACTACGGCCTTCGCTATTACGCGCCCTGGTTGTGCAGATGGATTAATCCGGACCCGGCGGGCGTTGCCTACGGTCTGAACGGTTATGCGATGGTGGGTAATCAGCCGATCAGCAGAGCAGATACATTGGGGCTGGCGCCAGTAGAGCTCAATGACACACTGAAACACTTGGCGAAGAAAACGGCTCTGAAGCTTTATTCAACCGAAGACTCTGTGAGTCCGTTTTGGCGACATGAGGTAGCCCTCTCCACTCAGAGCTGGATGCGAGATCAAATTCGCGCCATCAAGAGTGAGTCGACCGGGAAACCCCTGAGTGCGACAAAATATGGCGCTGCAGTGTGGGGATATGCGCAGGAACACTTTTTCCCGCTACAGAAGTCACTCGCTGAAGACCGAGCCGGAATGACGCCTTCCGAGAAAGAAGGTTTTCATCTTTTCTGGGCAACCAATGCCGGGGCTCGTTATATCAACGGAGTAGCACGTAGCGTTTTTGCCGATGACGCCGCTCCTTCTATGCCGCTTAAAACTGCTGTCAAAGACGCACTTGGAGAGTTGAGCAGTAACAATGGTGAGTACACGCTAAAACTTTCTCATCAAAGGCGTACTGGAAAATTTGATCCCGCGATGAATATGCTCAAGAAATACGAAAAGCATCCTGAGGAAATGCTCCGATTGTTTACTGCATCGCTGGGCGATTCCATGCAAGGGATGTTATACCGCGGTGCGCGAGTCAAAAGCGCTTATGACTTCAAGGTAGGCGACGTGGTACGCACCAGTGGATTCACCTCTTTTTCTCCTCACGAATCAACTGCGAGGAGATTCATGACCAACTTCCATGATGATGACTTCAGAGCAAGCACTGATCCTGTTCTTTTCAGTGTAGGAGGGGGAGCACGAAAAATAACGGCCCTCACGGAAGTGGAAGGTTTGGTTGCTCCTAACACAAACTTTTCCATTGTGAGTACCAAGTTAACGCGCGCTGGTCATTACGAAATGGCGTTAAGACGCGTCACTAACCAGCCAGCGCAACATTGGATATGACCCGCGTCATGCGGTGTAGGGCGAGAAATCCTCAGAACAACACTATGGATTTCCCGCCCGGATAACGCGATTTACTGCACTTCCACCGCCAGACTTTCACTGATCTTCTTCTGCCAGATGGCAGGACCGGTGATGTGGACCGACTCGCCTTTGCTGTCCACCGCGACGGTGACCGGCATGTCCCTGACCTCGAACTCGTAGATCGCTTCCATCCCCATTTCAGGGAAGGCCAGCACTTGCGACTTCTTGATCGCCTGGGCAACGAGGTAGGCAGCGCCGCCCACGGCCATCAGGTACACGGCTTTGTGGTCCTTGATCGCTTCGATGGCGGTCGGGCCGCGCTCGGATTTGCCGATCATGCCCAGCAGGCCGGTTTGCTCAAGGATCTGGCGGGTGAATTTGTCCATCCGCGTGGCCGTCGTGGGACCGGCCGGGCCCACCACTTCGTCGCCGACCGGATCGACCGGACCGACGTAGTAGATGAAGCGACCTTTCAGATCAACCGGCAGGGTCTCGCCACGGTTGAGCATCTCGACCATGCGCTTGTGCGCCGCGTCGCGGCCGGTGAGCATCTTGCCGTTGAGCAACACGGTTTCGCCCGGTTTCCAGCTTTGCACGTCTTCCGGGGTCAGGGTGTCGAGGTTGACGCGGCGAGCGGACGGGCCGGCTTCCCAGACGATTTCCGGGTAGGCATCCAGCGGCGGCGCTTCCAGCGAAGCCGGACCGGTGCCGTCGAGCACAAAGTGCGCGTGACGAGTCGCGGCGCAGTTGGGGATCATGCACACCGGCAGGGACGCGGCGTGGGTCGGGTAATCCATGATCTTGACGTCGAGCACGGTGGTCAGGCCGCCCAGGCCCTGCGCGCCGATGCCCAATTGGTTGACCTTCTCGAACAGCTCGATGCGCATTTCTTCGATGCGGCTGGTCGGGCCGCGCTTGATCAGCTCATGGATGTCGATGGATTCCATCAGCACTTGCTTGGCCATGACCGCGGCTTTTTCAGCCGTGCCACCAATGCCGATGCCGAGCATGCCCGGCGGGCACCAGCCAGCGCCCATGGTGGGCACGGTCTTCAGCACCCAGTCGACAATCGAATCGGACGGGTTGAGCATCGCCATCTTCGATTTGTTTTCCGAGCCGCCGCCTTTGGCCGCCACGTCCACTTCCACGGTATTGCCCGGGACGATGGAGTAGTGGATGACCGCCGGGGTGTTGTCCCTGGTATTTTTCCGAGCGCCTGCCGGATCGGCGAGGATCGAGGCACGCAGAACGTTTTCCGGCAGATTGTAGGCGCGACGCACGCCCTCGTTGATCATGTCGTCCAGGCCCATGGTGGCGCCATCCCAGCGTACGTCCATGCCAACACGCACAAAAACGGTGACGATCCCGGTGTCCTGGCAGATCGGACGATGACCGGTCGCACACATGCGCGAATTGATCAGGATCTGGGCCATGGAGTCCCGGGCAGCTGGGGATTCCTCGCGCAGATAGGCCTCGTGCATGGCCTGAATGAAGTCAACGGGATGGTAGTAGGAAATGAACTGCAGGGCGTCTGCGACGCTCTGGATCAGGTCATCTTGCTTGATCACGGTCATGGGGGGCGCGCTCCTCTGATTCGGCGGGAACATTCTATTTGCTGTTTTCGACAGTACCGCTAAGGTCTGACGAAAGCATCTTCAACCAGCGTTGGTCAGGCATGCCGGGTGTCGCGGCCTGGCGGTGAAGGCATAAAAAAGGCGCGGCAGTATAACCCGTGGTCGGGTCCGGCACATCGGCCTGCGGTTAATCGTTGGTCGAAGATCGCACACATAGTTTGTGCGCTATGCCGTCGTGAGCGGTCTGCAAGGTTGTGCCCGACACTGGAAATTGATTAGTGAATTCCCGGCGTTGGCACTACAGTGGCAGGCTGCCCGCATCGCCGATCCTTACCATGGAAATGGCCTCATCGCGCTTCCCGGCGATGTTGCGGGGCATCTTGCCAATATGGGATGGATCCTTTTACGCATGATGAGTCATCAAGTGACGGACAAAACCATACAACAACTGCTGCTCAGTCGATTTGCCCTCGCCGCCGGCACCTATCTGCTGTTCCTGGCGCTTGCCTGGGTGGCGATATTGACCGGGTGCTATCAGACGACGATGGGGGTCGCGTGGGCCGCCACCTCGCTGCTGCTGTTCATGCTGGTGGCGTTTGCCTGCGTTTTCATCTCCGGATTCAACCGCCGTTTCAAGGACCCCAGCCTGACGGAGTTTCAGGTGCTGCTGGGGCTCTGCTGGCAAACCTACCTGATCAGTCAGCTCGACGGTGCCCGGGGGACGTTCCTGCTGGTCTATGTGCTGATCATGCTGTTCGGCGTGTTCCATCTCCCGCCGAAAACCTTTGCCCGCGCAGCGTTGCTGGCGTTCCTGGGCTTTTGTGCCCTGAATATCTGGGAGGGCATGAATCATCGGCTGTACGACCCCGGCCTGGCGGCGCTGCAAACCTGCGTTCTGTTCTTTGCGTTGTCGTGGCTGTGTCTGTACGCGGTGCTGGTGCAGCGCTCGCGATTGCGCATGCACCAGCGGCGGGTGACCTTGCAGGCCCATCAGGACACGCTGCGCGGCATGATGTTTCAGCTCGAAGAGCTGGCGGCCACCGATGAACTGACTAATCTCTACAACCGCCGTCATTTCCTGCGCATCGCCATGCGCGAACTGGAAACCATGGACGGCAATTACACCCAGGGGCTGGCGTTGATCGACCTTGATCACTTCAAGCGCGTCAACGACATTCACGGTCATGCCGTGGGCGACCGGGTGCTGCAGGCCTTTGCCGGCAGCGCCATCAAATGCCTGCGTGAAGACGACATCCTGGCGCGCTACGGCGGTGAAGAATTTGTGTTGCTCATTCCACGCTGCACCCGTGCCCAATTGTTCGATTGCTGCGAACGGATCCGTCAGGCGTTCGAACACGTGGAAGTGGACGGCCTGACACCGCTGAGCCTGAGTCTGTCGGTGGGCATGACCCTGCTGGAAACCGGCGATGACATGGACAGGGCCCTGCAGCGGGCCGATCAGGCGCTCTATTGCGCCAAGCACAACGGCCGCAATCAATGCAGCGGCGCATGGGAACGTGCCGATGCCTGAATTGCGTGTGGGTGATCGGCAGTGGTCAGTCCCGGCGTCCAGCAACCTGCTCGATGCCCTGAACAGCGCAGGCCTGTCGGTGCCTTATAGCTGCCGCGCCGGCAGTTGCCATGCCTGTCTGGTGCGATGCGTATCCGGCGAGCCTCTGGATGCCTTGCCTGAGGCGCTGCACGCCGACAAACGTCAGCAGGGTTGGCGCCTGGCCTGCCAGTGCCGGGTGACCGAAGATTTGAGCGTGGAGATCTTCGATCCGCTGCGTCACGGCCTGCCCGCCACAGTGGCCGCTGTCGAGTGGCTCAGTCCCCATGTCCTGTGCCTGCGTCTTGAGCCGGAACGTCCTCTCAGATACCGGGCCGGTCAGCATCTGGTGCTGTGGACAGCGTCCGGCGTGGCGCGCCCATATTCGCTGGCGAGCCTGCCTGGCGAAGACGCGCACCTGGAGTTTCATCTCGATTGCCGTCGCTCAGGCGCCTTTGCCGATGCTGCCCGCCAGTTCAAGGTCGGTGATCCGGTCAGGCTGGGGGAATTGCGCGGCGGCGCGTTGCACTACGATGCCGATTGGCAAGCGCGCCCGCTGCTGTTACTGGCCGCCGGCACCGGGCTCGGTCCGCTGTGGGGGCTGTTGCGCGAGGCGCTGCGTCAGGAACATCATGGCTCGATCCGTTTGATCCACGTGGCAGTGGACGGCAGCGAACACTACCTGGCTGCTGCGCTGGGCGAGCTTGCGCGTGAGCATCCGCACGTGCAGGTCGAGCTGATCGAGGCGGCCGGTTTTGATGCGGCGCTGGCGGCCCTGCGAATCACCTCTCGCCAGACCGTCGCGTTGGTCTGCGGCTCGCCCGCCAGTGTGGAGCGTTACCGCAAGCGGCTGTACATCGCTGGCTTGCCGAGAGGGCAGGTGCTGGCGGATAGCTTTCTCGAGCGCGAGTAATTTCCCTGTAGGAGCTGCCGAGCCTATGGGAGGCTGCGATGCGGTGGTTCAGGTACACCGCATCGCAGCCTCGCGCGGGCTCGGCAGCTCCTACAAAAGCTGATAGCTCCACAAACAAAAAGCCCCGAACTCTCGCGAGCCGGGGCTTTTTAGTGTCGCTGCTGTCGCCTTAGACCATCGGGTCGCCGACGTGCAGGATCTTCATGCCGTTGGTGCCACCGATGGTGTGGTAGCTGTCGCCCTTGGTGAGGATGACCCAATCGCCTTGCTGCACCAGACCGCGCTTGAGCAGTTCGTCCACCGCTGCCTGACTGACTTGACCTGGCGGCAGGGCAGCCGGGTCGAATGGCACGGTGTACACGCCACGGAACATGGCCGCGCGCGCCTGGGTGCCGCGATGCGGAGAAAACGCATAGATTGGCACGGAGGAGCGGATGCGCGACATGATCAGCGGGGTGTAACCGCTTTCGGTCAGTGCGATGATCGCTTTGACGCCGGGGAAGTGGTTGGCCGTGTACATGGCCGCCAGCGCGATGCTTTCGTCACAGCGCGTGAACGAGTGACCGACGCGGTGGCTGGAGGTCTTGCCGGTTGGATGACGCTCGGCGCCGACGCAAATCCGCGCCATGGCTTCGACCGCTTCAACGGGATACGAACCGGCCGCACTTTCGGCCGAGAGCATGACGGCGTCGGTGTAGTCCAGCACGGCGTTGGCCACGTCGGAGACTTCGGCGCGGGTCGGCATCGGGCTGGAGATCATCGATTCCATCATCTGCGTGGCCACGATCACCGCTTTGTTGTGGCGACGTGCGTGCAGGATGATTTTCTTCTGGACGCCCACCAGTTCAGCGTCGCCGATTTCAACGCCCAGGTCGCCACGGGCAACCATCACCGCGTCGCTTGCCTGAATCAGCGCATTGAGGGTTTCGTCGTTGGCAACGGCTTCAGCGCGTTCGATCTTCGCCACCAGCCAGGCAGTGCCGCCGGATTCGTCGCGCAGCTTGCGGGCGTATTCCATGTCGGCGGCGTCGCGCGGGAAGGAAACGGCCAGGTAATCCAGGTCCATTTCTGCGGCGAGCTTGATGTCTTGCTTGTCTTTTTCGGTCAGCGCCGGGGCTGTCAGGCCACCGCCACGACGGTTGATGCCTTTGTGGTCAGACAGCGGGCCGCCGATGAGCACGGTGCAGTGCAGCGAATCAGCGGTTTGCGTGTCGACGCGCATGACCACGCGTCCGTCGTCCAGCAGCAGCTCGTCGCCTACGCCGCAATCCTTGACCAGATCGGGATAGTCGATGCCGACGATTTCCTGGGTGCCGTCGGTCAAGGGATGGCTGGTGGAAAAGGTGAATGTGTCACCGACCTTCAGCTCTATCTTCTTGTTGACGAATTTCGCGATGCGAATCTTCGGACCTTGCAGGTCACCCAGCAACGCAACGAAGCGGCCATTCTTGGCGGCGATGTCACGAATCAGCTTTGCCCGGGCTTTGTGCTCGTCGGGGGTGCCGTGGGAGAAGTTCAAACGGGCTACGTCCAGCCCCGCGAGAATCAGCTTTTCGATAATTTCTGGCGAATTACTGGCAGGGCCCAGTGTGGCTACGATTTTGGTGCGACGAACGGACATGCACAAACTCCTTAATTGAAGCGCTGCCAGAGGCTACTACTCTCCAGCGCTGTAGTCATTGTTCCTTTGCACTACCTTGCGGCCGGATCACTGGGCAAGCGGCAGATGACCGGCACACATCGACCCTTGAAGAATTGCCGCGACGGGCCGATACACTCCAGAGCAAAGGAGAGTCTCATGCGAATCGTGATGATTATAATCGTGCTGGCCGCACTCAGCGGTTGCACACGTTGGTCAATGAACAGCCATCTCAATAATGCCAACCGCGCCTACGCCCAGGGCGACTGCGATGCGGTGATGTACAACCTGTCGAAGGTCGACCGGGAAAGCCGTTCGCGCCGTTACGTCCAGCCAGAAGTCTCGATGCTGCGCGGTCAGTGTCTCGAGCGGCAAAAACTGTACCCCGACGCGGTCCAGACCTATCAGTTCATCATTACCAACTACCCGAACAGTGAGTATGCGTTCAGGGCCCAGGCGCGCATGGACACCTTGCAGCAGCTGGGGCATGTCCGTGGTGGACCGGTGGCCGTCAGCCGACCTGCTTCAAACTGATTACACTTGAACGGATAGACGGTACCCTTTTGGATGTCTTGCTAACGTTCTTCAGCTAGGCTGCGGATAAGCAAGGATGTAGAACACTGGTCCACGGAGCGGCGAAGGGCACCCTGGTCACGCGCGAAAGTGCGTGCCGGTATCTGTGACTTCGAGCTGTGCTGATGTGTCAGATGACATTCCTGTTGTATCGAACAGGTGGATTCTATCGTGACGTCGTCAAGTCTGCGGTTTACGATGAATCTCAATGCACTAGCGCGACCATGCTCAATGGTCATTCCAGGGCTAATGTCCAATGCCGAATGAAAGACGTATCGAGCGTCATCAGTTGCCGTATTACCTGCAGGTTTTCAATCGGTACACCGATAAACCAATGGGGTGTCTTGGTAACGTATCCGAACAGGGCCTGATGCTGATCAGCGACCTGCCGGTGCTTGTAGGGGCTGATTACCAGCTGCGGCTCAAAGTCCCTGACGCGAAAAACCAGCCTAATATGATCGATATCAATGCCAGCTGCCTGTGGTGTCAGGAAGACGAAACCCCCGGCGTCTGGGATTCCGGCTTCCGATTGCAGGCCGCGCCGATTGAATACCATCAGTTGATTGAGGCCTTGCAGCGCTATTTCAGCTTTTACCCGCTCGAAGCTTCAGCCTGACTGCGGCGCCTTTTATAAGGCGCCCGCTTTCTTCCAGCTCAAATAACGACTGACCAGCTCCGGCCCCAGATTGCCAGGCCGAACATCCAGTACCGGGACGCCGTGGGCGATCAAACGCTCATGCAGCGTCCCGCGTGCGTTGAGAAAATCCACGGCGCCGCAGTAGTCCAGCGCCTCCTGCCAGGTCTGGACCGGCGTATCGCGCAGTCCGTCGAGCACTTCCTCACGCAGGCTGGCGACCAGGACGCGGTGGTGCCGGCTCAGTTGCTTGACGGCGGTCAGCAGCGCGTCGTCGTCCTCGTCCCGCAGATTGGTCATCAACACCACCAGCGCCCGGCGTTTCTGACGCACCAGCAGCGTACGGACCGCCGCGCTGTAATCCGCCGGGCGTTGGGTGCTGTCCAGGTCGTACACCGTGTTGAGCAACAGGCTCAGTTGCGCCGCGCCTTTGACCGGTGGCAGGTAGCGATTGTGCTCGGCGGCAAAAGTCGACAACCCGACAGCGTCTCCCTGACGCAACGCCACATGACTGAGCAGCAGACAGGCATTGAGGGCGTGGTCGAAGTGGGTCAGGACGCCATCCTGGCTGCGCATCCGCCGACCACAGTCGAGCATGAAGATAATCTGCTGGTCGCGTTCGTCCTGATACTCCCGGGCAATCGGCGTGCGCTGACGCGCGGTGGCTTTCCAGTCGATCTGACGCAGGCTGTCCCCTTCGCGAAACTCCCGCAGCTGGTTGAATTCCAGCCCCATGCCCCGGCGCTGACGCTGGCGGACCCCGAGCTGGCTCAGCCAGTTGTCCACCGCCAGCAATTGACCGCCGTGCAGGCGCGCGAAATCAGGGTAGACCCGGGCTGAACCGGCGACTGCCACGTAGCGCCGGGAGGACCATAGCCTGAGGGGGCTGGGAAGGCTGATTTCGATCCGTTCGAAGGTGAACTGGCCACGGCTGGTAGGCCGCAACCGGTAGCCCAGTTGAGCGTCGCGGTTAGGGCGCAGCACGATGCGCTGCGGCAGGTTTTCCACCTCGAAGCGGTTGTCTTGCCCGGCAGGGCCGTGGTCGAACACATCCACAGGCAGGGTGCGGGGGTAATCGTGTTCGATATCGATCCGCACCTCGCTCCAGCGCCCTAGCGCCAGGCTGCCGGACAGCTGACGTTGCAGGCGCGGCGAAGGCAGCCGCACGATCCACAGGGCATCCAGCGCGCTGACCACGGCCAGCATGCACAGCACAGCCCAGAACACGCTCGCCAGTTTTGCCGTGGGGCCTAGATCCAGTGATCCCAGAATCCCGAGCAGCACGGCGACACCCAGCAACAGGGCCAGGCTACGCAGCAAGCGCGAGGACGGCTTGAGCAGTTGTTTCATTGACGGGGCGCCGGGACCTGATCAAGCAGTTGTCTGAGCACCTGATCCACTGAAAGCCCCTCGATGTCGAGCTCGGGTGACAACCGGACCCGATGTCTCAAGACGGCGAGCGCACAGCCTTTGATGTCGTCGGGTATCACGAAGTCGCCGCCCCGCAACAGCGCGCGTGCGCGGGCGCCTCGCACCAACGCGATCGACGCGCGGGGCCCGGCGCCCAGCGTCAAACCGGGCCATGTGCGAGTGGCCCGTGCCAGGCGCACGGCGTAATCCAGCACATGCTCATCCACCGGCAGGTCACCGGCGATGCGTTGCAATGCCAGCACATCCTTGGCTTGCAGCAGCGTGCGCAGCGGCTGCACGTCCAGCATGTCGGAGCGGGTAGATTTGCTCACCTGACGCACCATCTCCAGTTCCTGCGCAGCGTCCGGGTAATCCATCCGCACCTTGAGCATGAACCGGTCCAGTTCGGCTTCCGGCAGCGGGTAGGTGCCTTCCTGTTCGATGGGGTTCTGAGTCGCCAACACCATGAACGGTTGCGGCACCGGCAGGGCCCGTCCTTCCAGGGTGACCTGTCGTTCCTGCATCGCCTCCAGCAGTGCGGCCTGGGTTTTGGCTGGCGCGCGGTTGATCTCGTCAGCCAGCAGCATGTGAGTGAACAGCGGCCCCTTGCGCAGTTTGAATTGCTCGGTGTGCAGGTCATACACCGCGTGCCCCGTGACATCGCTGGGCATCAGGTCCGGCGTGAACTGGATGCGCGCGAACTCTCCGCCAAAGCACCGGGCGAACGCCCTGACCAGCAAGGTCTTGCCCAGCCCCGGCACACCTTCCAGCAGCACATGGCCGCCGCCGATCAGCGCCGTGAGCACATCGTCGATCACGGCATCCTGCCCGATCACGGCCTTTTGCAATTCATGCCGAATGGCCTGAGCCAGGTGGATGGCGCGTTGACGCTGTTGCGCGGGATTGGAGGCCGGGGCAGACGCTTCGGTTACCGTGGGCTGGGCTGCTGCATCCGGGACAGCGTCTTGGTTGTCCGCCGGGTTGGTGGGGAGATCGCTCATTCTTTCCGGAGCCTCGCTAACTGTTAAAACTGATTTTTCTTCCATAAATCAACCATTTACTCTATGTAACCTTTTTTAAGGTTTTTTGAGGGCATGAATTGCGCTACCAGTAGGGTTTTCTGCCACGGATGACCTCGCATGTTCATTGGCGATGCCATGGCCAAAACTTGGATGAGGCGACGCCGGGTCATGTCTAAATCCTTGAGCACCTGATAAACCCTCAGACGCGATGCGACAGGGATCACGATTTCACCATAGCTCTTGGAAGCTCGGCCCGTCCGACTTCGGAGGTTGGGTGGGACGTCCGATCTGAATGGTCACAGGGATTGGGAAATCTACACCTACCAATGCCACCTCACCTTGCTTCAGATTGGGCAAGAAAGCGGCAGCTGAACGATCCAGCTCTCCACAGGCACGTTCGACCACATCTCGGTCACGGTCATTGGTCAGCCGATGCACCAGCAGTGTCCCCATCTGACTCAGCACTCCTTCTGTGATGTCTCGCGGTCGCTGGGTCACTAAGCAAATGTTGAGACCGTACTTTCGTCCTTCTTTCGCGATGAGTTCGAACGCGTCCAGGTTCTGAACGTCATCTTCAGCCCCTAAGGTTTTTCCTAGAAAATTGTGAGCCTCGTCCAAGATGACGATCAACGGGCGCTGCCTGAAAGACTCATTACGTGCTCGGAGCAATAACAGTCTGCCTATGGCGTTGGCGATTACTTCTCTCGCGTTGAACTCATAGCCGACTGAACTGAGGCATATTCGGAATAACCGCTTTTCACCCGCAATAAACTCATCGAGATGTTCAACTAAACTCGGTAGGCCTTGAGCTGGGCGAAATACGCTGCTCAACGAAGGAGAGTCCATTACGCTCATGATTCGTGTCATGAGAGAGGAGCAGTACGACAGCTCGTTGCTCGCAGCACCCCACCTAGTCATGTCGTTGTTATATCCCGTCGGCATGCAGCATTCCTCGACAATTTGCCGAACCAACATACCCATATCGAAGGGGAGGTTCGGATCACCTACCCGGTTAGCGTTGTCATCCTTATTCATCGCTCGACGGAAATCAGCTTTGAGTTGACCTACTTTCGGGACGTACCCTTCTGTGAAGATATCTGGGGCTAAGGCCGCAAGCCTCAGGCTCCTTATGGCTTCTCTGAGTTTCGGGCCCTGGGTTTTACCTGATGGCTGGAAGAGTGCGATGAAATCAGTCTCATTGAAGCATTTTGGTGGAATACCTACCTCAATTGAGCCAGACGTTCGATGTAAAGGGTTTCCAAGATGCTGATGTGTTGAGTCCTCTCCCTCAAGCGACCGATATTCCCCGGTAGCGTCCACAAGCACGATTTTGCAGGCATATCGACGACACTCTTCAATAAGCTTTGCAGTCGTCCAGCTTTTGCCACCGCCTGTTGAGCCCAAGATCGCGCAATGCCGACCAAAGAGTTTTTCTGGCGTTACAGCAATCGCGAAGCCGCCGTCCCCAGAGACGTGTCCGAGATTAAGCGTTACGCGGGGGGACTCTCCATTTATTCCGCTCGAAATCAATGTTGGAATTTTGGAGATAAACGAGCCCGGTGCTGAGTAAACCCGGTCTCCTAATCGTGGATAGGAGCTAACGCCTGCGGTGACTTTTAAGGTGTGAGGGTGAACTGACCCCAGCAGGCGGATAAGGCCGATCGCGTCAATAGCATGCGTGCCTGCAAAGTCTTGGGAAATCTCGGTACGCTCGCGATCAGGTAGGTTCACCTCGGTGATGCGTCCCAAGAGCACCGCCTGCTGACCCTCGATCAGCACCAGTTCCCCCACCTCACCCTTGCCGTAGCGATTTTGACCTAGATATCGACCGCTGTTCTCTCCAGCATGTGCCAAGTTGATTTTGATCAATTGCGCAGCCACGCTGGTGACCACTCCGATTTTCAGCGTGCTGAGGAGTATTCCTTCTGGGGACATGATTACCTACCGATCCGTTTGACTGCGTTCGCCAAATTCTCAGCTGGCGAAGCGGTGCGCAGGTGTGGGATATGAGCCGCCAAATCGCCAAATGAGCCGCTGACAAAATGGACGTCGAAACCGCGCTGAGCGAGATCGCGGAATTTTCCCCAGTAGGAACTAGACCCGTTGAAACCCCGGTTGTGGACATGGTTGATGCACTGAAAGTCGCAAAGAATCAGCTTCAGGCTGGGGTTGGATTGCAAGGCAGAATAGATCGGCTCTGAAAGATGGTCATCATTAAACCCGAAACCGGACACAACCAGGCAGCTGTTGGGTTGACGCAAAAACTCCAGAAATCTTGAAAGCAGCTCCAGATGGGGTTGAAGAAACGCTTGCTGGTATTTTCCTTTTGCGGGATATATCAGGCAGGCATTTTCCGGCGTCGGTCGGCTGTCTTCATAGACTTCATGACCCTCTCTGCTCCAGCTGACTGATCCATGTAGCTTCAGCAATTGGAAAATGCCTTCGGCAAACTCGTGGCTGTCTGCCTCTCGGCGTACGATGTCGTATGTGAAATGTTTGCCATCAAATCGGCGTCTGCGGGTGTATGAAAATCCGTCAATAATGACCATGCCCAGTTCCGACACTGCCGTTTCAAAGCACATGTCATAGTTTGTCGTAAACACTTTCAGTCGCGGATCACGTACTCGCCTTCTGGCCAGCTTCTGAAGGAGCTCACGATAGGCAGATATGTCCGACGTGGGCAGGTTGATGAACGTTGAGCAAGCATGCAGGATCTGCTCTTTAACGCGTGCGACGAACTCTTCAACCTCTGGGTCGTCAGTGAAAGCTATATACGCATCACACTGTGACAAAAAATGCTCAATGTTTGGGTTCTCGCGCTCGGCGTAACGGACACGCTCAGTAACTTTCTGACTAGCATCTGTCAGCGCATGGGTTTGCGGGTCGCACATCGAGTCTTGCCATAGCTTCCACATACTAGGCCCACCTGGGTTACCTAGGGATGTGCCGCTCCCCGCAAAAAAACTTAGGTTAGGCACCTGAAGAGCGGACGAGAACATCTCGCTGAGCGTGTTTCTATTGGAATTAATCACATGCACATCATCAGGCTCGGCGCCTTTCAGCACTCGATATGCGTCAGCTGTCAGTGGCATCCACTCATCTGCACCTGGGGGTAGATATGCCTGCTGACCTTGATGTTGAGGCGACAGAGGGATTACAGGCAGGGGTGGTAGGGGAACAAGTGGCGGGGCATCGACTGGCATAGAACACGATCCTGTGTTGTGAAATGAAAGCGATACAGCCCTGGTCTTATCAGATGTTCAAGCTGCGATTGTGGTGACCTGCTTGGGATCATATCGCAAGCGGACACATACCAGCTCTGCCGTCATATATAGGCTTGATCAATGACCATAACTACGGGCAAGGCTTTGCTTTCCACCTTTCTTAATCGAGCTGGTCTGTGTGCGGAGAGGTGAGTGTGCCAGACGGTTATGTGAGTTCCCGTAGAAGTAAAGAGGACATCAGAGGGTGGAAACGCATGAAACGGCCTGAGAAAATGACCGCTGTGCAAAGGGCTAATCTGCAATTGAAAGGGCTCAGGAAAGCGCATAGATAGTTACTTGCGCTCGATGGCCGCTGTGGGTCGTTTTCCGCCGATCATGTCCACCAATCTTGATCGTAAAATCCAGGCAAATGTTCGGGTCGTATGCAAGCGGATGGGCAGATCTACCTGGCACCACCGAGCCACCAGTATTCCACGTCGTGCCTTTTTCCAAGCTTGTGGCCTATCTCCGGATATATTCCCATGTGGGTGGGCCGATTTTTGGCTTACGTACCTGCCTCCATTTCCCATCTTCAGCAGTAACCAGAGATGCCGTACAGATCCTCAACCCAAGTAGATTGTCTCACCTCTTTGGGAGATGAGCGTGTGGCTCAGAGTGCCAATAACGTTGGACGGTAGAGTGGGACAAGCCCAGTTCACGCGTGGCCTCGGCTTGGGTTTTACCTTGAGCCTTTAGAGCCTGAACGGCCTGCAGGTTTTGAATCCGCAATGGCTGGCCAGGAGATCTCTTGGTCAGGTTTTTACCGTCCATTTGCTGATGGAGTAATTCAACGCCGCCTGTTGCAGCGAATCGCTGAAGCTCATCTTGGGCTGACGCAAGTGTATTTTCGAAACTCTCGCCGCGTTGCAAGGCCACGCACAGGGTTATGAACGCAACCGGGTCAAATTTCAGGCCTTCAGCAAGCTCTGTTAGCTTGGCGATGCTCACTCCGGATTTGCCCCTTTCCAGCAAGCTGAGCGTAGTACGAAAGGCCGCATCGCCCAAATTGTCGTAGCTGAGCTCGCGCTGCTGCCGAATAGCCCTCAGCGTCGCAGCTATCTCTGTTTTCAGGGGCATAAGCGTCCAAAAAACAAGGATAGAGCCACAGGGCGGCCGGCCCGATAAACAGCATATATTGTGTGTAGTGGGTGGTTGTGAGTATCATGCCACGCCAGAGCCGCTGTCTTGGTTACGAGCTGATCACACTGTTGATGCATGGCTCGGATCTCACCGTGACTGGGTGAGTTATCAATTTACGCCTAAACCGACTAAGGAGGCGTCTGTGAAGGTTTACGTCCTGTCCGACCTGCACGCCGAGTTTGAGCCATTTGTGCCGCCGTCGTTGGAGGTCGACCTGATAGTGCTCGCTGGAGACATCAACAAGAAAACGCGGGGGATCGAGTGGGCTAGCGACACCTTTAGCTGTGAGGTTGTATATGTCTTGGGAAATCATGAGTACTACACGGGCCATTTTGACCGAACGCTCGACAAGGCACGCAAGGCCGCCGCTAGTCATGTGCATGTGTTAGAGAACGAGACGTTCGTCTGGAGGAATACCCGCTTCCTGGGTTGCACGGCGTGGACGGATTTCTCCAGCACCGGTGATGTAAGCGCCGCGATGTCAGTGGCGCGAGAGACGATGACGGACTTCCGGGCGATCAGAGCGGATACCAACTTTCGACGTTTGCGGCCTGATGATGTTGCTGCGCGCAATCGCCAAGCCAAAGCATGGCTGACGGCAGAGCTGCACAGACCATTTGATGGTCGGTCGATCGTAGTCACCCATCATGCGCCCGTTCCAGAGGTCGCAGGCGATGAGCATGGAGGACATCTGAGCGCCGCTTACTGCAACGCATGGCACTCTTTGCTCCTGCAAGCGGACGGGTGGATTTTCGGTCACACGCATCGCGCTGTAGATACCGTTCTGGGAGGTTGCCGCACCGTGAGCAACCCCAGAGGTTATCCAGGCGAAGAAACCGGCTTCAACCCCAGCAAGGTCATAGAATTTCATTAACTGTGGAGACATTCGTGAGCTTTGGTAACGCTTCAGAAATCCCCGATGGGGTTGAGAAAGCCAAGGGAATCGACTGGGGAGTGCCCATCGATGCATACCTCATGAACGCTGCGCAGGTCGGCAATCGATTCGCTGCCTCCGTGTATTGCGACCTGTCGGGAGCATCTGCCGACGGGATGACCATCTTGACGCCGCCTGTTCGGCAGTTAGCAGCGGTAGGAAAGTTTGAGATGCTTCAAAGCTTGAACGGCAATGACCATTACGTCGTTGTGACGCGATTCAGTAGCGAGGAAACATGAGTGCTCGCGAGCCATTACCAGGAGCTGTCCTTGAGGCTGGGACGATTAGCTTCGAGCTAGGAATTACCGCGTACCTTTTTGAGCCACAGCTTGTTGGTTTCTGCTTGGAGGGAACCATCTATCTGGATCGAAAAGATAGATTCCAGTCCGGTCGACTTATACGTACTTCAGCGGTAATGGAGTTTGAAACGTGCGGCGGCTACGTGGTTGCTGTGACATGGAGTGGGAGCCGCTATGTCCTTGTGGCAGCGGATGGGCCTTGGGTGCTGACGTTGCCGGACAGGAGATTGGATGAGCCTGCCCCGTATAGCTGAGATGCTTTGCCTAGAGGGCGAGCGGGTGAGCGGTGCGTCGATGGCCAGTAAAGCGACTATCGAACAGAAGCGCAGCCTAATGAGCAAACCCCATTGTGTTGTGTCCGCATGGATACTCATTGATGTCGCAGGTGTTGACCCTGTAATCACTCACGGCGCCCATCTGATGCCTACCGTCCTGTACGTATATCACGTGCTCTCACACAGTAGCGGTCAGTTGTCTGGAGGTGATTCGGTGATGACTGGATATGCGGTTTATATGGATCCGGCAGGTATTTTTGAAACAGTCGATACGGTCTACCTCCTGTTGTCGCACGGCTTTCGCAAGTCAGCGGATATCGAAACCGTGCGCGCTGCTCAAGCCCAAGCCAACAGGATGGCAAGCGTGTCGTTTTCACCTAACGGCCCTCTTAATAAGTAGGCTCCAGACCCGACGTCCTTGCCAGGGAATCTGATGAAAATCACGGCAGTAATCTTCGATGCGTTCGGCACCCTTGCCCGGATAACACGGCCAACACACCCCTATGGTCAGCTGCTGCGCGAAGGAAAGCGGCAAGGCCGCAGTTTTAGGCCAGACGACATGCAGACCCTGATGACCCACAGACTGTGCATTTCAGAGGCGGCTGCACGTTTTGGTATTCATCTGTCGCCTGACCGGCTCGGTCTCCTGGAGCAAGCTCTCAAAGCCGAGCTTGCGAGCATTGAGCCGTTCCCAGATGCCTTAGAAGCCATAGCGATGCTACGGGCTGCGGGCATGCCAACAGCCATATGCTCCAATCTGGCCATGCCATATGGCCCAGCGATTCAACAGATCTTTCCGAACCTAGGTGGCTACGGTTTCAGCTACCACGTTGGCGCCATGAAGCCTTCCCCGATCATCTATCGAAATACCTGTGACTTACTGGGTGTCAGGCCTGGTGATGACTTCGGCAGTCATGGACGAGTCGTGATGATTGGCGACTCGGCGCGATGCGACAGGGACGGGCCTCGCCAATGTGGTATCAGCGGCTTTCGCTTACGCAGGGGGGAGGCAGAGGGATTTTCGAGCCTCACTGACTTCGCAAAGGTTGTGCTCACCGACGCGTAGTAGTGCAAGTTGAGTCGGGCTGATGCTTACAAACCACTACATTTTGCGCCAAATCAACGCAGGGATTATTCGGATGTAAATAAGCTCGCTGACCAACTCAATCAACGTTTGGGTGATGACTGCTGCCGCAGCGAGCCCTCTGATGTCCTCGGGTCAAGCCAGTGCCAATGGTAGAACTACCAACGAGTTACGTGTGGAGCTACTAAAGGCTACTGATCTCGCCGTGCTGGCCGGCAATTTGAATGCCCGAGCCACGAGTGCACCTGCCAGGGGCGCCAAGAGTATAAAACCGATATAGACAGGGATGACAGGCAGCAACTTGTCCATGTCTCTGACCACTGCAGCAATTGCGAGCCGATGACCACGACCAATACAGCCGCCATAGCCGGTAGCTTCTTCTGACTCCATAGTGATCGGTCGCTCGTGCAGATGGATAGTGGGAAACGAGGGTGTGACGGTGCCCCCGAAGAAACACCGTCAGGCGCTGAAGACCGATTAACGGTTGATGGTTTTCATCATCTGCGCGGTGTAGCGCTCACCTTGTACAGGCACCTTGGCCAGAACCTCACCAAGTTCGCGAAGGTCTTCTACGGTCAATTCCACGGTTGCTCCGCCTACGTTTTCTTCAAGGCGATGCAGCTTGGTTGTACCTGGGATAGGCGCGATCCACGGCTTTTGTGCCAGCAGCCAGGCCAGTGCAATCTGGGCGGGGGTGGCTTGCTTGCGTTGGGCGATTTCATCGATCAGTGTGACGAGATGGTGGTTGGCCTCGCGGGCACCGTCTGGGCAATTGCATGAACTTGACCAGCCATTTGCATTCGACTTGACCAGTCGTTTGCATCCGACTTGACCAGTGCGCATGATGCCAGTGTGAATCCTGCCCGGGTGGCAATGACGGCTGCCGGGCTTCTGTCCTATCAAATAATCAGCACGCGCTTAGGAGAGGAACATGAAAGGTTTTCTGGTCACTTTCTTTACTCAACAGAATCGTCGCTATCAGGGAAAGATGCTCGGCGACTGGATCGTTGATTTGGCGAAAGAAATGGGACTGCGGGGTGCGACTCTGTCCACAGGTATCGAAGGCTTTGGGCATACCGGCCGGCTGCATTCCTCGCATTTTTTTGAACTAGCGGATCAGCCTACCGAAATTCGTATGGCCATTACCGAGGACGAATCTGTGCAGTTATTCAAGCGATTGGAGCTTGAAGATATCTCGTTATTTTACATAAAAACCCCAGTTGAGATGGGCTTCGCCGGAACAGAAGTCACCTAGTCTGGCCTGCTTTCATAAGCGGTGACTCGAAGACGCCTACGCTTGCCTCGTGCTCCGAAACACGATTTTACATTTTGGACAGAGCTCGCTAAGATCGGCTCATTGGAGATGGCATTCCTCCATTAACCAACCGCTGTGCCCGTAGCAGCTGATGATGCCTACAGAAACCTGATCAACCAGGTCTGTAGGCGTTCGCGCCCAGAATCCCCTTTTTGGTCAGGCCCACTTACATTTTTGTGGCTGGCCAAATGTCTAAATTTCGACGACCTGAACAACTCGACTTACTGCCCTATATTGCGAAATGGCTTGCGCTTGCTGGTCTTGTAGCTCTTTTGGCAGGCTCTGCCTCTGCGTTATTCCTCCTTTCTTTGGATCATGCCACCCAGTGGCGAGAAGCCCATCCCTGGGTGCTCTGGCTCCTGCCAGTTGCTGGCTTTGCCGTGGGACTTGCGTATCACCTGATAGGCAAACCAGTTGATGCCGGAAACAACCTGATCATCGATGAGATCCACGATCCTAAAAAGACTATTCCCTTGCGCATGGTGCCGATGGTGCTAATCGGAACCGTGGTTTCCCACCTCTTCGGTGCATCTGTGGGACGTGAGGGAACGGCGGTGCAGATGGGCGGCGCTCTTGCGGATCAATTGACGCATGTCTTTCGGCTACGCCGCGAAGATCGCCGGGTGATTCTCATGGCCGGTATCAGTGCTGGCTTTGCGTCCGTCTTCGGCACCCCTCTTGCCGGGGCTTTGTTCGGACTTGAAGTGTTGGCCATCGGACGCATGCGTTACGACGCGCTTTTCCCTTGCGTGGTTGCGGCAATCGTTGCTGACCAGGTGGGGAAAGCCTGGGGAGTGGTTCATACGCATTACGTCATTGGCGAAGTGGTTCCCGTGCAGCTCTGGAGCGTCATGGCTGTGGTCGCCGCTGGGATTATCTTCGGCCTCACTGGCCTGCTATTCGCGACGACCACCCATAAGCTAGGGGCTTTCGTTAAACGACTTATCTCCTATTCGCCATTACGACCATTCGCCGGCGGCCTTCTGATCGCAGTGGCAGTGTGGGCGCTTGGTAGCAACCATTACACCGATGTCGATAAGTACATCGGACTGGGGATTCCGAGCATCGTCCAATCCTTTCAAATGCCAATGGCTCCTTGGGACTGGCTTGGAAAGATGTTGTTCACCGTTGTCTCCCTGGGGACTGGATTCAAGGGCGGCGAAGTCACTCCGCTGTTTTACATTGGAGCCACCTTGGGGAACGCGCTAGCGCCCCTCTTACATCTTCCCTTCGGCATGCTGGCTGGTATCGGTTTTGTCGCTGTCTTCGCTGGTGCAGCTAATACGCCACTGGCAACCATTGTCATGGCCATGGAGCTCTTCGGGCCTGAAATTGCTCCGCTTGCAGCCATTGCCTGTATCGCAAGTTACCTCGTATCCGGGCATACCGGGATCTATCACGCCCAGCGCGTCGGTCACAGCAAGCATCACCGTCCTCTGCCGAAGGAAATCCGGCTCTCCGATATCAAGCAATTTCATGCTCAAAGTGAATCCGCCAGCGAGCGCAAAGTGACTTTTATTGGGGAAGAGAAATGACCGAACATCGCCAAGATCGCCTGACAGCTTTGCAGCTCTATTTCCCTGGCGCTAGTCGGGCTCGAGTTACAAATTTCTGGCATCACCTGAGTGCGCCCGCACTTGCCCAACACCTTCTTAAAGTCGCGCAGAAAGCCAAGATTGATCAGGTCATGCTCAAACCGATTTCTGCGGGCTATTTGACGGGCCATCGCATTTCCCATCATCACCCGGAGCTTGGTGATATGCGTCATCCGCAGTGTCTGGAATTGCTGGATACAGAGGTCAAGCTGCGCACCTTCCTGCGCGACCACGCTGACGAGTTGCGCAAGGTGCGAGCAGTTCTTCTCTTATGCGAGTTACCGCTCAGTGAAGCCTTGTAATTCAGTTCGAAGAAACAGTTCGCAAATGAAGAGGCATAGCCGACTAACCGTTGGTCGCTCTCGCCACATTAGAGGATGTTGCCATGAATGGCTTTCAACTGACGTTTTTCACTGAACAGAGTACCAACTACCAGCATCTTCCACTCGGGGAGTGGCTGGTTGAGTTCGCCAAACGAGAGGGCATGTTGGGAGCGACGCTGGTGAGCGGTACGGAAGGCCTGGATCATTTAGGACATTTGCATACCGCGCATTTCCTCAGCGGTGCTGATCATCCGGTCACAGTGACGATATCCACTGATGAGCCCGGGTGCGAGAAGTTGCTGGAAGCATTGGCCAAGGAGGCGTTTTCGCTGAGCTTTATCAAATTGCCCATCGAGTACGGTCGAGTGGGCCAGGCGAAAAGCTGAAAACCACGGTTTGTTGGACAACCAGTAAAAAGGATAAACGCCATGTACCGAATTTATAACCTGCGTCCACAGCCAGCCCCCGTCAACTGGGCTCGTGACAACAGGCCGCTCCTCGTAGGACTGGTTTTTTGGGCGCTTTTTTTGGCGGGCATTGCAGGCAGCCAAAAGGTATCGAGCGAGGGTTGGTACATCGTCACCTCGCTCGAAGGCGCCTTGGTCACGATGCGCATGCCCAGTGAGAAATCCTGCAAGGCAGACGTGACCATCACCTGCGTACCTGGCTACGAGCTGAGAGCACAGCAACGTTGAACGTTACGAGCGCGATGGTGGTGGGCAATCCAAAGATGAGATTGCGAAATGGAACTCACCGACGTCGGCTCATCAAAACCACTTTAGAGAAATGGGATACCACATGAGCGCAGTGATGCTGAGCATCGTATTCGGGCTTGTGATGGGCAGGCTTTTTACAGGATCCGTCTATGAATTCGTCGCGCTTTTCATCGTAAGCATTGGAGTGTCGTTGCTGACGTTTCATCTGCTAGATCAAAGGCGGGCCATGCTACAAGCCCAGACTGCGTACTGCTGTTCTGTGATGGTTGCGTCAAACCAAATGCTGGAGCTTTTCCAGATGGCAAAGGGAGGGCAATTCATGCCCTTGGTGGGAGAGATTCCTGAGCTAATTATTGGAGGCTTCTTGGTTCCCGCAATTGCGGTGTCGGCAGTGCAGCTGTTCAGAATACTCATGGAGAGCTGACTTCCGAAATCGAGGCCTCTCGACTTATTCACATGGTTAATGACGTTCCCGAATCGTCCCTTGGAGAAAATCAATGAAAACGCAAATCCAGGCTATTCATGCACGTGAAATTCTCGATTCACGCGGTAACCCTACCGTTGAAGTCGACGTCACCTTGGAGTGCGGAACACTGGGCCGGGCTTCAGTCCCGTCCGGTGCCTCTACAGGCGCTCACGAAGCTGTTGAGTTGCGTGACCATGATCCAAAGAGGTATTCCGGCAGAGGAGTGTTAAAGGCCGTTAGCAATGTGAATACCGAAATACTTGAGTCTCTGAGAGGCCAGGATGCAGTTGACCAGGAACAGATTGATCATCTGATGATTAAGCTGGATGGAACACCTGATAAGTCTAGGCTTGGAGGAAACGCCATCTTGGGCGTCAGCCTCGCCGTAGCCAGAGCGTCGGCTTCTGCGATGAAAGTGCCCTTGTTCCAATATCTGGGCGGCGAGCAAGCAGCAAGAATGCCCGTCCCAATGTTCAATATTCTCAATGGCGGTGTTCACGCAAACTGGCAAGGCCCTGACTTCCAAGAATTTATGATTGCACCTACAGGGGCTGGCAGTTTCAAGGAAGCCTTGCGTTGGGGCGCTGAGGTGTACCACGAGCTGAAAGCGGTGCTTAAGGACGCCGGCTACTCAACAGCGGTCGGAGATGAAGGCGGCTTTGCGCCGACGCTCAAGAAAAACTCAGATGCCATTGAGCTGATCATTAAGGCAATTGAAAGGGCCGGTTATACCCCTGGATCTCAGATCGAGATCGCTATCGACCCAGCATCCAGCGGTTTCTATGAGAACGGTCTTTACCATCTGCGCTCTGAAGGTCGTAAGGTCGATGCTCAAGAGCTGATTAGTCTCTATTCCTCCTGGGTCGACAAGTACCCGATTGCGGTACTGGAAGATGGCCTCGCGGAAGACGATTGGTCGGGCTGGAAGCAATTGAATGCTGCGCTGGGTAACCGGATCGAGTTGGTTGGAGATGACCTGTTTGTCACCAACGTCGAACGGATTCAACGAGGCATCAAAGAAAACGTCGCCAATGCTGTACTGATTAAACCCAATCAAATCGGAACCCTGACTGAGACCAAAGCCGCCATCGTAATGGCTTACGGGGCAAATTGGGGAGCTATGGTTTCTCATCGTAGCGGGGAGACTGTAGACAGCTTCATCGCAGATCTGACTGTTGCCATGGGTACTGGCCATCTCAAGACGGGCGCTCCATGTCGAGGGGAGCGGGTCGAGAAATACAATCAGTTTCTGAGAATAGAAGAGCATCTTGGCAGCCATGCGTTTTATGCAGGACATGATGCATTCGTGCGCTGACGGCCTATAGCCGGTAAACCTGTTGTACTGGTTACCGTAAAAAACGAACCACATATCGCTGTTGGCAAAAACGTCAGTGGCATTGGCCTTTCCTAGACGCTTGGAGATATGAGCATGAGCTACACGGATATTCCAGCTGGTAACGCGATCCCCGATGACTTCTTCACCGTTATCGAGATTCCTGCAAACCACTCGCCGATCAAGTACGAGGTGGACAAGCCGAGTGGACAAATTTTCGTAGACCGCTTCCTCAGCACGCCCATGTTCTATCCGGCCAACTACGGGTTCATTCCAAATACGTTGAGCGATGACGGAGACCCGTTGGACGTCTTGGTGATTTGCCCTTACCCGGTATCGCCTGGCGTTGTCATTCGTAGTCGCCCGGTTGGCGTGATGTACATGACGGACGAAGCTGGAGCGGATGCCAAGGTGATCGCGGTGCCTCATGAAAAACTAAGCTCTGTGTACAGCAACATAAAGGAATTCTCTGACCTCCCTGCATTACTCCTCGCACAGATCCAGCACTTCTTCGAAAGCTACAAGGCATTGGAGCCGGGTAAGTGGGTAAAGATGGGCCGTTGGGGGAGCGCAGATGAGGCCCGAGAAGAGATTCGCAAATCGGTAGCTACGTATAAACCAAAAAAGGGGGACCACTCGCCACATTAAAGGATGTGGCCACCTGTGTACCGAGCTACGCTCCAAGCACTGCAATAATGTCACTGATGGCGAAGTAACCCAAGGACTGCATTCCTGAACGGACTAGAGATTCCCGAGGCATTTAAAGGGTGTCAGTTCACTCAATGATAGCCTGCCTGATCGTTAACCTTTCCTCGGAACACGGAGTAGCTCCAAATGGTGTAGCCCAGAATGATCGGGATAATGAGCAGAGCACCTACAAGCATAAAACCTTGGCTTTGCGGGGGGGCTGCGGCATCCCAGATCGACGTCAACGGTGGGACGATGTTCGGCCACAGGCTGATGCCGAGGCCGCTGTAACCCAGAAAGATCAATACCAGGGTCAAGATAAAAGGCGCGTAGTGAGCACTGCTCGCCACGGCCCTGAACAACCCCCACATAGTCACCAACACTAGGACTGGCACCGGCAGGAACCAGAACAGGTTCGGTAGGCAGAACCAGCGTGCAGCGATATCGCCATGGGCGAGCGGCGTCCATAAGCTGACCACGGCGATCACAGCCAGCAGTGCCAACGTCAAAGGACGGGCCAGGTTATGCATGGCTTTTTGCAGCACGCCTTCAGTTTTCATGATCAGCCAGGTGCAGCCAAGCAAGGCATACGCAACTATCAGCGCAGCGCCGCAGAACAGACTGAACGGCGTCAGCCAGTCTAGGCCGCCCCCGGCGTACTGGCGATCGACCACCGGGAGGCCGTCGATGTAGGCGCCCAACGCCACGCCCTGGAAGAAGGTCGCCACCAGGGAGCCGCCGATAAAGGCCTTGTCCCAGATGTGGCGCTTCTCGTCAGTGGCCTTGAAACGGAACTCGAAGGCCACGCCGCGGAAAATCAGCCCGAACAGCATGAAAATCAGCGGCAGGTACAGGGCCGACAGGACCACCGAATAGGCCAGCGGGAAGGCGCCGAACAACGCCGCGCCGCCAAGCACGAGCCAGGTTTCGTTGCCGTCCCAGACAGGCGCGACCGTGTTCATCATTACGTCGCGATCGCCCGAGCCCTTCATGAAAGGAAAAAGAATGCCAATCCCTAGGTCAAAGCCGTCCATAATTACGTACATCATGATGCCGAAGATGATGATCACGGCCCAAATCAGCGGAAGATCAATGCCCATGAGTCAATGCCCCTTGTGATGGCTATCAGCATCGCCACCGTGGGCGGCAGATAGAGGACGGGCAGGTGTTCGCAGATGGCCAGGCCCACCGTGGCTAAGCGCGTCGCCTTCGTGATTTTGGGGTCCTTTACGTACCAGGCGCATCATGTAGCCCAAGCCGGTTCCGAAAAGCGCGAAATAAACCAGGACAAACAGCACTAAGGTAATGCTCATCTGCGCCACGCTATGGTTCGACGAAGCATCGGCAGTGCGCAGCAGTCCATACACTACCCAAGGCTGACGACCGATTTCAGTGGTAAACCAGCCGGCCAATAGGGCGATCAGCCCTGACGGCCCCATAAGCATCAGGAAGTATAAGAACGAGCGGCACCGGTAGAGCGTGCCGCGCTTTCGCAACCATAGACTCCACAGTCCAGTGAAAATCATCAGCATTCCCAAGCCAACCATGATACGGAACGACCAGAACACGATAGTCGAGTTGGGGCGATCCTCCGGCGCAAAGGATGCCAAGGCAGGAATCTGACGATCCAGGCTGTGGGTAAGGATCAAACTGCCCAAGTAGGGAATCTCGACGGAAAACCGGGTCTTCTCAGCCTTCATATCGGGCCAGCCAAACAGGATCAACGGCGTCGGCTCATTGCCCACGTTTTCCCAGTGGCCCTCTATTGCCGCAATTTTTGCCGGCTGATGCTCCAAAGTGTTCAACCCGTGAGCATCGCCCACCACGGCTTGTATCGGCGCCACAATCAACGCCATCCACATCGCCATTGATAACATTCGACGGACGGCCGGGTTATCGCGACCTCCCAACAGGTGCCAGGCTGCTGAAGCGCCGACAAAGAACGCCGTTGCCACGAAGGCAGCAATCGACATGTGCACCAGGCGGTAAGGAAAAGACGGATTGAAGATAATCTTCAGCCAGTCCATCGGAATCACTTGACCATGATCAATTTTGAAGCCCTGTGGGGTTTGCATCCAGCTATTAGAGGCGAGAATCCAGAACGAGGAAACCAAGGTGCCAACGGCCACCATCACGGTAGAAAAGAAATGTAGGCCACGGCCGACTCTACTCCAACCAAAAAGCATCACACCCAAGAATCCAGCTTCAAGAAAGAAAGCCGTCAGTACCTCGTAGGTCAGTAGGGTCCCCGTTATAGGGCCGGCGAAATACGAAAATCTGCTCCAATTGGTACCGAACTCATACGCCATGACCAATCCTGACACCACACCCATACCGAAGTTGACTGCGAAGATTTTGATCCAAAAGTGGTATAAGGTCCGATAGGTATTGTCATGCGTCCTCAACCAAAGACCTTCCAACACTGCTAGATAAGCAGCCAGCCCGACGGTAACTGCCGGGAACAGGATGTGGAATGAAACGGTGAAAGCGAACTGCATTCGCGCGAGGTCAAGAGCTTGAAGATCGAACATATCGTGGCCTCCTAATGGCAATTTCGTATCAATAGAGGAAGCGTCTTGTCAGTGTCGACTCACCAAGGCACCGCCCCCCTCGGGATTTCGCTTGAAGCGCGAGAAATTTTTCTGCTGATGCCGAACGTTGCGCAACTGACGCGCTGGGTGATTTCCCAGTCCACGGGCGACAAAACCTTGCCGTATTTCGATCCGTTGGATGGCGGCGTCTACGCCAAAATATTGATATTGCTAGAGTCACCCGCGCGAACGGTCAGTCGTGCACGGTATGTCTCACGAGACAATCCGGGGCCTGCACAACGCAACCTCAAAAGTTTCATGGAACAGGTTGGGTTGGAACGCCGAGAGACCGTTATCTGGAATCTATATCCTTGGCTGCCCGATCTTGAAAAGCCCAAGGCGTCGCTCCGCAGGGCGCAAATTGAGGAGGGAATTGAGAAGCTAATCACGCTGCTTCCGCATTTTCCTGATCTCGCGACTGTCGTATTTGCCGGACGTGTCGCTCAGCAGGCGATGCTGCGGGTTCGACACGCCTTTCCCGATATCTCATTGCTCGAGATGCCACACCCCAGCCCGCTTTCTGTTTGCACTCACCCGAGTGTTCGGCAACGCATCCTATCCACGCTGCGTGACGCCAAACAGTCGATTGAGTAGCCAAAGGTTCAGGGTTTGCTCATCTTGTTCAGCGAGGCGATGCAGGGCGAGATGAACAAGTTGCCGCGATACGCGCCTACCAAAGTTTTGGCCGCGACGATGATCCACATGATCGCAAGCAGCAATACCAGTACCACGCCCACAAAATTGAAGAACGCGAGGTGCAACATGGAGCCCAATTTAAGGGTAGTCACCGCATACACGCCTAGCGGAAAGGTGAAACCCCACCAGCCGAGGTTGAAAGGAATACCCTCCCTGAAGTAGCGACCGGTAATCAGCAGCGCCAAAACCATCCACCACAATCCAAGCCCCCAAAACAGCACACCACCGATCAAGCCAATGCCCTCGGCAACGCCTCCGATGCCGGCCATTCCATGAGCGGCGAAGATCGCCGGAGCGTCGCTGCCGAGTACCAGCATCCCCAACGCACCAGTACCAATGGGCCCTAATGAAAGCCAGCTCGATGCCGCCATGCTCTCATGAGGCAATTTATGCAATGCCATGCGCAGCAGCAGAATCACCAGAATACTCAAGGCAACGGGCACTGAGTATGCCCATAGCACGTAGCTGGTGATCAACAGGGTGAACTGTGCACTCGCATCAGCAAGGTGCGGCGCCAGTAGCCCACCACTGGCGGCGGCTACCTCGGCCGCAACCACAGGTAGCAGCCATACTGCTGTCATCTGGTCGATACTGTGCTGCTGGCGGGTAAACATCATGAACGGGATCAGAACCCCGCACGCCAACGCCATGGCGACATCGATCCACCACAGGACTTCAGCTAAAGCGACAACCCCATCCCCCCAGCGTGGCAAGCCATAAAGGAGAAATCCGTTGATGATTGTCGCCAGCCCCATGGGGATGGTTCCAAAAAACATCGACACGGTGGAGTGACCGAAGATCTGTTTGGCTTCATTAAAGAACAGGGCCCAGCGGCTTGCGTACAACACCGTAAAGAGGCAAAACAACGCGATATTGAAAAACCACAAGGCTTCACCTAACACTTTGGGCCACTGCGCGGCAAATGGCAGTTGGCCCAAAGCCAGAGCCAGAATCCCGGTGCCCATCGTGGCGGCGAACCAGTTAGGTGTGAACTGCCGGATCGCTTCTCGTGGATTGGACAATGCTGCCAGTGGATGGCTGCCGCCCATAATCGCTGCGAGTCGTGTATCACTCATTTTCGCGCTCCCGCTTCAGTGTTCATTCAATGTGACTTGCCTGAAGTATAGCTTGATGAGGTTAGCGGCTAAACGGATAGTATAGGTTTACGTTACCTGTTAAAGAGGTAGAAAATTGAAGTTAAGCCTACGTCAATTGCAAATCTTCTGCGCCATTGCGCAACAGGGCAGCACCACCAGCGCGGCCATCGCTGTGTCACTTTCGCAATCGGCCACCAGCGCCGCACTCAACGAGTTGGAAAGCGCCTTGGATACCCGGCTTTTCGATCGCGTAGGCAAACGCTTGGTGTTAAACAATAACGGCCAAGCATTACTGCCCCAGGCCAGAAGCATGCTTGAGAACGCGTTGCAGATAGAAAACAGCTTCCTTCCAGGGCATGCAGAGCTGAAGACTCGCTTGCGGGTAGGCTGTAGTACCACTATAGGCAACTATGTTTTGCCATTGATACTTGGCGAGTTACGCCAATCGGCTCCGCACCTGCGGGTCGATGTTGATATGGCCAACAGCATGGCTATCGCCCGGAAGGTCGCAGATTTCGAGATTGATATGGGACTGATTGAGGGACCGTGCCACTTGCCCGAACTGAGTGCCGAACCTTGGCTTGTAGATGAACTGCTCATTGTAGCGGGCCAACGTCACCCTTTAGCACTCAAGTCGCAGGTCACCCTTGATGACCTGCGTACTGCTGAGTGGCTTCTCCGCGAACCTGGCTCGGGCACTCGGGAGGAAGTCGAACAGTTGCTGTTGCGTCACCTGCACGACCTCGCTGAAACCCGCCAGATCGGCAGCTCAGAAGCCATCAAACACGTCCTTGCACAAGGCATCGGCATCAGTTGCCTGTCGAGCAGGGTCGTTCGGGATCTGCTGACTTCTCAAGACCTGATTGAACTGCCGCATGCGTTGCCTGGGCTGAGCCGGCGCTTTTTTCTGATCCGCCACCGGGAAAAATTCATCTCGTCCGGACTTGAACGGTTCTGGCAAAGTTGCACTCAGTTTGCGAGCCAAAGCTAACGAAATCTATTTGAAAAGTAGGTAACTACTACCACAACAACTTGTTTTCGGAATTTATCCCAAGCGCTTAAGGTCAACTCATTGTCTAGCAGCAATCAGCGAGCTGCATTTGCCAAGGCGCAATCTCACGCCTGGCTGCCCCTTGTGAGGAACCTCTGATGAATGTGATCAAGAAAACAGTGACTGCACTGGCGTTGGGTATCGCGCTCGCCGCATCAATGAGTGCGTCGGCAGCGGAAGATCGCTGGACCTTCGATGGTGATATTCATAACAACTCACTGGCTGTCAGCCCTGACGAATCGACAGCCGTAGTCTCCTACAGTCAGCGTCCTGACGTGGTGGTCTACGACTTGAAAACCGGCAAGGTTCGTCAGGTTCTCACCGGCTATATCACGCCACGCAACATTGTCTTTTCTCCAAACGGCGATGTGTTCTACCTTTCCGACAGCAGCTTAGGGGTCGTTCGTAAGATCGACACCAAAACATTAAAAGTCATCGCAGATCTTCCGTTAGGTGCAGGTGCTTTTGGTACCACGCTCAGCAAGGATGGGAGCCTGCTCTACGTCAACAACGAGGCCGCCAGCACCTTGTCGGTTATTGACCTTGATCACCAACGACCAGTAGCTGTGGTACCTGGCTTCTCCCAACCGCGCCAAGGCATCCGAGTAAGCCCTGACGGCAAAACCGTCTATGTCACCAACTTTCTTGGCGACAAAATCACCCTGGTCGACAGCAAGACCAATAAGATCGAAGGTGAGATCACTGGCTTCAACAAGTTGCGCGCCATCTCCATATCGGCCGACGGCAATACGCTGTACGCGGCTAACAGCGGCAGTAACAGCATCGCAGTTGTCGACACTCAAAAACGCGCTATCACAACCACCGTTATGGTGGGCAAAGACCCCTACGGTGCAGCCCTGACTCCAGACGGACTGCACGTCTACTCGGGTAACCTGGGTGACAACACCCTGTCAGTGATAGACACCAAAACGCTGAAAGTGACGACCACTGTGACCGGTTTGAAGGCACCCCGCCAGGCCATTGTCTTCACCAAAGACAAGTCGAAGGCTTATGTCCTCAACGAGGACCTGAGCATCTCCACCGTCGATCTCGCCAGCAACAAGGTGGTATCGACGCTCAAGGCTGACTGATCGAAACAACGCAGGCCTTCTCGAGGGCCTGCTGATACTCCACGACCTGGTGAATAATAATGAATGGAAGTGATGAGTTCTGGATGATGAATCGCCGTCGTTTACTCGGGTTGGCCACTAGCGCTGGTCTCGCTAGCCTGCTTCCGCGCCAAGCCCTTTCTGGAACGGACTTGGCGCAACTAGATAGGATCGAATCCGCAGAGTCCGAACGACGCCTTGTACGTTTTCCAGAGAAAACGGGACTGATTCTGATTACTGATCGTCCGCCGCAGTTGGAAACGCCGCTGCATTATTTTCGCCAGGACCTGACGCCTAACGAAGCCTATTTTGTTCGGTGGCATCTGTCGGGGTATCCAACTCAGGTCGATACGCGAACCTTTCGACTGCGTCTCGATGGCCAGGTTGCCAATCCTCAGTCTTTTTCTCTTGATGCCTTGGTCAACGAGTTCGAGCCCGTGACACTGGTGGCCATGAACCAATGTTCAGGCAATGCCAGAAGCTTGTTTGGTCCTAAACCTCCTGGTGGGCAATGGCAATTTGGCGCGATGGGAAATGCACAGTGGACAGGCGTTCGCCTCAAGGACCTCCTTGATCGTGCAGGTGTTAAAGCAGGAGCAGTCGAGGTGGCAATTTCTGGGCTGGATGAGTCGCCAATGCCAGGCTTGCCAAAGATCGTGAAGTCATTGAAGTTTGACCATGCCAATGATGGTGATGTGATGGTTGCATACGCAATGAATGGCGCACCACTGCCGATGCTCAATGGCTTTCCATTGCGCTTAGTGGTACCCGGTTGGTACGCGACTTACTGGATTAAATCATTGGCTCACATTGAGGTGCTAGATAAACCTTTAAGCAATATTTGGATGAACCAAGCCTACCGAATTCCTGATAATCCAGAGATCAACGAGGAGCCAGGAAACCTCTCCAAGAAAACGGTACCCATCAACCGCTTTGTCACTCACTCCGTATTCGTACGTCCAGAACCCGAAGAACTATTGCTTGTAAATCATCCATACATGCTAGAGGGCTTAGCCAATGATGGCGGCGATGGTATCGCTCGGGTTGAGGTTTCAGTTGACGGCGGGCGTACTTGGGCAGATGCGACGCTCGACCCCGAGATCGGCCGGTTCTCTTGGCGTCGGTGGCGCTTCGTATGGACCCCCCTTGACAAAGGCCGATACACGTTCAAGGTCCGCGCCACCAACCGCGCCGGGCAAGGTCAACTGACCACCCAGTGGAATCGGGGAGGCTATGCGCGCCGGGTTATCGAACAAACCACTGGAATGGTGGTGTGAGATGACGACATTTCTCCAGCCTAGAATGCTCTTTTTTGCCTTGATGTGTAGCCTACCTATTTGGATACCAAGCGCCTTTGCGGCCGAGGAACCGAAGGTCGATTTTGGTGCTCCCGTGCACTCAATCACTGTTCCCCACGACGAGCCCTACTTGCCGGACGGTCCGGGGCGCAGCGAATTTCTGGCACAATGCGTGATCTGCCATTCTCCTCGTTACGTTACCAACCAACCTGCATTTCCGCGTAAAACCTGGGCGGCTGAGGTCGCCAAAATGCGCGACGAATATGGAGCGCCCATCCCCGACGAAGCCGTACAACCAATCATCGATTATCTGATGTTCTTCAATGGCAAGGAGACACCATGAGTGATCCTGTTCGCGACACATCGGCCCATGGGATTTCCCGAACTGCATTGGCTATGTTGATTGGTGTATTGGCGCTCGGCACGTTGATATCTTGGAAGGTCATCGGCACCCACGGCGCCTCGGATATCACCCGACGAGGAGATGCTCTCCCGTCGCGAGTGGACTCAACAGATAAGGTCGAGTTGACCACTGCATTGGTCGGCGCAGGCGCAATTGTGGTCCAACAGCGTTGCGCAGGGTGTCATGACGCGACTCAACGTTCGGTAGGTCCTAGCTGGAATGCAGTCCTTGCACGATATAAATCTGTAATTGGGACGAAGCCGCTTAATCACGAAGCATTGGCTGTCATGGTCGCTGCCATTTCCCATCCCCAACCAGGATGGGATGGTTATTCTGCAGGGCCTACGGACATAACACTGACGCCGGAGGAGCGATCAGGAACGGCAGCATGGATTCTAAGCCGCTCCAAAACCGTTTCGTTGAAGGAGCTAAGCCATGAGTAGACTGATAGCTGGAACAGAGCATGCTCTAGACGCGAATCAACCCTCGGATATTTTGCCGCGCATTGATTACGATCTTATCAAAGCCCACGGTTATGCAGCAGTGATCACACTGTTTCTATCAGCTCTTGCGGGCCTGCTTGTTGCTCTGAAGCTGACAATGCCCGATCTGCTGAGTAGCCACGCAGCGCTGACCTGGGGTCGCCTGAGGTTCGATCACACACAAGGTATTTTTTTTGGTTGGCTTGCCAATGCTTTCTTTGCGTTCTGTTACCACATGGTCCCGCGCCTGGCTGATCGCCCGGTGTTCAGTCGCAGATTGGGCTGGGTCATTTTCTATATTTGGAATCTTGGTGTCCTTTTGCCCGGATGGTTACTTATTTCCCTCGGGCTCGATAGCCCATGGTTCGCAATACAGTCTTTAGAATGGGCGGAGTTCCCAATGATCGTGGACCTAGTGGTAGTACTCGGTCTGATTTTGGTATGTGCCCAATTCGCGGGGCCTTTCTTGCTTAAGCGGCAACGAGGAGGCTTGTATATTTCGGCTTGGTACCTGATCGGCGGAGCCGTATTTACGCTGCTTGCATATCCAGTAGGAAATTTCGCGCCTGCATTTATCCCCGGCGCGCAAGGTGCTGCATTCAGCGGGCTTTGGATTCACGACGCAGTGGGTTTGTTCGTTACGCCATTTGTACTTGCGATCTCTTACTACATTATTCCGGCCGCCACCAATCGACCTATCTATAGCCACTTTTTGTCAATGATCGGTTTCTGGTTTCTATTCTTTTTTTATCCGCTCAATGGCACTCACCATTACGTCTATTCGGCTATCCCCATGGACGCGCAGAAGGCGGCCATTATCGCCTCCGTGTATTTGGGCATGGACGTGATACTAGTTGTATTCAACCAACTGATGTCACTGCGAGGCCAAGCTTCGACAGTCGCAAGCGATGTCCCTCTGAGGTTTGTCTGGACGGGCACGGTGTTCTATTTAATCGTCAGTTTGCAGGGCGCGTTCCAGGCTCTGATGCCGGTCAACCGATTGACTCACTTTTCCGATTGGGTAATTGGCCATTCGCATCTCGCGATGCTGGGTTTTGCAACCTTCGTTGCCGCTGGCGGGATTGCCCATGCCTGGCAGCGTATACCAAACAACCGCTACAGCGCAGCGGCGATGAATTGGGCTTACTGGCTGATAACTATCGGCCTACTGGCCATGTTCACCACACTAACGGCCGGCGGTTTGGTACAGGCACAAATATGGGAAACCACCGCGCCGTGGATGGACTCTGTACGCGCATCTCTGGCGTACTGGTGGATCAGAGACCTAAGCGGATTGCCGATTCTGGCAGGCTTCATCGCGTTTTTCCTGGGCCTAACTACAGGAGCCCGAAACAACGGTGCTGCCGTAAGTACCTCTCCCGTCATTCACCCTACGTTAGCGGGAGTTTAAGGTATGCAAACGGTTACCAAGCATCGCCTGTTCAATAGCGCCTATCTGATCATATTTGTAGCCGGTATCGGCTTCTTTATCTTGTCGTTTATGCTGCTCGGGATATTGCCTGGGAAGCAACTGCAAAAGGAAATCGAGGCCCGTGCACCTGCCAACATGCAACAGTATTCCGCGAAAGAAGAACGAGGGCGCATTGTATATGCCCGCGAAGGGTGCGGTTATTGTCATACTCAACAAGTACGATTCGTAGCTCAGGACGTCAGTCGCTGGGGGGCGCCCACTGAAGCATGGGAAACGAAATACGACTACCCACAACTCTGGGGGACTCGCCGCATTGGTCCTGATTTAGCTCGGGAAACCGAGGTACGAAGTAATGATTGGCATCTGACCCACCTATTCAATCCTCGATATGTCGTTCGTGACTCTGTAATGCCTGGCTATCCCTGGTTGTTTAAAGGTGATGCCAACAAACCGACATCGGATGGAATTGACCTCGTTGCCTACTTACAGACGCTTGGTAGAGCTAGAAAAGTTTCGGGTTATGACGATCCGCTTCAGGCGCAGGTTGACGCTCAACAATCAACCCAGAAGAGCAGTAACGCGATGTCGCACGACAGCATGGCAGATGAAGAAATGTCGGCGTCACTCAATGTAAGCCAAGATGCAATCGCCGCGCGACCTCGCTTGGATGGGCCAGTGCCTGGCTTTGTGATACCTACTAACGCAAATGACCGCTCGATCGCATTACGTCTGGGACAAGCGGCTTTCGCGGAGAACTGCGCCGGGTGCCATGGTCCGAGTGGAACAGGTGATGGCTTAGCGGCGCCGACGTTGCTGCCACGTCCGGCTAACCTGCGCGATGCACAATTTACAACCCGGCATTTAGCCGATGTTTTGTGGAACGGCAGGCCCGGGACAGCAATGCCCGCTTGGAGAGACCTTGATAACTCAACGCTGGTGGCACTCACGCTTTATGTGCAAAGCCTGCATACAGCGGACGAGCGCGCCTTGCCGTCTAGCGACGTAGCGCTTGGGCAGTCTCTATTTTCCACCAATTGTGCTAGCTGCCACGGTGCCAGTGGCCAGGGCAATGGGCCTGCATCTCGCGGGCTCTCCCCACGCCCCGCGAACTTCTGGGAGAAGAAAGGCAACACGGCGTATCTGGAGAACGTCTTGCGTGAAGGCATACCAGGTACGGCAATGCCTCCCTGGAAAGCAGTGCTCTCGGACGAACAACGAACTGCTGTAGTTACCTATTTGCGTACGCTATACCAACCTACCGAGCAGGAGTGAATCATGTTTGCTTCAATGGTAATTGTGATGACCCTGATCGTTTCTGCATTCGTTGTAGCTTGGTGGGTCAGCCCTGAACTTCGGCTGTGGAGTGAGGCGCCCAAGCTCGTGATGCTTGAGCGTGAACGTCGTTTTGCTCAAATAAGAACGCCATTGGATCAACAGGGGGGGAAAGATCAGGGTTCCGGTAAAACATAATATTGGGAAGTTTTTTACGGAACTGGAATAGAACTGTCTGGCGTTCGTCTACTGTCTGGTCGCGTACTATTTCAAATAGCAGGCGAGCCTACAAAAATTCACAAAAACCAAAGGAATACGTATGTTCAAAAAAATGATCCTCACCGCTGCTGTTGCCGTCTGCTGCATATCTGGTTTTGCGTTCGCCGACGCGCCAGTCAAGGTTGCTGAAACAGACAAGGGAAAAGTACTCGTAGACGCGAAAGGAATGACTCTGTACACGTTCGGTAAGGACACCTCGGGCAAGTCGGTCTGCACTGGGCCATGCGCTGCAAACTGGCCACCTCTGGCAGTGTCGGCAAACGCCAAAGCGGATCATGATTATTCTGTCGTCACTCGAGACGATGGCACAAAACAATGGGCTTACAAAGGCATGCCACTTTACAGCTGGGTCAAAGATACCAAGCCAGGGGATACAACCGGCGACGGTGTCAACCAAGTCTGGCACGTTGCTAAACCGTAACCTCATTAATTAACAGGCTAGCATGCGCCCTGGCTTTGTCAGTGGCGCAAACTAGAAGTTTAACTACCTGATAGTTCCGCCAACGTGCGGCCGCTGCGCCTCACAAAGCATGATGGATCAGATCAACGTAAAATGGGGCCGAGGCACCGTACGCTCTTGAGATGTTCCCATAACGCCATACTGGGGTATGAAGCGCCAGATGCTAAGCCCCATTTGCACAACCCAGCTGGATCACCTCTGGACTGTTAAATTTAAATAGGGCTAGCACTGGGGCTGGGACTTACTAAAGGTTTCAACCCTCAGATCTGATTAAGGTAGGATGATTCAAAGAGCATAGCAAAAATCTTAATCCCGCCAATTATACATTATTGAAAAAACAGGTGATTGCGTTGCATTTGACCAACTGCTTGCATTCAATTTGACCAATTGCATTCGTATTGCCCACCTGGATAAACACCGGATCCTATTGCAACCGTTTGCGACTTTTGATCCTTCGCATTGATTCGCCTTTCAGTTCTATAACGTGGGACTTGTGAACGATACGGTCAAGAATTGCATCGGCAATCGTGGGGTCGGAGAACAGGTCATACCATTTTTCTTTAGGGTACTGACTTGTAATCAACAATGAGCCGTTCTGTGACTGCTCGTCGATAACGTCCAGGAGGAACGGGCCCAACTGGGCGTCAATGCCACCGATGCCCAAATCATCTATGACTAATAATTCTGCGCGGATCAAATGCCGACGTAGTTTAGGCGTGGTGTGGTCAGCGTAAGAAAGTGAGATTTCTTCAAAAAGCTTCGTGGCAGTGCGATACAGCGTCGCTCGCCCAAGGCGGCAGGCTTGGTTTCCGAGTGCGCAAGCGAGCCAGGTTTTGCCAGTGCCCGTAGCGCCCGTGATGATCACATTCTGACGTCGCGCTAACCACTCGCACTCACCAAGGGACATGACCGTATTGCGGTCTATGCCTCGAGACGCCTTGAATTCAATGCTGTCTATTGTGGCTTCATTCTCACGAAGCCTTGCGTTCTTTAGCAAACGTCCAACCTTTCTGCTCTCACGCTCGCTATTTTCGGCATCCATCATTAAACCAAGCCTTGTTTCGAATGGTTCTTTCAGCAGCGCCGGTGTTTCAAGCTGACGCTCGTAGGCTGCTGCCATCCCGTGCAGACCAAGAGACATAAGGTTTTGGGCAGTATCGAGGATTGACTTCATAGCGGCTCATCTCCCTGTGAGGCGTAGTATTCAGCACCACGTATGTTGGCGTGTTCGACCAAGGGGGCGGATCTTCGGTAGTTGGGGCGCAGGTCAGATTCGTTCCGAAGGATCGAACGCAGCCGCTCAGAACTTAGGATGTTCAAGCTATTCGCATAGCCGCACGCGGACTCAAGGCGTGACGGTGTGATTGCCCCTTTGCGAACGTCACGTTTCAGGCCAACAACGACCTTCAAACCGGTCGAGAAATCTTTCCGCAGGTTGAGGTTGTCCTTCACGAAACGGAGCGTTTCCGGCCCAATAGTCTCAGCCCAGACAATCAGAGCTTCCGGCTGGGAGTCCTGGAAATATCTGTGATTCGGGGCCAAGTGCTCTTTGAGAGTGCTAGTGCCCCGCTGACGATTGAGCTTGTGCGAGCCGATGAGACGGCGCTGATGAATGATTTCGAGCCAATCGTCTCGCACGCGCAAATCGACAAGAAGATTCGCGAAGTGGTAAGGAACCGAGTAGCTGTGCTCTTCAAATTGTACGTGGTAGTCGCTGCCTACCCTAACCTGATACACCCACTTGCTGTAGCTGTACTTATGTTCTGGGAGCGGCTTGAGGGCTGGATAGTCAAGCTCAAGGAAGCGGCTGGTTCGGCTCTTAGGGTACGTTCGAGTGATTCGACTGTTTAGCTCATCAACCCAGTAGCTGATTTTCTCGTTGAGCTCTTCTAAGGAAAAAAAGGTGCTCGCTCTCAGCCTTGCGAGAACGAATCTTTGTACCAGTTGAACAGCAATCTCACCTAGCGACTTGTCTTGCGGTTTACGCGGTCTGGCGGGGTAAATTTGAAATCCGTAGTGCTCAGAAAACTCGGCGTAGGCACGATTTAGGGTCACCACATCTCTCGTGTTTTTCGTCACTGCTGACTTCAAATTATCAGGCACAACGAACCGTGGAACCCCGTCGAAGAACTCCAGGGCCAGAATGTTGCATCTGAGCCAGTCTGGGATCGTTTGACTTCTCACGGCGGTGGCAAAAATGTATCCCGAGGCACCTAGCGTTGCCACGAACACCTGAGCTTGGCTGATTGCTCCAGTATCCGGGTTGGTCACAGGCATTGTCCTGCCACAAAAGTCCACGAAGCACTTGTCTCCGGGGAGGTGAGTCTGTCGCATGCTCAGCTTTTGCCTATTGACCCATTCACGATAAATCCGTGTGAACTGAGCATAAGACACGCCTTCTGGCTCGCTTGTACGAAACTCTTGCCATAGGAGTTCCAAGGTGATGTCAGGAAGTTTTAGCTGTTCATGGATGGCAGGCCATGACGGGTAAGCCTTCCTTTGAGATGAGACTTTTGGCTGGGTATGCAGACGCTCCGCCAGCGCTTTGTCGTCAAGGTGCTTCAGTTCTTCCCAGCTTTGTCCACACTGTGCCAACTGATCCCGAATGGTGCGAACAGTGTTATGGGACACTTTGGCTAATAGGCCAATAGCCCTATTCGACAGCTTGGGGTCGCTCGTAAGGCGTAGCACCTCGCGCTGCGTACTTATTGGCAGCCTCATATGTTCTCCTCGCGACAGGTGTGTGAACACCTCACAGGTCGCGCCGTGTGAAAATTGCAGACAAACGGAATGTGATCGACTTGACGCCGAACGCGAGGGAACACAGAATGACGGCGCGTAGGGCTGAAACCTAACACCATCAAAAAAGCCTAGGGCTCCACCCCTGGGCTTTTTTGTGCTCCAAATCCACCGGCTAGCTCCTATCCTGATCTCATTGTGATACTCCTCATATGCTTAGTTCATACGGCCTGCTGCCGTGCGCAGCGCTGCGTAGCAATCCACCAAGCGACCTCTTTGGACAGAGCAAAGAACCCCCGACGATTAGGCACTTCAAATAGCGGCACCTCAATTGTCCCTCGCTGTTTAGCTTTACGAAACGCGTCGTACGATGTGTAACCCAACTCTCTCCACAGCGCGCTGCCACCCACCATCAGGCCATATCGCTGTTTGAGGTCGAGCTCTAATTCGAATGACAGAAATTGGATTTCAAGGGGCTCGCGCATCGCACTTAATGTCCGGTTTGGTCACAGTTGATAGTAATAAACCGCCCCCTTGCGCTCCAGCCGTAAGACTTCTACATTTTTTACGGTACAAAGATCGTTCGGGGATTTTTAAGTGTCTGATTTTAAGAGAATTGCAAACATTTATTCGGAGTTCGCAGGCAGCTTGCGCGAACAAATTCCGGAAAATAGCCGCCCCCGAAGCAACACAGTGGAAATGCTCGCAGTGGGCTACTGGTTCGAAGGACTGAGGCAGCGGACAGGCCTCAAAACTGCCTATGCCCTTGAGCTGTATTTCGAAAAAGAGTCATTTCGAAGAAATACGAATGGCACGATCCGGCATTACCGAAGCAAGTGGTCTAGGTACGAACAGAAAATGATCTCCCCCAAGGCCAAGACCTTGAGTAGGGTGGAACTGCTAGCACCTGGATCGTCCCGCGACCTGAATCATCCCATATGGACTTTGATGAAGCTGATCTCCCGGCAACAGAAAATCAGCTTCGACAGCTACTTCCGTGCGTTAAATACCGATGTCCAACTGGTGCTTTATCGCAGCACCAGCAACATGATTTGGGACAGTGTTCAGCGCGAACCAATCACTCAAGTTCTACTCGAAAAACTCGAACGCAGGGCAAGCTTGGATGCCCTCGCTGCGTTGATCGCGATAGTGGTCGAAGCAGATCTCCTAGGTCGAAAAACCGTTGCTATCAAGGCAGCAGGCACCTTGCACAAAGTACTTCTGATGCTGGCAATGGAGCTTCAAGCGCGCGGTGTTGCCGTTGGCCTAATCGATTGGCTCGTGTTCAACGTCCTACCCCTTGGAGTGCCTGCCCATCTGCATATCTGGATGAGCAGCGCTGACTACATCCACGCGTCGGCGCATTTGAACACCATGGTTTACCAGCATCCGGAAAGGCGCGGAAAAGCCCTACCTTGGAAGCTTCGTAATAAGCTGATGTGCAAGCTGCTTGCCGGGGACATGGGAATTGACGTTTTGCACGCAATGCGCCCTCAGTTCGAGTTGCGGACGGACATAGGGGAAATTGCGGCCGAGCTGGTCGAGGAGTTTAAGAAGACGTCGGCACTGAGAACTTGGGGATGGATGTGCATCATCGATGGCGCGCCACAGACAGTGCCACCAGTACCGCTGCTTTAGCCTTTCAAATGACTCGCTAGGCGAGTGGTCAAGTCCAATGCAAATGCCTGGTCACTTCCGATGCAAACGACTGGTCAAGTCGAATGCAAATGGCTGGTCAAATGGGTTGCAATTTCCCACCGTCAGCAAAACGAGGCAGATTGTTCCGGACATCACCGTTGGAGAAGGTCGTGCCGGCATTAATTTTCCCGGTCAAAAAACCTTTGCCCAATGGACTGAAGGGAATGAAGCCAATCCCGAGCGCTTCGAGGGTTGGCATAATTACCTGTTCAGGCTCACGGGTGAACATCGAATACTCACTTTGAAGTGCCGACAGCGGCTGCACCGCATGGGCACGACGGATAGCGTCTACGCCCGCTTCACACATGCCAAAGTATTTGACCTTGCCTTCGGTGATGAGGTCGCGCACGGCCCCGGCAACATCTTCCATAGGAACATTGGGATCAACGCGATGTTGGTAAAACAGGTCAATGCAGTCAGTCTTCAGGCGCTTGAGTGATTCTTCCGCCACCTGGCGGATGCGCTCAGGTCGACTGTCCAGCCCTGCGGCGGGACTGCCGTCCTTAAAACCGAATTTTGTCGCGATGACGATTTTCTCGCGAAATGGTTGAACGGCTTCGCCCACCATTTCTTCGTTGGCTTGCCCATAGGCTTCTGCCGAATCAAAGTGGGTGACGCCACGCTCAAAGGCCGCCCGGATGAGTTTGATTGCATCCGCTTTGTCAGTGGCCGCGCCATAGCCGAATGTCAGGCCCATGCAGCCCAGGCCAATGGCTGAAACTTCGAGGCCGTTGCTGCCGATTTTGCGCTTATGCATCATCCATCTCCTTTGTGTGTGGGTATTGGATACCAACCCACAAACTGTTTGGTTATTGGGGATGCAGTTACTTTAGAAACATATGGCCCATTCAAGAAGTGGCATACTGTGATAACCGGTATGAGGTTAATTCATAATGGCACAGAGCGATTTCAACAGCCTTGCGGTGTTCATCACCGTTGCGCGCGAGCGCAGCTTTACCAGAGCTGCGGCACATTTGGGTGTGTCCCAATCCGCTATTAGCCATAGCATCCGCAGTCTTGAAGAACGTCTTGGTATTCGCTTGCTGACCCGCACCACACGTGGCGCGTCGCCGACCGAAGCCGGCGAGCGATTGCTTGTCAGCCTTGTGCCTTACTACGAGGGGATAGAAGCCGAAATTGCCGCGTTAGGAGAGCTGCGTGACAAGCCAGCCGGAACTATTCGGATCACCTCGCCCGACCATGCGGCATCTACCATTCTCTGGCCGAAACTCTCTAGGTTGCTGCCGGAATACCCCGATCTGACTCTAGAGATCAACATCGGCTACAGGTTAATCGATATCGTCGCTGAGCGCTTCGACGCCGGAGTCCGTATAGGCGATCAAGTGGCAAAGGACATGATCGCAGTCAGGATTTCCCCTGACTTGCGAATGGCTGTGGTGGGGGCGCCGAGTTACTTTGCTCATCGTGCAAAACCACAGATTCCCCAAGATCTGACAACCCATAATTGCGCGAACCTGCGTTTGCCCACCCATGGTGGTTTGTATGCCTGGGAGTTTTCCAAGGCCGGCAAGGCGCTAAATGTTCAGGTGCCTGGCCAGATGATCTTTAGCAACTCACCCCAAATAATGGCCGCCGCTCTGCAAGGATACGGGTTGGCATATGCACCGGAGGATCTTGTCCAGGGATATGTCGAGGATGGTCGGTTAATTCGTGTTCTTGAAGACTGGTCGCCAACTTTTCCCGGATATCACCTTTACTACCCGAGCCGGAGGCAGTCCTTGCCAGCCTTTGCACTGATAGTCAATGCGCTCCGCTGCACCGAATCGTGTCACATCTGAACATAGATGGTTTTAGAAAAAACGCCGTGCGGATACCGTTTTGAAGACCAGCAGCTATAGTTGCCTGAAAGCGAATGGAGCGACTTGGTGATGCGTGGACGCAATACATCTCTCCCCATAATCCTATTGGCGAGCAGCTTGATCAGTGCATCAGTTATGGCAGTCGAAGGCGGAGTGGGCCGACCCATTACCGGGCAGCAGGTGTTCTCAAACGCTGGGATCATCCCTCCTGAGCCCGGCACAATAGTGTCCATTACTAGCATCTACTACGATGGCAAGCTCAAAGGCAGTCGCCCCGTCCCCATTAATGGAGAGATTAGCGCTGGCTTGGACATGAAGATCTCCTACACCTTGGCGAACTTCACCCATGTCTGGGATACCGGTAAAGGGCGCTGGAATTTTGCCTCCGCTGTCGGTGTTCCCATCCAGTACACCGATATCGATGCGAGCCTGACCGGGCCACGTGGAAGAACGCTTGGCCAATCGGACTCAGCGACGCAGTTCGCAGATCTGTTGGTCACCCCCCTTGCTGCTGGGTATCACTTTAGCGCAACCGATCACATTTCCTTTTCGCTTCCCATCTACCTGCCCACCGGGGCATACGACCAGGATCGACTGGCGAACGCTGGCCAAAACACTTACACCTTCGTGCCTACAGTGGCGTTCACGCATTTAGACGGTAAAGGCGGCGAATTCAGTCTGATGAGTGCGGTTGAGTTGTACACCCGCAACGACGATACCGATTATCGCAATGGCTCTGTATTCACGCTCGATGGCCTATGGACGTTCGGCTTAGGGCAAGGATGGAGTGCAGGCGTAGTCGGTGGCGTAGTGAAGCAGATAACCGATGATAAGGGCTCAACCGCCGATGCCTTGAACGGGTTCCGGGGGCACTCCGTCGGCGCTGGCCCAATCGTCGGATGGAGCGGCAAGTTTTCTGATGTTCAGGCGAGCGTCAACCTACGCTGGGTACCTGAGTTTCATTCCGAAAAACGACCCGAAGGTGATGCTGTCAGCATGAATTTCACACTGCTTTTTTTGTGACCGTCAATCTGACTTCTACCGCAAAGGTGGCGGAGCAGAGGAACTGACCTACGCTCAGGCCAAGCGTGACTGCTGTCGGTAAGTAGCTCGCAACCAGCCTGGGTATGAGGCAACAAACCAAAAAAGCCGCAGCGATTTTGTCAGCACAATGAGGTGAAAGGCATGGGTATAAAGGAAGTGATGCTGATCGCAGGTCTATCGGTGTGTCTCTCGGGCGGTGCGTTGGCAGAAACCAGCATGAGCTCTCAAGCTGCCCGGACTACGGCCAAGGAAGTGTATCTCTACGGTTACCCAGCGGTTGAGATGTATAAGACCCTCTATGCACAGGCGGTCGACAAAGGCGGGCCAAATTACAAAGCGCCGTTCAATACTATCGGTAACACCGCGAGTGTCTTCACCCCTAAAGACACCGCCATCATTACCCCAAATTCCGACACTCCCTACTCATTCGCTTGGTTGGATTTGCGTGCTGAACCCATCGTCTTGACCCTGCCAGCAATCGAAGACAATCGCTATTACTCAGTCCAGTTGATCGACCTCTACACCCACAATCTGGGGTACCTGGGCACCCGGACGACCGGGAACAAGGGTGGCAAGTTTCTAATCGCAGGGCCTGGCTGGAAAGGCGATAAACCTGAAGGCGTTGACCGGGTCATTCGTACCGAAACAAATATTGTCTATGCGCTGTACCGCACTCAGTTGTTTGATGAGCAGGATTTGAAACGGGTGAAGGACATTCAGGCGGGCTATGCCGTCCAAGCTTTAAACGCTTTCGCTGGCCGGCCCGCAACCCCAACCAAAGCTGTAGATTGGCCTAAACCGATAGAGGGAATGTCAGACAGCCCCGAATTGATCCGCTACCTGAATTTCTTGCTGACGTTTGCGCCAACCGATCCAAGCGAGACCACACTCATGAACCGCTTCGCGCAGATCGGAGTCGGCCCAGGCTTGCCGTTCGACGAGGCGAAGCTGAGCAAGGCGCAGGCAACGATCATCAATGAAGGGTTTGCAGACGGCAAAGCTGAATTTGCGACCTTCAAGAAAACCAAAGTTGATACTCACCAGATCGACAGTGGTAGTTTTTTCGGTACTCGTGAGCACCTAAAGAATAACTACTTGTACCGCTACGCGGGCGCCAACATGGGGATCTTCGGCAACTCGGCGGACGAAGCGATGTACATGGGGTACTTCGTTGATGCCGCAGGCAAGCCCGCCGATGCGTCCATTAACAAGTACACCCTGCATTTCACCAAGGGTGGCTTACCGCCAGCCGGTGCATTCTGGTCACTGACCATGTACGACGCAAAGAGCAAACTGCTGATCGATAATCCCCTCAATCGATACCTGATCAACTCCCAGATGCTCAGCACCCTCAAGCCAGATAAGGACGGCGGGATCACCCTGTATGTCCAGCATGACAGCCCTGGCAAAGACCTTGAAAGCAACTGGCTCCCCGCGCCGAACGGCCCCTTCTTCGGAGTGCTCAGAATCTACATGCCTAAGCCCGAAGTTTTGAATGGGGAGTGGAAACTCCCGCCGCTGACGTCTACCCGATAGCACCGAACCTTGTCCTGGATCGCTGACTCCGATAGAGATTTGATCATGAAAAATCCGGTATTCATCGCCCGCTTGCTGGGGGCTGCTGCCTTGACGGTATTAACTGCCGCGTATGCCCAAGACCTGCCTGCCCCAGAAGCATCCGTCCCGGTTACTGTCGATAATTTCATTCGCGCTGAAAGCGACCAATACATCAGCGCCTTAGTGAAGGACGGTGGGCTTGGTAAGCTCCACCATCGCCGCGAACCTGCCTCTATTGAGCATCAGACGGTTATCCGGTTGAACCGAGACACGCTGTATTCATCGGGCGTGTTTGACCTTGATGCAGGCCCTGTGACGATCACCATGCCGGATCCCGGAAAACGCTTCATGGCCTTGCAGGTCATCAACGAAGACCACTACACGCAGAATGTTTTCTACGGCGCGGGCGCTCATGTCCTGACCCGCGAAAATGTAGGCACGCGCTACGTTGCCACGGCTATCAGGACTTTGGTCGATCCAAACGATGCGGTAGACCTTAAGCAGGTTCATGCCTTGCAGGATGCAATTCAGGTTAGCCAGGCCAACATCGGTAGTCTGGAGCTTCCGCAATGGGATGCTGCAAGCCAAAAGAAAGTCCGTGACGCCCTTCTGGTTCTGTCATCCACCGTCCCGGACTTCAAGAACGCGTTCGGCACAAAGGAAGCGGTAGATCCACTTCGCCATCTGCTGGGCACCGCCGCCGGCTGGGGTGGAAACCCCGACAGGGACGCGACCTATCTCAACGTAACGCCGACAGATAACGATGGCAAAAAAGTGTATCGGCTGACCGTGAAAGACGTTCCTGTCGATGGCTTCTGGTCAGTTAGCGTCTATAGCGCACAAGGCTACTTCGAGCAAAACAAGGACGGCGCCTACACGCTAAATAATCTGACGGCGAAAAAAAGCGCTGACGGTTCGATTCAAGTCCAGTTCGGCGCCTGTGGAGCGGGTATCGATAACTGCCTGCCTACGGTTGCAGGCTGGAATTACACCGTCCGCTTATACCGGCCTCGCGCAGAAATCCTCAATGGCGCCTGGGTTTTTCCTGAACCGAAGCCTGTGGAGTAGTCGCGGGCAAATGCATGCTTCTGAGCGGTGATCACTTCGTTGCCTGGTGCAACAACTCTGCTTTGGAGTTTTCTGTAAGTGCCTTTGAGCTGACATGGATGAAAAGCGATGCGTTCACGAAGCCTGTTCAAATCCTTGTGTGTGCCGTTTGTGATAATGGCTCCAATGTTGGCTCAAGCGGACAATGCCGACACGGCCAACAAAAGTAATAACCCGCTGAACCTGGCACCGGGTCTGAATTTTCAGGACTACTACACACCGGATATCGCCAATACCAATGCGCACACGAACGATGCACTCATACGTGGAGCGTTACCCATGGCGCCAAATGGCTTCATTGGCGTTCCCCAGCTGCTCCGCGCAACCGTGCCAATCAGCACAAGGCCAGACCCTCATGGCGGCTACAGCACGGGGGTGGGTGACCTCAATCTTTTTGACATCTTTCTGCTGAAGACAGACGGCGTACAGCTCGGTATCGGGCCGCAAATCACCGCTCCCACGGCTGAGCATGATGAGTTGGGCACAGGTAAATGGCAGGCAGGATTAGCCGCCGTAGCCATTGATTCGTCTCCTCGTGGGTTGCTGGGGGCCTTGGTTCAATACCAGAGTTCCTTTGCCGGTGACGAAGACCGCCAGCATGTCGAATCCGCAACGTTTCAACCATTCCTGATCCACAACCTGGAGAAGGGTTGGTATCTGCGTTCCACCGCTACCTGGACATTCGACCTGAAAAACGACACCCACTACATCCCTCTCGGGATCGGTGCGGGTAAGGCATGGAAGGTCGGCAGCAACATCTTCAACGCCTTCGTTGAACCGCAGTGGACAGTCGATCACAAGGGGGACGGTTTACCCCGATTCACCCTATTAGCCGGACTCAACATTACGTTTGGAAAATAAGGTGAGGTTTTGGCAATGACCGTTTTCGATAGCGACCGGCGAACGGTCGCCCCCGGATCGCGCCTCACATATCGCTGAGTTCTTGCAGCCACACAAAACTGAAGGGAATCCAGAAATGAAAATGCCAACACTCAATACGTTAATTTGCTGTGCTGTTCTCGGATTGACTGGCTGCGCCAGCTCGCAGGTTGATCCGAGTCATTACTCTGGGTTTCTCAAGGATTACAGCCGTCTTGAACCCGCCGAAAGCCCTAGCGGTGCACCTGTCATGCGGTGGCTCGACAAGGACGTAGCGCTTGGGAATTACACCCATATCTACATTGAGCCGAGCCAGTTCTATCCTAAACCACAGCCTACGGCGGCGATTTCCGCGCAAACGTTGCAGTCAATCACTCACTATTTCGATGCAGCGCTGAAACGGGAGATGGGTAAGGAACTGACCTTGGCCGACGCTCCTGGCCCGCACACCCTTATTGTTCGACCGGCAATCACTGCGGTATCGACCCATGCCGAGGGACTTAAGCCCTATGAGGTGATCCCTATTGCCCTGGTAGCGGCAGCCGTCAATACGGCTTCGGGTGGCCGTGATCAGGACGTCGAAATCGCTACAGAGGCTGCATTCCTGGATGCCGATACCAATAAATTGTTGGCGCAGGTGGTGCGCAAAGGAAGTGGTAAACCGTTGGAAAACGATAAAACCCAGCTCACTCTCAATGACGTAAAGCCTGTGCTGGATGGATGGGCATCCGACATGCGCTTAACCTTTGAACGGCTCAAGGCTGGCAAGAAGTAGTCGCAGAACGCGCGTCAATGCAGGCGTCTTCTGATGTCTCATCGTTGGAGTGACTGGGTATGAGTGAGCGACGTGTGTCAAAGGTCATGAGTTTTGTCGCAGTGACTCTGGCAATGATATGTCTGAGCAGCCAGGCCGCATTAGCCGTAGAGCCCGACGCAGAAAAAGATCCACGCGCACTGGCAGCTCTTGAACGCTTGGGGGGGTACCTGCGCTCGCTAAAGCACCTTCGACTGGAGGCCGATACGGAGTCAGACCAGACCCTGACAAACGGTCAAGTCGTGCAGTTTGAGTTCAAGACAGAGCTGCTCGCCACACTGCCTGACAAGCTACGGGCGACTGTCATTGATGGCCCTCATCGCAAAACGCTTTTTTATAACGGCCAAAAATTTGTCTTGTTTGATGCAGATCAGCGCTATTACGCAACAGGAGTAGCGCCTGCAACGATTGACGGCCTTCTTGCCGAGATGAGTGATCGTTACGGCTTAGTCCTCCCACTGGCAGATCTTTTCCGGTGGAGCGCTACGACAGCAAAAGACGTAGCGATCAGCAGTGCGCTTTACGTAAATGATCAGGAAATTGATGGGCGCTTGTGCGCTCACTACGCCTATCGTCAGCCAGGTGTCGACTGGCAGCTGTGGGTGCATCTCGGCGCTGAGCCACTGCCGTGTCAGTTGGTCATCGTGCGCCAGGATGTTGAAAGCCTGCCGCGACATCGAGTGCGGTATCGCTGGATAAATGAAAAACTGGGGCCAGCGGATGCTTATGAGTTTGTACCGCCCGAGGGTGTTCACTCAGTACCGCTGCGTGAGCTTGTGCCGCCTTTTGAGGGGTCTAAGCAATGAAACGAGACAGAACGAATTTCTGGCGGGGCGCCATAGGCGCTTTGGTGGTGATTGCGTTTACCTATCCGCTCACCGCACAGGCCTGGTATGTTAGAGCAGGAGGAGGAGCACGGACGTTTGTGGTTCCTGCGCACCCTGGGGGCGGGGCCGCACCGCATCACTTTGCTGGTGCGCCGCCGCCTCACCCAGCGCCGTCGCCGCATCCTTCCGGGCAAGGGCCAGCTCAGCCGCATCCTCCGGGGCCAGGGCCGCAGCCGGGCCCACCTCCACCCCATCCTACTGGGCCGCCGCCACCTCCACCTCATCCTCCGGCCCCGCCACCGCCACCTCATTCAGATGACTGGTATCACCCTTGGGCGACAGCAGCAGTGATAGGTGCAACTACCGCAACCGCTGTGGCTATCGGTACTGCAGTGGCGTCAGTGCCCAAATCGTGCGTCCCGGTTTTGGTCAACGGTATCAGCTATCAACAGTGCGGAAGCAGCTGGTACCAACCCCAGTACGTAGGCACTACGTTGCAGTACGTAGTCGTTGTACCACCACGATAACCGAAGCTAGCCACAGCACTGCCGGGTTAACCTAATTAGGTAGTGGCCGCCCCCGCAGGCTTTGGTTATCAAGATGTGTTGGCCAAACGCTTACAGATCAATAAGGTGGACACCATCGTCTTTTAGCGTCTGGTCACGAAGTTGAGCTGCCCGGACAAGCATTGAAAGATGCCTGTACAGAGTTTTATTCCTTCCCACGCCAATCAGAAGTCGCAGGGTGTAAACCTTTTCAGCATGTAAATCGACGAGGTTTACACGATAATTTTTTAGGCTTACAGCTACTTACCTGCGAGGGTGTGATGTAACCAACTCCACTACGCTTCTATCTTTCAGCTTAGCCTTGAGCATCTGATTTTCGTCCAGCAGCACCTCATTGATGGATGCGATACTGGCGACCTTGGCCCGCAACTCCTCAATCTCATGGCGGTAGCTCACGGACTTTTGTCGTTCTGCGATCAGGTCTTGGTGTTTGACATCCCGCATGGCTCGACTTGATCGCCCCTGCTTCTCCCGTATAGCCTCCGCAATCTTAGGATAGTAATTGTGGATCAACGCCGTCGATACGCCAGCCTCACGGGCGACGCTAGCGATGGTCATTTTGGCTGCCTTGGTATGGGCGCGCCCGTTTTCGATACGGTAGATGGCCAGCTTGAGATCCTTTTCTCGATCTACCGCAGGCTTGTAGTTCGCTATATTGTTCTTGCTCTTCATTTCGTCAGCGCCTCAGGAGGCATGCCCAGCTGCACTAGTACGTCCCGGCAGCGGTTCAGGTCGCGCTCAACGCGTTGGCGGCCTCCTTCACCGATGTCTTTGCAGTGCCGCAGCCCATTCAATTCCTCGTAGAGCCGCTGGTAGATAGGCACGTGGGTAATCCCGATTACGGACTGGTCGCAACCACTACAGCGGGTTCGTTCAAGGGTATTGCCAACGCAGCCGTTGTTGTCTGCCGTACACCAAGCGTGGCCATTGCTGCGGATAGCTGTGCTCTCTGAGATGGACTTCAACATAGAGGCATGATCCTTGAAGATGAGCAAGTTCTGTGGCTCCCGTTGCCATTGCTTGATTCCATGTCCATAACCTCCTGCCAAGACTTCATCGCCGATCCAGTTGTCGACGACGCCAAACTTGATATCTTCCAGCTCTCCCTGAATTTCGTTGTACAACTCAAGATCCAGGTGCTGTCCCCAGCTATCATCCATGGCGTAGCCGAGGGTCATGTCTAGCGACCAGTGGGCATAATGCTCCTTCAGATAGCGCAGGTCACCGAAGCGACTGTGCGCGGCATAGTTAGCAAATTTTCGCCGGAATTGGTGGCTGGCGAGGCTCCAACTCAACCCGCTTGCCTTAGCGAATGCTTTTAATAGGCCATCCCAACTGACGTTGCTAACTGTGCGGACTTGATTGTTCCCAACTGAGTTGACACCCAGGAAAAGAGAATTACGATGTTTGTAAGCCTCAGCAATCTCCGGATCCTGCGGGTTAATGCGACGTCGTTGGATAATTTCGCTGGCGATCATCGACTGGTAAGGCACAGCCCAGCGCTCCATGATGCGGATGGCGCGCACCCCCACCTCTGGGATCATCCAGTCATGAATTCCTGCATCGGTTTTTTCTGAAATAGAACGCATCCAGTGATAAATCGTCCCCTCATCGTCCTCAGTGCGGCGGTGCGCCCCCGACTGCACGTTGGTTAGCTCCTGATTTCGGCAGCCTGAGGTGCTCGCAAGGACGATATAGCATGATGTGCGCAGTTCTAGGACTGACTTACTGAAGGTTTTTACCCCGCCTGTCCAGCCCATAGAATGCAAATACCTATTTTTTGCGTCGTACACAGCCCTACTTTTTAGGTCTTTGCGCTCTGCTGCAACTGCGTCAAGACCATCTCGCAGGTCGAGCATTAGCTTGCCGCGCTCGACTTGTTGATGAGCCCGTTCGAACACCCTGCAGAAAACGTCATCGGGGATTAGTGGCGTTTTTCCACCACAGGATATTCCGATAGCACCGGCCATAGCTCTTGCGGAGGTTTCTGGCCATGGATGGTGAGGCATCTTGTCGTCCGTGTACTGGCTAAGCTCATAAATCGCCTCTACGGTCGTGTAACGCGCTACAAGTGTTTCTGGCAGGAGCGGCTTATTAGATTTGGCGATCCTGTGAGCCTTGCAGGCCGCGACATACGCTGCTGCAATCAAAGCCGTTACCGCCCCTAAACGATCAATTCCAAGCCTATCTAGATACCTCAGGAAAGGGATTGCATTATCGAAGTATCGACGAATTGTCGCGCCTTTAGGCCGATCACCATCAAGGCGACCTCGTTTCATGTAGCGATAGATTATCGCTTTCATCGAAGCCCTAAATGGCGGAGGCACCATTGTGAAATTTAGCTGCCTCTTGCTTGCCACGACGTTGCTGGGCAAGCCGTGAAGCTGCCAGATGTCGTCGATGTAGCGGCTGAGGATGATCCATTGCCCATCGATCTGCGTTACGGTGATGATCAGCTTATCGCGCTCTGATTCGGGGAGCCCACGTACATCTCCCGGCTGAGCGGTGATGGCTGGGAGATGTAGCTCCTCCGACATGTTGTGACTCATGAAAAGATCTCCAAGCTTGCAATCAGGTCAACCGACCAGAACGGGTGGGGCTGTGTACGGGCGCGCTCGCGAGCGGCGTCAACGGCTGCAGCCTTGAACGCGCCACGGCGTAGCCCTTCCGCAACGATGTAATGGTCAATCAAACGCGGGATGTGGGCGTACTCACGCGCCCAACGACGTTTGTCCATTCGTGACCTTTCGGCCAGTACTCGGAAGTAAAAGCTGAAGAGCTTGTACAGATCTTCGCCGGTCACCGCGTAGTCCTTACAGCGCAGACAATTTATGAAGTTCATGCACGTTGCCCCCTCGCGTTTTGGGGCGAACTGACCGTGGACTGGATCTCCACAACGACCAAGTGGGATATTCTTGTAGCTCGCGCCTATAGTCGTCGTCAGCAGTTCTTGCACCAATACTTCCCCCATGAACCGCCAGTTTCGGCGGGCATCTTCGCTTGGTGCTAGATAGCTTTGATCGGCTACTCGGGGGGTATTACCAAGCGCAGAAGCAGTGGCGGCGAGATCGCCATCCGTCAGGTCAAAGATTCGGTTGGCGAAGGTTTTACGCAGTCGGGAAAGGTTGATTCGAAGTGGCTTTCCATCACTATCCTTTAGGCCATATTCATCCACAAGCCTGCTTATGCTTCTGTCCATTGACATTGAAGTCACCGTCGCGACTTTGCCTACTGCATTCCTAGCCTGACTTCGGTACAGCCATACCCGTCCTTTGAGATCGTCCGGAGCTTCTGAGTCCAAAGGCTCGGTCAGCACCATTACTCGGCGGATAAGGCGCTCCACGTTGGTTCTGACGCTGGGCATTGCTTCCAAAACGCGCTCAGCTTTAGACTCAGCCCGCAGAGCTACCTTGCTAACGTTATAGCCACGGCGTTTCCATAGCACTAGGAAGACCGTGTCGTCTTTGGGATGGGGGCGCAAGCAGTCACGACCCATTTCCAGCAGTGGAGTGCCATTTCGTCCGGTATGCAATGCCACGACCAGCAACGCATAGACTAGTAGGTCGCTTGTCAGGGTTATGCCATCACACCATATGGGCTTTGTAGCCTGCCGCAACGCCGCCGCGAATTCTTTCCGCTCTCGTTTTGATAAAGCTGTCTCGCTTTTGACTTTACGGTTGGAGTTTGGAAAAGGGTTGCGCGGGAAGGTGGCCTCGTCGCCAGAGGCAACCACGGATATGATGCCTCGTTGCGCGAGGGCCATGAGCACCGCTTTGGTTTTTGAGTAATAGTTTTTTTGGGCGGTAGTTGCAGCACTCCGGCCATAAAGGTGGGCGAGAAAACCGTCTATTAAAGGTCTGCGTACATCATTTACCGTTAAGTTACGCTCGAAAGCCAACGCCTGAAGCAGGCAGTAGTCGAGGAAATTTGCTAACCCAGTACCGCAATAACTCGCCACGGTAGCAACTGAGGGGGCGCCATCCTGCCCTGCCAGGAAACGCTCTATTTGACGTTGACAGGCATAGGTGATGGCATCGATGCCAGCACCGTACCATCGAGCAAAATTGAAACGCCGAGTGTTGGAGGCGTTCCGAGCGAAAGCAACTACCGTGTTCGTCGGAGGGATAACCTCGGGCAGAATGATTACGTTGCCCTCTGTGTCGATCTTGTGCTCGACTTGGGGGATGCTTAAGTCTGTCTTGATGAATAACTTGCGCTTCCCCATTAGCCTGCCTCCGCCATATCGTTCAGCTCGTCGTCATACGCCAAGACTGCGTTGTCGGCTATTTCATCGATCAGATGCAAATACACCATGGTGGTCTGAATTGAACTGTGGCCAAGTTGACGCTGCAGATATACGAGGGGATCAAGGCCGTTCCGAGGATTTCGTTGAAGGTTGACCAAAGTGTGGGTTGCGTAGGTGTGACGAAGCATGTGCGCATGGACTTCGATGCCAGCCCGCTTTCCGGCCTCTTTAATGATCCGATTGAGGCTTTTACCGGCACTGCCATACGGCTCTCCGAGGTGGTTGAGGAGCATTGCGTTTTGGTCTTGACCCAGCGATGACCGCTCACCACGCACCTTGGACACGTAGCGATAGAGTTTGGACATGAACTTGCGGGTGACCCAGATATATCGCTCCTTGCTCCCCTTTGTCTCCATCCCGTTACCATCTTGCGGATTAAGCTGGATCCGAAAATTGCGCTCGGTTCCCCCAATTTTGTCAGGGTCAAAAACCGATGCCACGGGGAATGTAGCAAGTTCGTTACGTCGCAGACCGGTGTGCAACGCCAGCTGAACCATGATCCGGTGATGCGGATTCTCAATTGCTTCCAGAAGCGACTTGACTTGAGCCATGCTCAAAAACTTGGGTAGTGCCTTGTAACGGCGCGGCATCACGTCGTTCACAAGAGCTTTGCCTCCGCTTGCATCGATATGTTCGAGAAAGGTTGATCCACGCTGCACGGTGCGCTCTTCATGACCGAACGGTAGACGCTTCACCCAGCTTTTCCCCAGTGCGAACTCGTAGAACTTGCATATGTACGTCAGCCGTTGGCGGGTAGTGTTTCGGGCTAGTTGGCACGTCACTAGGCAGTAATCTCTGTAGGCGGCTACAAGGCTCTTGGCCTCACCGCGATCTACATCCCGCCAGTCAAGATCATGGGCCTGCAGGAAGCTGAAGTAGTCGTACAGCGCTCGTCCGGTACTTGGCCATGACTCTTTGGAGCCGATGTCTCCGCGAAGGAGGTAGTAGCGGAAGAACTGATTGGCTTGGGTGCAGCTCTCCATCGAATCCCACAGCAGAATCGGAAAGCCTTGGTACGGTTGCCCTGAAATCACAAAGTCCTTGGTGCCCCACACAAGCTCCATGAATCACCTTGTCGTCGACTAATCACTCGGTTACTTGTCTGCATGAATGGGATGAAGGCTACTCGTGCGGCCCCTCACACCCAGCCAGACAGGTCTCTGACTTTATTAGCACATCAATCTAACGGACACAACGCGCCAGATCATAAGGCATTCCTGAGAGTTTGCAGGTAGGCAACCTGACGGGTGAATTCGGTTCGGGACAGGCGTTGGTCCTGACGTGGGCGCAAGGCCTGGCCGACGGCGCTGGTGGGTTGGCGGGTCAGCTGTGCAAGCGCTTGCCATTGTTGTGCGACGGCCAGGCCCTCGAAGCCGGGATGGCGTTGGCGGGCTCGACGCAGAATGTCCGATTGCAGGGCTCGCAGCAGGGCTTGCTGCCCTTTGCGCCTGAGCAGGAAGTCCGCACTGGCGCGCAGGTGTTCGGTCAGTTGTCGGCGCGCACGTTCGGGCGTTGGCTGCAGGGGGCCCTGGCGCATGCCGGCTCGCCATAGCGCCAACAGCGTCAGCAAGGCCAGTGCGGTCAGCGCCAGGGGAAAGTGCTTCGTTATAAGGCTGAACAGGTCAGCGTGCTCGGTGTGCAGCAATTGGGTGACGGCGCTGTCCTGGGTCAGGTACCACAGCAGCCAGGCGTTGTCGTATTTGCCGATGGCTCGAGTTTTCCACAGGTCGGCATCGGTTATGACGGTAATCAGTCCTCGGCCGTAGACCATTTGCAGCATGTGGGTGGCGTCGGCGCTGTTGGCCCAGGACTGCGCCTGATCCTCGGGGTCATCCAGATGAAACGCCGGGTCAAAACCCAAATAGGCGGGATCGGTTTCGTTTTCCACGTACAGGCGCGTCAACTCCGGCCATGGCGTCTCGGCGGGGGCAGGAACGGCGGGGCTCAGGGGAATCACCGGCTTGTTCATGTCCATTTCTCGGCGACGATCCTGCTCGCGCAGGTCCCGGGTCAGGAACTGGCGAATGTTTATCTGATCGAGCAACAGGTCACCGCTGCGGCCTTTGTTCTCATCCCACAGTTGCTCGGCAACGAACAGCAGGCGCCCGCCGGCGCGGGTCCAGGCCAGTACGCGCTCGACCTCCGCCGGCGTCATGTGCTCGCGGCTGTCCAGAAGCATCAGGGTCTGTGCCTGCTGCCGGGTGTCAGGAAGCACGTGCAGGGTCTCGATCACTTTCACCGGGACCGAGCGTTGACGCAGGAACGTGTCGGCGGCCAGATAGGGATTGGCCCGCGCCTCGGGGGACGGTCCCTGATTGACGACCTCCTGATAGTGTTCCAGTCGCTGAAACAGCAGGACGCCAGCGGCGGCAATCACGATCAGCACCAACAGACCGACCCACTTCTGCACGCGGCGGCTCATGCGGAAGGCCTGCTGGCGAACAAACGGCGCCAGTCATCGCAGAGGGCTTGCTGCGCCTCGGCCGGTGGAAGGCGATGGCCGTAGGCGAGGTTCTGCCAGTGGCCGGTCAGCGCCTCGCTGAACTGCTGGAGCGACGGCTGACCGAGGGTGGCGATTCGCGCCAGCACCTGGCCCTCGGTGTCGGCGTTCTTGAGCGGCAGTTGGTAATCGGTGATCAGCCGGCTGAGCAGCGCGCGGTAGAGCAGGCTCAGTGCCTCACGGGGTTGCTGTGGCCAGAGCTTCTCAACGCTGGCCGCGATGTCGGCAGGCAGGCTTTGCGCCCCCACCTGCAGGCCGAACAGCTGCTGTGGTGTCGACGGGCGGGGCGCTTTCCTGACCTCACGGCGACTGACAAACGCACTGACCCAGCTTCGGTATCGCCACGCGACCCAGATCAACAACACCGCGATGACGGTCCAGAGCAACACCTCCATGGCGTTGGCAAACAACGTCCCGATGGCTAACAGGCTGCGAACCAGATTGACCAGCCATGTGGGGGTGTCGCCGGTTTTCACGGCCGCGTTGTGGTCAGGGTGCTGCGCAAGGCGCCAGCCGGAAACGGTCGTGGGGTTTTTGAACGGCGGGTTGTCCAGCACCGCTTTGATGGCGGCTTCTGACGCCTTGCTGGTGAGGGGCTGGCTGAGCAGGCGAGGGCTGGAGGGCGGCGCGACCGCGTCGTCGGGCTGTGGTTGATCCAGTGGCGGAAGCGGGCAACTGAACGGCGGCGGCACCCCGTCATCCGCCATGGCCGGTGTGGCGTGGAAGGTCAGTGAAAATGCGCATCCCAGGAGCAACGCGTAGGCGCCACCCATCACGCGTTGGCGCAGGCGGCGAAACACCAGTTCAACGTCCCAGGCTTCCAGCTCCGTTCGACGATTAAGGTAGAGCGTGAACCCGCAGGCCACATAGATGGGGCCCCACACGATAAGTATCAGCGCATAGAAGGCATTGGTCAGGTGTTCGAGCCAGGTCCATTCGCCTTCCACGTTCAGCAGGCTTTGCCACGACCAGTCGATGTCGACCTGCTGTGGCAGCAGGGCGTAGAACAGCACCATCAGTCCGGCCCAGAAACTCATTTCCAATGTGCTCCCCACCGAGGTGAGGCAACGCGCCGCGCGCAGTCGGTTCTGGCTGAGCAGGGCGATGCGTTGCGCCCGCTCCGGCCCGCAGAGCCCTTCGAGTTGCTGGACCGGCAACTTGAAGCTGCGACTCATGCTCAAGCGGCGCCAGGTCAGGCTCGCCAGCAGTTGCGGTTTCAGCGCCCGGGGCCAGGCCATCAGCGCTTGTTTGAGTGTAGGGGTGGCACCGAACAGCGCCTGCGACAGGATCAGCAACGACAGGCGTTCATACAGCGGTTTCAACCACCAGAAGAGGAATATCGCCAGCGACGGGTAATCCCAGAACGCAAGCGTGAGCAACGCAAACACCGGCAGGGTGACGATGGCCCAACTGGTCATCAGCAGACGGCGATGTTGCTGCGCCAGCAGGATCCCCAGGTCCATGGCTTCCCAGGGCGTGCGCGGACGAATGGCGACGCTGGCATCAGTCAGGCGCATGGGCATTCCGTCCGGCAAACAGCAGATAAGCAGCCACCGCAGCCCAGAGCGCGGCACCCACCAGGTATTTGGTCAAGGGTGTTGGCCAGCTCATGGATGACCAATAGGCTTCAATAAATGCGGCGATCAGCAAAAACAGAGTCACACCGGCGATCAGGCGAACGCTGGTCCTGGCCGCTACGCGTAGCGCATCGCTGCGTGACAGCGATCCCGGCGCCAGCAGTGCCCACCCCAACTTCAGACCGGCTGCGCCCGATAACGCGATGGCCGTGAGTTCGAACGCGCCATGACCCACGACGAACGACCAGAAGGTCTGGCCGTAACCGACCCCGGTCAGATGCCCGGCCACGGCGCCAATCATCAGGCCGTTGAAGAACAGGAAGAACAGGCTCCCCAGACCAAAGAGCAAGCCACTGGCGAAGGTCTGAAAGCCGATGCCGATGTTATGCATGATGTAGTAACCGAACATCATCCAGTCTTCGCTCGATCCGCGATCGGCTGCCTGACCGATGCGCCGCGCGGCCGGGTCGTACATGGCTTCCATGTCGCCCACCTGAGCCGTACTCACGACGCTGTAGACGAGGTCGGGAAAGCCATACACCAGCGCGCCCATCAGGATGAGACTGCCGAAAAACAACAGACCGGCGATTACCACCAGCCGCCATTCGGCACGCACCAGTCTCGGGAATCCGGCCAGGACGAAACCGAGCAACTGCGCACCCAGCTGGCTGCGGTGGCGATACAACTGCCGGTGACCGCGCATGGCCAGTTGGTGCAACGGGTCCACCAGATGACTGCTGTATCCCCGCTCCTGGGCCAGCGCCAGCTGTTGGCAAATGCGCCGGTAGTCGGCGGCGAAGCTTTCGCTGGCCTCGACAGTACGGCGGCTGCGCTCCAGCGCGTCGAGACGCTGCGCGAAGGCCTGCCAGTCTGGCTGATGGCGTGTTTCAAACTGGCTTTGCCGGATGCCTGGCGTGCTGTCGTGACCCAGCAGGCCCCGTGCAATGCGGTTCAACCCCGGGACCGCCTGTTCCGGTACCAGATGCAGCGGCTGGGCGAGGATGGTCGCCAGTTCCTGGGTTCTGGCGGGGGACAAGGCCGTTTGACGCTCAGCGAACGACAGGATCGCGCGCTGCTCGTCCAGCGTCATGGCCACCGGCGCAGCCATGGGTTCGGCATCGGGCAGGTCGGGCCGTTTGATCGGGACATCGCCATGGATCACCAGCGTGCCCGCCGCCAGGTCGCCGAGCCGTTTGAACAGGGGGTGTTGCAGGCAGGCGAAGGCACCGATGCTGTAACCCAATGGCAGCATGTCGACGAAGCGCAGCAGGTTGCGCAGCAGCGACGCAGACCAGCCTATGGGTGTGCCGTCGTCGTGGATGACCCGCAGCCCCATGATGGCTTTGCCGGGGGAGCGTCCCTGATTCAGCACCTCGAACAGCACCATGTACCACCAGGTGACCAGAAATAACGCCAGAGCTCCCAGGCCCATGCCGAACTTTTCGAAGGGCCGCAGCAGCGTAAACAGCAGGGCAAGTATCACGACGCGGATCAGCAGATCGATGCTGAACGCCACGGCTCTGGGGACGAGACCGGCCGGACGCAGCAGCAGGTCGATGCCTTCGGGGGTTTCCATGCGGATGCGGGTATCCAGCGGCGCAGGCTGCGCAGCGTGCGTGGGCACAGCACGGGTCGAGGACATTGTCAGAGAGGTACGCCAGAGGGTGGGGAAGTTGATGCTAGCCACCGCGGGTCAGCTAAGCAACCGGACGCTGCGCACGGTGGATGTAAGAAAATGCTTCTGTACACGGCGGTGGGTGCCTACAGCAAAGTCCGCCGCCCACAGACACTGTTTTCGTCAGCCGACTGGGGTGGCCTTCCTACAGAGTCCCGTTCGAGTCATCTGATAGACTTTGCCCGACTTCTGTTCAGGATCAGCCCGTGACCTCAAGCATCTTCTGGTACGACTACGAAACCACCGGGATCAATCCGCGCAATGACCGACCGCTGCAGGTCGCAGGTATTCGCACGGACGATCAGCTCAACGAGATCGCTGACCCTATCAATCTTTATTGCCAGCCCAGTGACGACATACTCCCGCATCCGGCGGCATGCCTGGTCACCGGCATCACGCCGGAACGCCTTGCCGAGAAAGGGCTGTGCGAAGCTGATTTCATGACCCGGGTACACGGCGAACTGTCGGCCCCCGGGACCTGTGGTGCCGGGTACAACAGCCTGCGTTTCGATGACGAAATGACGCGCTACAGCCTCTACCGCAACTTCTTCGACCCCTATGGCCGGGAATGGCAGGGGGGCAACAGCCGCTGGGACTTGATCGACGTGGTGCGTACCGCCTACGCCTTGCGCCCGGAAGGCATTGTCTGGCCCGAAGAAGACGGCCGGGTGACACTCAAGCTGGAACGGCTCACGGCGGCCAACGGGATTGATCATGGTCATGCGCACGATGCACTGTCCGACGTGCGAGCCACGATCGCGCTTGCCCGCTTGATCCGGGATAAACAGCCCAGGCTTTACGATTACCTTTTTCAGCTGCGAAGTAAGCACAAGGTGCAGGAGCAAATCCGCCTGATGCAACCGCTGGTCCATATATCAGGACGTTTTTCCGCAGCACGAAGTTATTTAGGCGTGGTATTGCCGCTGGCCTGGCACCCGACCAACAAGAACGCGTTGATCGTGTGTGACCTTCATCTTGATCACGCACCGCTGTTAGATGAGGCACACGAAACGCTGCGCCGCCGCTTATATACCCGACGTGATGAGCTGGCCGATGATGAATTACCGGTCCCGCTCAAGTTGCTGCATATAAACAAATGCCCGGTTGTTGCGCCTTTAAGCGTGCTGCGCGAAGAGGATCGTCAGCGTTTGCAACTGGACATGGACGTCTATAAGGAACGTGTACAACGTCTCAATGAAGGGCAAGCGTTGTGGCAGGACAAGTTGAAATCCGTTTATGCCCCTGACGACTTTTCTTCCAGTGAAGACCCTGAGCAGCAGTTATATGACGGCTTTATCAACGACCGCGACCGTGGACTTTGTGAAAAAGTGCGGACGGCGGAGCCTCAGCAATTAGCCAGCGATCCATGGCCTTTCGATGATGAGCGCTTGCCCGAGTTGTTATTTCGTTATCGCGCCCGCAACTTCGCCGAAACCCTGAACGATGCCGAACAGGTTCGCTGGCTGAACTTTTGTCGGACGCGTCTGACCGACCCGTTGGCCGGTGCCCCCAATACGATCAAGGACTTTACCAAGGCCCTGATTGCGGCGTCGCTGACCGCCACGCCCGCTCAGCTCAAGGTGCTGGGGCAGTGGCAGGATTACGTCGAGCAGTTACGCGCACGTCTTGGCCTGTAAGGGGCGACAGGCAAGTTCGGGACGAAAAAAACGCCAGCAGGCTGGCGTTTTTCTTGAGTCGTACGTTTCTGCACAACCGAGGGCCCTGATAGTTGGGTATCAACCCAGCAACGTTGCCCAGCCTTCCACTTCGTCACCGCCCCATTTGGCTTTCCACTCTTTCAACGTCTTGTGGTTGCCGCCTTTGGTTTCGATGATTTCGCCGTTGTGCGGGTTTTTGTACTGCTTTACTTTGCGAGCACGTTTGGTGCCGGTAGTTTTTACCGGCGCGCCACGCGGTGCTTTGTTAACTTTGGACTCTGGGTCCAGCAACGCGATGATATCGCGCAGGGACTTCTGATATTCACCCATCAGGGTGCGCAATTTGCCCTCGAACTCGAGTTCATTCTGCAGCTTGTCGTCTTGTTGAAGATTTTGCAGACGGGCTTGCAGTTCTTTGATGGCTTCTTCTGTTGCGCGGTATTCGTTGATCAGGGACATGAGGATGACCTTATGTTGTGATGTGCAGGGTGCATGGGCGCAATAATAGTCACAGAGTTTGTGCAAGTAAACGTTTAAGGAATCTTTATTTGCCGTCTATTCGAAATAGTCATCCGGGCAATACTCCTAACACTAAATACAACCGTGCATTCACAGATTTTTTTCATGAATATTAATGGGTGTTGTCGCGTTTTTTATGGCGCCATCAATCGGGCGCAGGCTTTACCGCATGCACGGCTGGATGATCGCGCGTTGCGCGGGTTCCCGGTCAATGCATTCGAATACTGCACAGCCAGCAGGTAATCGCTAGAATAGCCGCCCTTGCGAAGTTCTGGAGTTACCCCAATGCGCACTTTTCGTCTGGTGATTGCCTGCCCGGACCGTGTCGGTATCGTTGCCAAAGTCAGTAACTTTCTGGCGGCCTACAACGGTTGGATCACCGAAGCGAGCCATCACTCGGACAACCTCAGCGGCTGGTTCTTCATGCGCCACGAGATTCGGGCCGATACCTTACCGCTTGATCTGGACGCCCTGCGCGAGGCATTCAGGCCGATCGCTGAAGAGTTTTCGATGGACTGGCGCATCACTGACTCGGACCAGAAGAAGCGGGTAGTGCTGATGGCCAGTCGCGAATCTCACTGCCTGGCTGACTTGCTGCACCGCTGGCACAGCGATGAACTTGATTGTGAAATCGCCTGCGTTATCTCCAACCATGAAGACCTGCGCAGCATGGTGGAATGGCACAACATTGCCTATCACTATGTCCCGGTGAACCCGGCTGACAAAGAACCGGCATTTGCCGAAGTGTCACGCCTGGTCAAGCAGCATGAGGCGGACGTGGTTGTACTGGCGCGTTACATGCAGATTCTGCCGCCGGCGTTGTGCCGTGAGTACGCGCACCAGGTCATCAACATCCACCACAGTTTCCTGCCGTCCTTTGTCGGTGCCAAGCCGTACCATCAGGCATCGCTGCGCGGCGTGAAGCTGATCGGCGCGACCTGTCATTACGTGACCGAAGAGCTGGACGCCGGCCCGATCATCGAGCAGGACGTGGTGCGCGTCAGCCATCGCGACAGCATCGAAAACATGGTCCGGTTTGGTCGTGATGTAGAGAAAATGGTGTTGGCCCGTGGCCTGCGTGCGCATCTGGAAGATCGCGTGCTGGTGCACGACAACAAGACGGTTGTGTTCGACTAAGCTTCAGGCGCTTGAAAGGGGAGACTTGCTCATGACTGACCCGCTCGACAAGGCCGTTTCCAATGCCCCGCCTACCGTGGGCGAAGGTTGCCTGAGCCGTTATGACGTTGACGCGTTGACCCCTGAAGACGGCGCCGAGTTCGAAGGCGCTGCCGAGCTATGGGAGCAACTGCAGCAGCCTTCGAGCATCAAGCCGGACCCGGCGCACGACAAGCAGGACGATTGATCAGGCCTGTTTCATGCGCATCAGCTTGTTAAGCAGCGGGCGGCCGACCATCAGGAAAAAGACCGGCCCACCGGCCACCAGATAGAAGTAATACGTCACCGCCCGCCAGATCAAAATGGCGGCCGCTGCAGTAGATTTCCCTACCATGGGCGCCAACAGCGCGGCGGACGTGAGTTCTGCAGTGCCCGCGCCGCCCGGCGACAGGCTGAATTGGCCCGCGCTCAGCGACAGCATCTGCACCAGGAACGTCCAAGCCCACTGAATATCCGCACCCAGCCCTTGCAGCGTCAGGTACAGCACGCTGTAACGAAGCCCCCAATGTGCACACGTCAGGACGAACACCTTGAACAACGTGCGATGGGGCATTTTCCAGGTATCAGCCAGCGCATCGCGAAAGTGCAGCAGCTTGCGCGCCCAACGCGTACGCGTCATGGCCTTGGTGTTGAAGCGCTTGAGCACCATGCCGTTGAACAGGATGATCCGTCGGTGATAACGGGCAAAGCCGGCGCACACCACCAGTCCTGCCCCGATCAGTAATGCACTGAGGATCAGCATCCATTCAAGCCGTTCGCTGAGGTTGTGGAACAGCGCGTAGATCAGAATGCCGATCAGGGCCAACAGGAAAAACACCAGGTCCATGAGCTGATCGGTGGCGAAAGCGGCAGTACTTTTTGCAGGGCCGATGCCACTGCGCGACAACAACGCCACCAGCGTCAACGGCGCACCGCTGCCCCCGGGCGTCGCGCTGTAGGCAAATTCGGTGGCCATCACCACGGCAAGGCTTCTGGGCACACTCACGTTCTGGGCGCTGTCCCCCAGCAGCAGGCGCAGACGGGCGGTGTTGCAACACCAGCCCACCAATACCATGCCAAACATGATCAACAGCAAATCGGCGGGGAAGGCGCGCAGACGCTGGAACATGTCCGTGCCACCCATGAACATCGGAATCAACAACGCCATCAGCAACGCAGCGACAAGCCATGCAAGTCGCTTCACGCGGCGGACCTCACGCTGGACGCCCGGGCGCTAAGCCAGGCAAATTTGGTCACGGGGGTGCGGCCTTGTTCAATCAATCGCTGCAAAATATTCAACCAGTAAGTGCGGGAAAATTCGTGGCGCATGTCCACGGGGTGTAAGCCCAGGCGCAGTGTAGCGGCGTGTTCGAGCCGTGCTTCGCGATGATCACTGATCAACTTCGAAAGCCCTCGACGCCAGGCGCTGCCTGCGCTCCAGACGATGCCCGGTGCCGGGTACGCGGTGAAATCCGGCAGGGTAAAAAGGTGCCCCGGGTCGCTGGTGTAGTCCAGCGGCAAGCTGCGCAACGCCTCGCGCGTCCCACGGCTCATCAACCAGGCTGGTGCAACGAAACCGTGCAGAGGCCAGTCATGGTGTCTGAAGACCTCGATGCCCGCCTCCAGTTTTTGCAAGGCCTGCTGCTGGTCGAGGCCGTAGAACTCGCCTTCCCAGGTATAGATACGGCGCATGAAGTACTCGTGTGGATTGCCCGGTCTGGGTCCGTCGTCGCAGTGATGATAACCGTGCAGCGCCAGTTCATCACCCCGTTCGAGGCGGCGATGCATATGGCGCTGGAAATTCGTGTCGGCCGAGACCGCGCTGCGCTTGTGGAAATCAGGCACCACCAGCCAGGTAATGGGGATGTGTCCCATGGCGTCGACGGCCTGAACGAAGGCATGGTAATCGTCCCACGTTTCCGGCGCGACATCGTGCAGCACCAGCATCACGCTGGGCGGCTGATTCGCGGTGGATCCCGATTGTGTGGCTTCAGCCATGGGCGCGCACCGTTGCTGATCCGCCGAGCACGGCCCGATAGTGTCCAAGCAAACCGGAAACGACTGTGTCCCACGCGTAGTTATGCTCCACATGGCTACGTGCCGCGCGGCCTTTTCCCACAACATCGCCGCTGAACAGCTCACGTACTGCCGCGGCCATGGCGCGTGCGTCGTTGGGCTGGCATAACAGCCCGCACGGGGCCGGGACGATTTCCGTGAACGCTCCGGCCGCGACCGCCACCACCGGGAGTCCACTGGCCATGGCCTCCAGAATCACCAGCCCGAAGGTTTCCTGATCCCCCGCATGCACCAGGGCATCAGCGCTTGCCAGCAGACGTGCGACTTCGTGAACGGGACGGAAATGATCGATGACCGACACATTACCGGGTACGGCGGCAGGCATGTGGGAGCCAACCAGCAATAAATGATAGCGGTGGCCTAAGCTCTTCATGCACTCCAGCAACACCGGGAGATTTTTTTCGCGGGAACCGCGCCCGGCGAAGATCAACAGTCGAGTGTCCTCGCTGACCCCAAGCCGGGCCTTCAATCCCGGATCGCGTCTGGCGGGATTGAACGTCGCCAGATCCACACCCAGCGGCTGCACATAGACGTTATCGACGCCTAGTCGCACGAGCTTTTCGGCCATCACGGTGCTGGGTGCGAGGACGCGGTCGAAGTGACGATAGAGTTTGGCGACGTAGCCTTCGACGTTTGTTCCCAGCCAGGTCCCGATGCGGTTACTCACCAGCAACGGCAGGTCGGAGTGGTAGAAGCCGATGACCGGGACATCCAGTTGGCGACGTGCGTCGATCGCGGCCCACGCGGTCAGGTACGGATCGCCCACCTCGATCAGGTCCGGTTGCAGGTCTTTGATCACGTTGCGCCAGGGTGCCAGGCGCAGGGGGAAGCGGTAGCCATTGCCGAACGGCACGGCGGGGGCCGGGACTTTATAGACGCCATCGACATTGCTCAGACTGGCGCCGGGAATCAACAGGCTGTGTCGAACGCCGGGGTGGCGACCCAGCCGACAATGCTTGGCATCCAGATAGGTGCGCACGCCGCCACTGGCCGGGGCGTAAAACATGGTCATGTCAGCGATGTGCACGATGAGCATCCCTCCGGTTTTGTGGTCCTTTGGTTGACCACTCACAAGAATAGTTGTTCGTTACCACGGCACGGGCGGTGGCTGCATTTCGCGGCCTGCAGAGGCGTCGGCTAGAGTGAAGAGGCGTCCTGGCTTCGCACGTCGTGGGTGAGGCAGGACAGTGTTGCGCTCATGCACGCAGCCACGGGCTGTGAGCGATCCATCAATCAACGGGGGATGACATGCCGGATTCACAACAGATTGTTCTTGGCGCCAGTCTCGATGGCCTACCGGTGGGGCAAGCGTTGCGACTGTCGAACCGCCACGGGCTGATCGCCGGGGCCACGGGCACGGGGAAAACAGTGACCCTTCAGCGTCTGGCCGAGGCGTTCAGCGATGCCGGGGTCGCCGTGTTCGCCGCTGACATCAAGGGCGACCTGTGCGGGCTCGGCGCACCCGGTAACCCCCAAGGCAAGATTGCCGAGCGGATTGCCGGCATGCCGTGGCTCAATCACAGACCCCAGGCCTATCCCGTGACCTTGTGGGATGTGCATGGCAAGTCCGGACATCCTTTGCGCACCACGCTGTCGGAAATGGGCCCGTTGCTGCTCGGCAGTTTGCTCGAATTGACCGACAGCCAGCAGTCGACGTTGTACGCCGCGTTCAAGGTGGCAGACCGGGAAGGTCTGCTGTTGCTGGATATCAAGGATCTCAAGGCGCTGCTCAATCATTTGCGTGATCACCCGGAGCTGTTGGGCGAAGACAGCGCCTTGATGACCACCGGTTCCAGCCAGGCGTTGCTTCGGCGCATGGCGGTGCTTGAGCAGCAAGGCGCCGAAGCGCTGTTCGGCGAGCCGGCATTGCAGCTTGAAGATATTCTGCGGCCGGCCTGTGATGGGCGAGGGCGGATTCATTTGCTCGACGCCAGCCGTCTGGTGCATGAGGCGCCCAAGGTCTACGCGACCTTTCTCCTGTGGCTGCTGGCTGAACTGTTCGAGCAATTGCCGGAGCGTGGCGATGCCGACAAGCCGTTGCTGGCGCTGTTTTTTGATGAAGCGCATTTGCTGTTTGCTGACACCCCGAAGGCGTTGCAGGAGCGCCTTGAACAGGTGGTGCGCTTGATCCGCTCCAAAGGCGTTGGCGTGTATTTCGTCACCCAGTCGCCGAGCGATTTGCCGGATGACATCCTCGCGCAGTTGGGCTTGCGCATACAACACGGCTTGCGTGCCTTCACCAGCAAAGAGCAGAAGTCACTGCGCGCCGTGGCAGACGGCTTTCGTCCCAACCCTGATTTTGACGCCCTGAGCGTGCTGACTGAACTGGGCGCCGGTGAGGCGCTGGTCGGGACACTGCAGGACAAAGGCACACCGGAGATCGTCAGGCGAGTGTTGATCGCACCGCCTCAATCGCGGATCGGGCCGTTGACCGACGCTGAGCGCGCGGGTCTGATCGCTCAGTCACCGCTGGCGGGTCGCTATGACAAGCCTGTGGATCGCGAGTCTGCGTATGAAATGTTGCTGGCGCGCAAGGTGGCCCCTGAACCTGGCGATTTACCAAAAAAAGAAGCGCCGGGTGGCGGTTTCGCGGACATGGCAGGAGGATTTTTGGGCGGACTTGCCGGGCAGGCCATGAAGAGCGCCATGCGCACAGCGGCCAATCAGATCGGCCGGGATTTGGTGCGCGGCTTGATGGGGTCGTTGTTGGGGACGGGCAAGAAGCGTAAGTAAAGCTTTTGCATCAGTCTTGTTGGAGCGAGGCTTGCCCGCGAATTTCTGTGAATCAGCTTCAACAGCAATGTGCTGATCCAGTTCGCGGGCAAGCCTCGCTCCAACAGGTCAGGCCGTTACGCCAGCACGATAGACGCCAGCCAGAACAGCCCGGCAGACAGCGCAACCGTGGCTGGCAGCGTCAGCACCCATGCCAGGAGAATGTTGCGAACGGTGCCACCTTGAAGGCCGCTTTTGTTGGCGACCATGGTTCCTGCGACACCCGAAGACAAAATGTGCGTCGTCGAGACCGGCAGGGCGAACACGTTGGCTGCCGCAATGGCGCACGCAGTGGTGATCTGTGCCGACATGCCCTGAGCGTAGGTCATGCCTTGCTTGCCGATCTTCTCGCCAATGGTCAACACAACGCGTTTCCAGCCGACCATGGTGCCAATGCCCAGCGCCAGGGCCACCGCGAAGATCACCCAGAACGGCGCGTACTCGGTGGTGGTGGTCAGGTCCTTGCGCAGCTTCTCCAAGTCAGATTTCTCGCGAGCGTCCAGGCTCGGCAGCTTGCCGACCTTGCGCGCCGTGTCGTCCAGGCACAGCAGGTAGCGGCGCACTTCGATGCGGTGATCCGGCGAAATCGCACGGTAGTCCGACACGCCTTTCAGGTTGGTCAGCAGCGCGTCGATGGTGGGTTCGGTCTGTTCAGGGTTGCAGCTGAAGCGTGCCGGCAGGTCGCCGGTCTGAGCCTTGCCCAGCGCCAGGTATTCGCCCAGCGTGGCGTTGTTGCGCTGGTAGAACTGGCTCAGGTGCAGCGTGGCATCGCGGGTGCGTTCGATCTGGTAAGTCGTGCTGCCCAGGTCGAGCACGAACTGCGCAGGGACAATACCGATCAGGACCAGCATGATCAGGCCAATGCCTTTCTGACCGTCGTTGGAACCGTGAACGAAGCTGACGGCCATGGCAGAAATGACCAGCACCAGGCGATTCCAGAAGGGTGGGTGCTTCTTTTTGTCGTTGCTCTTGCGACGCTGATCGGGCGTCTTGTGCATGTTCGACAGGGGGCGCCAGGCCTTCAGGGCCAGCAAACCCAGTGCGGCGACAATAAAGCCTGCCAGGGGCGAGAACACCAGCGACGCGCCGATATCGATTGCCTTTTGCCAGTTCACACCGTCAGCCAGTGGAATATCGTTGATCAGCGCATTCGCCAGGCCAACGCCCAGGATCGAGCCAATCAAGGTATGGGAGCTGGAAGCGGGGATGCCGAAGTACCAGGTGCCGAGGTTCCAGGTAATGGCGGCCGCCAGCAAAGAGAACACCATCGCCAATCCGTGACCGGTGTTGACGTTGATCAGCAGCTCGACCGGCAGCAGGTGAACGATGGCGTACGCGACACCTACACCGCCAAGCAACACCCCGAGGAAGTTGAACACGCCGGAAAAGAACACGGCCAGATGCGGCGGCATGGCTTTGGTGTAGATGACTGTCGCCACCGCGTTTGCGGTGTCATGAAAGCCGTTGATGAACTCGAAGGTGAGCACGAACGCCAGGGCGAGCACCAGGCTCACAATTACCCAAGCATCCAGGCCGCTGAATAAATCGATCATGGAAGGTTTTCTGACCCGGTATTAGAGGGGGCGGGATTATGACAGAAAAAAAACATATCGATAGGCACGCTGCTAATTGGTAGCAACCTGCAACGAATTTTCAGGCCCACACACCTGTTGACTTCCTGTCAGGGAGCCAATTGCGAGCGCCTTCGAATCAACAATAGCTGAAACGGGAGCTTTGGCTGAACCGGGTAAAAAGTGCTACTGATCGTTAAACGCGGCATTCATGGACGGCTCGAGAAGGCTTCACGGCTCTTCTTTGAGCTCTTTTTCCATCTTTTGCAGCTCTTGCTGAAACGCTTGATCCAGCAGGCTTGCTCTTTTGCGCCAGGGTTTGCGCTCCGGCTCTGGTTGCGCGGCGTAGGTGGTGATTTCCCCGCCGTATACATCCTTGTAACGTTGTTCCTGGCGCTCTAATTCCTCGCGCAGTTCGTCTTTTGTCACGGTATGACCTTATTTAATTTGAATGGATTCCGGTGACGACGCAGCGGTGAGAAGTGTGGGTCGTTGTTGGCAACAGGGCTGTTGGACAACTGCGCATGAAGCGCTTACTACCTGGGAATTAATCACTTCTGCCACTGCGGCTACGAGCACCAGAAAAACATATCTGTCGTAGCGGCATTCTTTTTTTCGGGTTGCCAGTCTACTGGCAGATTGACCAGGCTTCTGGCCTGTCTATCGCTGCGCGATGCTCGTTAAGGGTGCGGGCGAGGCGTAACCGGATCCGCCCTTGATGGGGTGACCGGATCAAGTCGCAGCGTTATAGCGCGTCAATTGATCGCTACTATCTCCAAGACCATTGAAAGTGTCAACTGCCCATGTTCGTGCCATTCAATATGTTCGGAAGGGAAGTGTTTTCTTGTACGAATATTCCGAAGTTAAGGAGGGCAAAAATTTGGCAGAACTTGTTAATAAAACCACAGACGGCCGCAGACAGATTTCTGACGACATATTTTCATCTGAAATCGGGCGTTGAAAATATTTTGATAATTGTGTCGGTTTCTATACATCGCGAAGTTTGCGATGCCTTGAAATGACAAGGGCGGAAGAAAAAACGGCCTCGCGGTTAGCAAGGCCGTGCCTTGGACTTCTCAGTGGGTACCTGACCAGTATTTCCAAGAAGCCACATCTGGCGTGTGAAAGGTATAAGCATCGTCGCGACGGGTCAACGGCGATTATCGCCCAGTCGTTCGATAATCGCCCAAAACGCCCTTGCCACTCTCGCCAATCAGGGTGAGAGTGGCTACCTGTAAGGCTGTGCAAGCCGCGACGAACGGTAATAATGATGAATGACCAATTGCGTAATTCTTTCGCGTCGCTGGCGCCGCCCATTGTCGCGTCCCCGGCCAAGCGGATTCAGGCGCTGACCGGCGACCCCGATTTCATGACATCGCTGGCCCGAGGGCTGGCGGTGATACACGCGTTCCAGGAGCGCAAACGGCATTTGACCATCGCGCAGATCAGCCACCGCACCGAGATCCCTCGCGCGGCGGTACGCCGTTGTCTGCACACGCTGATCAAGCTGGGCTATGCCACCACCGACGGCCGCACGTATTCATTGCTGCCCAAAGTCCTGACCCTCGGCCACGCGTATCTGTCGTCGACGCCGTTGGCGGTGTCCTCGCAACCTTATCTGGACCGCATGAGCGATCAGTTGCATGAGGCCTGCAACATGGCGACGCTGGAGGGAGACGACATTCTCTACATCGCTCGTTCGGCCACCACCCAGCGCCTGATCTCGGTGGACCTTGCCGTCGGCGGGCGCCTGCCGGCGTATTGCACGTCCATGGGCCGGATTCTGCTGGCGGCGCTGGATGATGTGTCCCTGCAGGAATATCTGGATCATGTCGACCTGCAGCCCAAGACCAGCCGAACGCTGTGCACCCCGGAGACATTGCTCGAATGCCTGCAGCAGGTGCGTCAGCAAGGCTGGTGCATTGTCGATCAGGAATTGGAACAAGGCCTGCGGTCCATTGCCGTGCCGGTGTACGACGCATCGGGACAGGTGTTGGCGGCGTTGAATGTCAGCACCAGCGCCGGTCGCGTGACCCGCAACGAACTGGAGCAGAAATTTCTGCCGATCATGCTCGATGCCAGTCGGGATTTGAGTACGCAGTTGTTTACGTGACGGCGGACCCTGTTGGAGCGAGGCTTGCCCGCGAAGATTCTTTCAACCGATAACGATGCATCGGTTGGACCCATTCGCGGGCAAGCCTCGCTCCAACAAAAAGCAGCTTTTGGACTGACATATCCTGTTCGATCACCGAACACTTAGTCGATTATCGGATTGTTCCGCTTTGTCCCCAGGCATAACCTCGATGCCATACCCGCGCAGCCCTGCGCGCTGTTCATCATAGAGCGTTTGAACCTGGAGCCACTCATGGCCGACATCATTTCTCTGCACGATGCGGTGAAGCAATTCGTCAACGACGGCGACACCGTTGCACTGGAAGGCTTTACCCATCTGATTCCTACCGCCGCAGGTCATGAAATCATTCGTCAGAAAAAGAAAGACCTGACTCTGGTGCGGATGACCCCTGATCTTATCTACGACCAATTGATCGGCGCCGGTTGTGCGAAAAAACTGATTTTCTCGTGGGGTGGGAACCCTGGCGTCGGTTCACTGCATCGCTTGCGTGACGCGGTCGAAAAACAATGGCCCCAGCCACTGGAAATCGAAGAGCACAGTCACGCTGACCTGGCTAACGCCTACGTCGCCGGCGCATCGGGGCTGCCGTTTGCGGTACTGCGTGCGTATGCCGGCTCCGACCTGCCGAAGGTCAACCCGCTGATCAAGACAGTGACCTGCCCATTCACCGGCGAGGTGCTCGCCGCCGTGCCCGCCGTGCGCCCGGATGTCACTGTCATCCACGCGCAAAAGGCCGACCGCAAGGGCAACGTCCTGTTGTGGGGCATCCTCGGTGTGCAGAAGGAAGCCGCGCTGGCAGCCAAGCGCTGCATCGTGACGGTGGAAGAAATCGTCGATGACCTCAAGGCACCGATGAATGCCTGCGTCTTGCCGACCTGGGCGTTGAGCGCAGTCTGCGTCGTACCCAATGGCGCGCATCCTTCCTACGCCCACGGTTACTACGAACGCGATAACCGCTTCTATCAGGCATGGGACCCCATCGCCCGTGACCGTCAGACGTTTACCGCGTGGGTCGCCGAATACATCCACGGCACCGCCGATTTCACGGAATTTCAGCGCAAATTGGCCAGCGCTTCGGAGGCACAGCAATGAATTACTCAACCAATGAAATGATGACCGTTGCCGCCGCGCGTCGGCTGAAAAACGGTTCTGTGTGCTTCGTCGGCATCGGCCTGCCGTCGAAGGCAGCCAATCTGGCGCGCCTGACCTCGTCGCCCGACGTGGTGCTGATCTACGAATCAGGCCCGATTGGCGCCAAGCCCAACGTGCTGCCGCTGTCCATCGGTGACGGCGAACTGGCTGAAACTGCCGATACCGTGGTGTCCACCAGTGAGATTTTTCGCTATTGGCTGCAGGGCGGTCGTGTCGATGTCGGCTTTCTGGGCGCGGCGCAAGTCGATCGCTTCGGCAACATCAACACCACCGTCGTCGGCGATTACCACCACCCGAAAGTCCGTCTGCCGGGCGCGGGCGGGGCACCGGAAATTGCAGGTTCAGCCAAACAGGTGCTGATCATTCTCAAGCAATCGGCCCGCGCGTTCGTTAACAAGCTGGATTTCATGACGTCAGTGGGGCACGGCGAAGGCGGCGATTCGCGCAAGCGTCTCGGACTGCCCGGGGCCGGACCGGTCGGCATCATCACTGACCTGTGCATCATGGAGCCGGAGGAGGGCAGCAACGAGTTCGTGGTCACGACCCTGCATCCGGGCGTCACCCGCGAGCAAGTGATTGCTGCCACCGGTTGGGCCGTGCGCTTCGCCGAAAACGTGGAGGTTTGCGCAGAGCCGAGCGACTACGAACTGACTGCCCTGCGTGATCTGGAAGCGCGAACCGCTGCAGCCCACGGCCAGGCACCGGGAGAAGCATGATGCGTGACGTTTTTATCTGTGATGCGATTCGAACCCCCATCGGCCGTTTCGGTGGGGCGCTGGCCACCGTGCGCGCGGACGACCTGGCGGCGCTGCCCATCAAGGCGCTGATGGCGCGTAATCCTTCGGTGAACTGGAGCGAAGTCGATGAGGTGTTCCTCGGCTGCGCCAACCAGGCCGGCGAGGACAACCGCAACGTGGCGCGGATGGCGTTGCTGCTGGCCGGCTTGCCGGTCACCGTGCCGGGCGTGACCCTCAACCGTTTGTGCGCGTCGGGTCTGGACGCCGTGGGTACTGCGTTTCGGGCGATCGCCTGTGGTGAAATGGAACTGGCGATTGCCGGGGGCGTGGAGTCGATGTCCCGCGCGCCGTTCGTCATGGGCAAGGCCGAGACGGCGTTTGGCCGTGGCCAGAAACTTGAAGACACGACACTGGGCTGGCGCTTCGTCAATCCACAGATCAAGGACCAGTACGGCGTCGAAACCATGCCGCAAACCGGTGACAACGTCGCCGAGGATTTCAAGGTCTCCCGTGAGGATCAGGACGCGTTCGCCCTGCGCAGCCAGCAGCGCGCGGCCGCTGCCAAGGCGTCCGGTTTCTTCGCCGAAGAGATCGTGCCGGTGCGGATCGCCCACAAGAAAGGCGAGACCGTGGTCGACACCGATGAACACCCCCGTGCGGACACCAGCCTGGAGGGGTTGAGCAAACTCAAACCGGTGAACGGCGCTGGCAACACCGTGACGGCGGGCAATGCCGCCGGGCTCAACGATGGCGCCGTGGCGCTGATTATGGCGTCTGCCGAAGCGGTGGAGAAACACGGGCTCACGCCCCGCGCCCGGATTCTGGGCATGGCCAGCGCAGGCGTCGAGCCTCGGATCATGGGCATCGGCCCGGTCCCGGCCGTGCGCAAACTGGTTGAGCGGCTGGGCCTGGCCGTTTCGGATTTCGACGTCATCGAGCTCAACGAAGCATTCGCCAGCCAGGGCCTGGCGGTGATGCGCGAACTCGGGATCGCGGACGATTCTCCCAACGTGAATCCCAACGGCGGGGCAATTGCCTTGGGTCACCCGCTGGGCATGAGTGGCGCGCGGCTGGTGATGACCGCGTTGCACCATCTGGAAAAAACCGGCGGCCGCAAAGGCCTGGCGACGTTGTGCGTGGGCGTGGGGCAGGGGATGGCGCTGGCGATTGAGCGATAAAACGTTGCTGAAAAGTCAGTCGCCCAGGTCCGCAACTGCCTCCACGAACAGGCAAAACGCGGGCCTGGGTGATTGTTCTTGTGATGAAGGACACTTGCTGGTTAAGTCTTAGTGTTACTGGTTATGTCTTGGACTGGCATGTATGGCCGGCACTACTGGTCGTTTTGAAAAACTGGGGAAAAAATAATGACAACGACTCACTACACCGGGGAAGAGCGGCGCAAACGGATTTTCGCGATCGTGGGGGCTTCTTCCGGCAACCTCGTCGAATGGTTCGACTTCTATGTCTATGCCTTCTGCGCCATCTACTTTGCGCCGGCGTTCTTTCCGTCCGACGATCCTACCGTTCAATTGCTCAACACCGCTGGCGTGTTCGCGGCCGGCTTCCTGATGCGTCCCATTGGCGGCTGGTTGTTTGGCCGCGTAGCCGACAAGCACGGCCGCAAAAACTCGATGATGATTTCAGTCCTGATGATGTGCGCAGGTTCGCTGGTCATCGCGTGCCTGCCCACGTACGCACAAATCGGCGCCTGGGCACCCGCGTTGCTGTTGGCGGCGCGCCTGTTCCAGGGCCTGTCGGTGGGTGGCGAATACGGCACCACCGCGACCTACATGAGTGAAGTGGCACTGCGCGGCCAGCGAGGCTTCTTCGCCTCGTTCCAGTACGTGACCCTGATTGGCGGGCAACTGCTGGCGGTGCTCACCGTGGTCATTCTTCAGCAGTTCCTCAGCTCCGATGAGCTGAAAGCCTATGGCTGGCGGATCCCGTTCGTGGTCGGCGCCATTGCTGCGGTGATCTCGCTGCTGCTGCGTCGCACGCTCAAGGAAACCACCACCGCCGAAGCGCGTCAGGACAAGGACGCCGGCAGCATTGCCGCGTTGTTCAAGCATCACAAGACGGCGTTCATCACGGTGTTGGGGTATACCGCTGGCGGCTCGCTGATTTTCTACACGTTCACCACGTACATGCAGAAGTACCTGGTGAACACCGTGCACATGGACCCGAAAGTCGCCAGCTACATCATGACCGGCGCGCTGTTCCTGTACATGTGCATGCAGCCGGCGTTCGGCGCGCTGGCGGACAAGATCGGCCGCCGCAACTCGATGCTGTGGTTCGGTGGTCTGGGCACGCTGTGCACTGTGCCGCTGCTGATGACGCTGAAAACCACGACAAGTCCGGTGCTGGCCTTCGTGCTGATCACCCTGGCGCTGGCCATCGTCAGCTTCTATACCTCCATCAGCGGTCTGGTGAAAGCCGAGATGTTCCCGGTGCAAGTGCGAGCGCTGGGTGTGGGCCTGGCGTACGCAGTGGCCAACGCCATCTTCGGCGGCTCGGCCGAGTTCGTGGCCTTGAGCTTCAAGAACGCAGGGATTGAAAACACCTTCTACTGGTACGTCACGGTGATGATGGCCGTCGCATTCCTGTTCAGCCTGCGGTTGCCGAAGCAACCGGCTTACCTGCACGAAGATCATTGATTGATCTGCGCGCGCCTGCGTCCGGGCGCGCGTCATCCGCATCTTCCATAATCAATCATTACGTCACGATCACCTGAGTGCTCAAACAAAGAGGGGCTGCCATGGCATTCGTACAACTTGAAGACGGTGAACTGCATTACGAGATCGAGGGCCCGCCAGGGGCGCCGGTGCTGGTGCTGTCCAATTCACTCGGCACCGATCTGCACATGTGGGACGCGCAGGTTGCCGCGTTCAGTCAATCGTTTCGCGTGCTGCGCTACGACACGCGCGGGCACGGTCAGTCGCTGGTCAGCCAGGGGCCTTACACCATCGAGCAATTGGGTCGGGACGTGCTGGCGCTGCTGGACGCGTTGAAGATCCAGAAGGCGCATTTTTGCGGGCTGTCCATGGGCGGTTTGATCGGGCAGTGGCTGGGGATTCACGCCAATGAGCGTCTGCTCAAACTGGTGATCAGCAACAGCGCGGCGAAGATCGGCACGCCCGAAATCTGGAATCAGCGCATCGCGTTGCTGGAAAGCGACGCCGATCAAGGCATGGCGACGTTGGCGCAGACGGCATCGCAACGCTGGTTCACGCCGGAGTTTGCCGCCACCCATCCCGGCCAGGTGAAAGCGGTCATCGACGTGCTGGCCAACACCTCCCCTCAAGGCTACGCCGCCTGTTGCGTTGCGGTGCGCGATGCGGACTTTCTCAAGCAGGTCGGGTCGATCACGGTGGACACGCTGATCATCTGCGGCAGCCATGATGGGGTCACCACGGTCGCCGATGGGCATTATCTGCAAAACCATATTCACGGCTCGCAACTGTCCGATTACTACGCGGCGCACTTGTCGAGTGTCGAGTTGGGGCAGGTGTTTACGTTGCGGGTGACGGAGTTTTTGTTGAGTTGAGCCTTTGAGCATGTAATCAGAACTGTAGGAGCGCGCTTGCCCGCGAAAGCGTCAATCTGGCTGATACCGTCCTCACAAAAAGATCGCAATCGCGGGCAAGCGCGCTCCTACAGGTTTTTCGTCTCCCCCAAATCAGTGATGTACCCAGGCGTTAGCAGCAAAAAAAAACCCACCAATCGGTGGGTTTTTTTATGGCTGCGTTACATCAGAACATCCGCGTTTTCGGCACATCGCCTGCTGTTGGTTGTTTCTGACCGGTCGGAGTCTGCTCGTACCAGCCGCCACCCAGGGCGCGGTACAAATTGACTTCGCTGTTGAGCTGCGACAAGCGATCGCTGATCAACGACTGCTGCGCGCTGAACAACGAGCGCTGGGCGTCGAGGAAGGTCAGGTTGCTGTCGATCCCGATGCGGTAACGACGCTCGGCCAGACGGTAGTAGTCCTGGTTGGCCTGCACGAAATCGCTTTGCGCCTGAAGTTGGTCCTTGAAGGTCTTGCGTGAAGCTAGACCGTCGGACACTTCCTGGAAGGCTGTCTGAATCGCCTTCTCGTAGTTGGCGACGCTGATGTCCTTCTGGATCTTCGAGTAATCGAGGCTCGCACGCAGGCTGCCGGCGTTGAAGATCGGCAGGTTGATCTGCGGCTGGAACAGCCACGTACCCGAACCACCCTTGAACAGGCCGCTCAAGTCACCGCTTGCGGTACCGGCACTGGCCGTCAGGCTGATGCTCGGGAAGAACGCTGCACGGGCGGCGCCGATATTGGCGTTGGCTGCCTTGAGGTTGTATTCGGCTTGCAGGATGTCAGGACGACGCTGCAACAGGTCCGAAGGCAAGCCAGGCGGCAACTCGGTGAGCAAGTCGTTGCTCAGCGGCTTGGAGGCCGGCAGGTTCTCCGGCAGGGCCGTGCCAATCAACAGGGTCAGGTTGTTCTCGTCCTGAGCCACCAGACGCTGATAGCGCGAAAGGCTGACGCGGGCGCTTTCCACCGAAGTGCGCGACTGCGCAAGATCAAGCGCAGAGGCAACACCGACTTCGCTGCTGCGCGAGGTCAGGCGGAAGCTTTCTTCAAACGCGCCCAGTGTGTCTTGCGTCAGTTTGAGCAGCTCTTTGTCCGCCTGCCAGGTCAGGTAGGCGTTGGCGACGTTGGCCACCAGGCTGATCTGCGTGCTGCGACGGGCTTCTTCCGTGGCGAAGTATTGCTGCAGCGCCTGTTCGCTGAGGCTGCGGATACGGCCGAACAGGTCCAGCTCGTAGGCGCTGATGCCCAGGCCCACCGAATACTGGCTGGTGATCCCGGACTGACCGGTCTGCGACAGGTCGCCAGGCACCCGTTGACGAATACCGCTGCCCTCGGCGTTGACCGCCGGGAACAGGTCGGCACGCTGGATGCGGTACTGAGCGCGGTAGGCATCGATGTTCAGCGCCGCGACGCGCAGGTCGCGGTTATTGACCAGCGAGGTCTGAATCAGCTGTTGCAGCGCCGGGTCATGAAAGAACTGACGCCAGCCTTGCTCGGACGCTGCCACGTTGGCCGCCTGGGCCGGCGAATACGCCGGACCTTGCGGATACTGCGCGGCGACCGGCGCGGCAGGCTGGTTGTAATCGGGGATCAACGAGCAGCCGCCGAGAATGAACGCGGTGACTGCCAGCGAGATCAGGGACTTGCTCATTGGCCAGCCTCGTCGTTTGGTGTGGTGCCTTGTGGGGTGGTATGTCGCTGTTTGCTCTTGAACAACCCGGAGATCGTGACGAAGAACAGTGGTACCCAGAAGATCGCCAGGACCACGGCCGTGATCATACCGCCGATTACGCCCGTACCGATCGAATGCTGACCGCCCGAACCGGCGCCAGTGGAGATCGCCAGCGGCACAACACCGAGGATGAACGCCATCGAGGTCATGATGATCGGTCGCAGACGCATCCGGCAGGCTTCAATCGCCGCATCCACCAGGCTCTTGCCTTGTTCATGCAGCTCTTTGGCGAACTCGACGATCAGGATGGCGTTCTTCGCCGCCAGACCCACCGTCACCAAGAGGCCCACCTGGAAGAACACGTCGTTGGACAGACCGCGCAGGCTGGTGGCAATCAGTGCCCCGATGACGCCGAGGGGGATAACCAGCAGGACCGCGATCGGAATCGACCAGCTTTCGTACAAGGCCGCGAGACAGAGGAACACCACCAGAATCGAAATGGCGTACAGCGTAGGCGCCTGCGATCCCGAGAGCCGTTCTTCATACGACAGGCCTGTCCAGGAATAACCGATACCGGCTGGCAGTTTCTTGACCAGCGCTTCGACCTCGTCCATCGCCTGGCCCGAGCTGTAGCCCGGCGCCGGAGTACCGAGCACTTCTTCGGCCGGCACGCCGTTGTAACGCGACAGCTTGGGTGATCCGAAGACCCACTCGCCACTGGCGAACGAGGAAAACGGCACCATCTCGCCGGCGCTGTTGCGCACATACCATTTTTCAAGGTCTTCAGGCTTCATCCGAGCGTTCGGCTGACCCTGCACGTACACCTTCTTCACCCGACCGCGGTCGATGAAGTCGTTGATGTAGCTACCACCGAAGGCGACGGACAACGTGGTGTTGATGTCGGTCAGGGTGATACCCAATGCGCTGGCGCGCTCATCGTCGATGATCAGTTGGTACTGCGGTTCATCGTTCAGACCGTTGGGGCGAACGCCCGCCAGGATCTTGCTTTGAGCCGCCATGCCGAGGAACTGGTTACGCGCTTCCATCAGCTTGGCGTGACCCACGCCGCCCTGATCCTGCAGGTAGAAGTCGAAACCGGTGGCGTTACCCAATTCCAGTACCGAGGGTGGAACCACGGCGAAGGAGAGGGCGTCGCGGAACGTGAAGAAGTGGTTCTGAGCGCGTTTGGCCAGGGCGAAGACGCTGTTGTCCTCGTCGCGATCAGCCCACGGTTTGAGCAGGATGAACGCCAACGCAGAACTCTGCCCACGACCGGCGAAGTTAAAGCCGTTTACCGTAAAGACCGACTGAACGGCGGCACTTTCCTTATCGAGCAGGTAAGTACGTGCTTCGTCCAGAACCGCCTGGGTCCTGGCCGCCGACGATCCGGCCGGGGTCTGAACCTGGGCGAAGATAACGCCCTGGTCTTCTTCCGGGAGGAACGTGGAGGGGATGCGGGTGAACATCCAGATCATGCCGGCGAAGATCAGCAGGTAAACCAGGTACGCCGGAATCTTGTGGCGCAGCATGTTACCCACGCCGCGCTCGTAGCTGAGTACGCTGCGATCGAAGGTGCGGTTGAACCAGCCGAAGAAGCCACGACGCGGCTGACCGTGCTTTTCATGGTCGATCGGCTTGAGCAAGGTGGCGCACAAGGCCGGGGTGAAGATCAACGCAACGATGACCGACAGGGCCATCGCCGACACGATGGTGATCGAGAATTGCTTGTAGATCACACCGGTGGAGCCGCCGAAGAACGCCATCGGCAACAGCACCGCCGAAAGCACCATGGCAATACCGACCAGCGCGCCCTGGATCTGCTCCATGGACTTGATCGTGGCATCTCGAGGCGACAGTTTCTCCTCTGCCATGACCCGCTCGACGTTCTCCACCACGACAATGGCATCGTCCACCAGCAAGCCGATGGCCAGGATCATGCCGAACATGGTCAGGGTGTTGATGGAGAAGCCGAAGGCCGCGAGGATGCCGAACGTGCCGAGCAATACCACCGGGACCGTCATCGTGGTGATGATGGTGGCGCGGAAGTTCTGCAGGAACAGGTACATCACCAGGAACACCAGCACGACCGCTTCACCCAGGGTATGAATCACCCCGTTGATCGATTCGCTGGTTACCGGCGTGGTGTCATACGGGTAAACGGCCTTCATGCCAGGCGGGAAGAACGGCTCGAGCTGGGCAACGGTGGCCCGGATGGCCTTGGCCGTGTCCAGGGCGTTGGCGCCGGTGGCGAGTTTGATCGCCAGGCCAGACGCGGGCTTGCCGTTGATCTGTGCGTCGATGCTGTAGTTCTCGGCACCAAGGCCGACAGTGCCGACATCACGGATACGCACCTGCGATCCGTCCTGGTTGACCTTGAGCAGAATGTTGCCGAACTGCTCGGCCGTCTGCAGGCGGGTCTTGCCGATGATGGTGGCGTTGAGCTGCTGATCCTTGACCGCTGGCAGACCGCCCAGTTGACCGGAAGACACCTGAACGTTCTGACCGGAAACGGCCGTTCGCACGTCCACCGGAGTCAGCTGGAAGTTATTCAGCTTGGCAGGGTCGAGCCAGATACGCATGGCGTACTGCGCACCGAACACCTGGAAGTCACCCACACCGGAGGTCCGCGAGATCGGGTCCTGCATGTTCGAAACGATGTAGTTGGCCAAGTCTTCCTTGCCCATGCTGCCATTTTCCGAGATCAGGCCGATCACCATCAGGAAGTTCTTCACCGCCTTGGTCACGCGGATACCCTGTTGCTGCACTTCTTGCGGCAGCAGCGGGGTCGCCAGGTTCAGCTTGTTCTGCACCTGAACCTGCGCCGTATCGGGGTTGGTGCCCTGATTGAACGTCGCGGTAATGGTCATGCTGCCGTCGGAGTTACTTTCCGAGGCGACATACCGCAGGTTGTCGATGCCGTTGAGCTGTTGCTCAATGACCTGAACCACGGTGTCCTGCACGGTTTGTGCGGACGCGCCTGGGTAGGTCACCTGAATGGCGATGGCCGGTGGTGCGATGGCCGGGTATTGGTTGATCGGCAACTTGAGGATCGATAGAGCCCCAACCAGCATGATCACGAGGGCAATTACCCACGCGAAAATGGGTCGGTCGATGAAAAATTTCGACATGAATTACTCCCCTTTACTGCCTGCGGCTTTCTCGGTTGCCGGAGCAGCGGCCGGGGCGGAATCTGCAGTTTTTACGTTCTTGGCATCAGCCACGGTGACGGTGCCACCCGGCTTGACGAATTGCAGGCCTTCGGTGATCACGCGGTCGCCGGCGCCCAGGCCTTTCTCTACGACCCAGTAAGCGCCATCGGTGCGACTGGCGGTCAGCGTGCGCTGCTCGACCTTGTTGTCGGCAGTCACGATCAAGGCAGTCGGCGTGCCTTTCAGGTCACGGGTAACGGCTTGCTGCGGTACCAGGATTGCCTTGTCATTGACGCCAGCCTGCAGCTGGGCGTGGACAAAGCTGCCGGGCAACAGACGGTGCTCAGGGTTCGGGAACACGGCACGCAAGGTCACCGAGCCGGTGGTCTGGTCGACCGACACTTCGGAGAACTCAAGCTTGCCTTCCTGGGCGTAGTGGCTGCCGTCTTCCAGGGTCAGTCTGACCTTGGCGGCGTTGTCGCCTACTTTCTGCAACTTGCCGCTGTCCAGTTCGCTGCGCAGACGCAGCATGTCGACCGACGACTGAACGACGTCGACGTAGATCGGATCCAGCTGCTGGATCACGGCCATGGCGTCGGCCTGACCGCTGCTGACCAGTGCGCCTTCGGTCACGGAGGAACGACCGATGCGGCCGGAGATCGGTGCATACACCTTGGTGTAGCGCAGGTTGATCTCGGCAGTTTGTACAGCAGCCTGGGCTTCACGAGCGGAACCGACGGCGGTGTCGTATTCCTGACGGCTGACAGCCTTCTCGTCGATCAGCTGCTTATAACGGCCGGCCAGGGAGTTGTTCGCCTGGAAGGTCGCCTTGGCGCTGTCGTAGTTGGCTTGATAGACCGCAGGGTCGATCTGATACAGCTGCTGACCGGCCTTGACGTCGGCGCCTTCAGTGAACAGGCGCTTGAGGATGATGCCATTGACCTGCGGGCGCACTTCGGCGACGCGGAACGCAGTGGTCCGGCCCGGCAATTCGCGGGTCAGGGTATAGGCTTGAGTTTGCAGGGTAACTACGCCGACCTGAGGGGGCGGTGGTGCAGCGGCCGCTTCTTCCTTTTTGCTGCATCCGCTGAGCAGCGATGCCAGGGCGACGGCAGTGACCAGTACGGTAACAGCTGGCTTGAATTGCATGAAGATCCTCGGGTCAGGAGCTAGCGCTCATGAAAGGTGGGAATGGGCGAAAGACGTTTTCCGGCTGGATAAGTAGCAAGCTAACGAATATACTTACGTTCACGGCTGTTTGTAAATACCCCGGCCTGCGACAATCAGGCGCAGCGAGCCAACTTTTGCACACTCGGGACAAGGCAATACAAGGGCCGCCCGCGACGCTGCTCCAGCTGAAAAGCCGGACAGTCTGAAGGAATTTTATTGAGGTAGTACTGCCATGGTCCGACGGACTAAAGAAGAAGCCCAGGAAACCCGCAAACAGATCATGGAAGCGGCGGAGCGGGCTTTTTACGAGCGAGGCGTGGCCAGGACCACCCTGGCAGACATTGCCGCGCTGGCGGGCGTCACCCGTGGCGCGATCTACTGGCACTTCAGCAATAAGTCGGACCTGGTGCAGGCGATGCTCGACAGCCTGCACGAGCCGCTGGAGGAAATGGCCAGAAACAGCGAAAGTGAGGACGAAGTCGACCCACTGGGCTGGATGCGAAAACTGCTGATTCATTTGTTTCAACAAGTTGCAATGGACCCCAAAACCCGTCGCATCAATGAAATCCTCTTCCACAAGATCGAATTCACCGATGAGATGTGTGACATGCGTCGCCAGCGGCAGATTATCTCCCTGGACTGCAATGAACGCATTGCGCTGACGCTTGGTAATGCCGTACGTCAGGGGCAGTTACCCGCTGATCTTAATCCGATTCGTGGAGCCATCTGTCTGCATGCGTATATCGACGGCGTGATGGGTCAGTGGCTCCTGGTCCCCGACAGCTTTTCGTTATACGAAGAAGCGGAACGTCTGGTAGACACCGTGCTGGACATGTTGCGTTTGAGCCCCGCGCTGCGCGGATAGGCCCTGGCAAGCAGATCCACTTTTACTGACCGGCCTGCTTCCCGGCTGTAGGACAATCCAGCCGGTCGACTATAACTGCATGGCGGTTAGCCTGCATCTATACCTTTGCCTCCAACGCTTGAACAGTCGGTTTACCTACCCTTTACGTTTCCAAAGGCCTGTCCGGGGTATCGGCACGGATTCAGCCAGCGTGAGCGGCGGTCGGCCCGGACCGCCGCATCGATGGGCAGAGCAGGGACCGACCGTCACCCGATCCGTCAGCGATCCTTGTCGTCGCGGCCTCGCAACAGATGGTTGGGCATCGCCGCTGCAGCAGCGAGCCCCAGCAACGACACCGCCGCACTGGCCAGCAACAGATGCTGAAAGGTCGTTGCCAACTGCCCACGCAGCAGTTCAAGCGCCGGGCCGCTGGCGGCGTGCAGGCTGTCCATCAGCACGTTGCCGGAAGCGCCTTCGCCCACTATCGGGCCGCTGACGGCATCGCCCACCCCGGAATCCGCCAGCATCGCCAGCAGCAGCGCGGACATCGACGCCACGCCCACTGCGCCACCCAGTGAACGAAACAGGTTGGTGGTGCTGGTGGCCACGCCCATGTCTTTGGCATCCACCGAGTTTTGTGTGCCCACCAGTGAGGTGGGGAACTGCATCCCGCTGGCGATCCCGGTGAGCACCATGAACACGCCCGTCAACCACGCCGAGTCCGGGGGCGTGAAGGCAATGCCGGCGATGGCCAGCGGCATCAGCAGGGCGCCGGTAAAAATGATGGGTTTGTAGCGACCGGTCAATGAGGTGCGACGACCACCGAAGTAAGCGCCCATGGGCATGCCAATCGCCAGCGGCATCAGGTGCAGGGCGGCGCTGTCGGCACCGCCGCCGGTAATGGTCTGGTAGCGCAGCGGCAGCAGCACGATCAGCGAAATGGCCTGAAAGCTGGTGAAGAAGATCGTGCACCAGCACAGCACCGCGCTGCGATTGGCGAACAGGTGCATGGGCAGCAGCGGCTCGCGGGTGCGACGTTCGTAGATCACGAACAGCACCAGCGCCAGCAGGGCAACGCCCAATTGAGCGAGCACGCTCTCGTCCCGCCAGTGATGACCCTGTCCGATTTCGGTGATGCCCAGCAGCAAGGCGGTCAGCCCAATGATCATCAACACCGTGCCGAGGTAGTCGATAACCGGCTTGCGCTGCGGGATCGGAAGACCCACCAGCGTCTTGCGCGCCACGCACCAGGCGGCAAGCCCCAGCGGCAGGTTGATGAAAAACACCCAGCGCCACGACACGTACTCGGTCATGAAGCCGCCGAGCACCGGCCCGGCGACGCTGGCCGCCGCGTACATCCCGCTGAAATAACCTTGATACCGCCCGCGTTCCCGGGGCGGGACGATGTCGCCGATGATGGCCTGGCTGACCGACACCATGCCCCCTGCGCCAATCCCCTGAAGCACCCGCGCCAGCACCAGTTGCTCCATGCTCTGCGCCATGCCGCAGAACAGCGACGCCACGGTGAATGTGCCCAGGCCGAACAGCATCAGCCGGCGGCGCCCGTACAGGTCACCGAGCTTGCCGTAGATGGGGACAGCCACGGTCAACGCCACCATATACGCCGAAATCACCCAGGCGAGCAGGTCGAAATCATTGAATTGAGCGGAGATGGCGGGGATGGAGACCGCAACGATGGTCTGATCCAGGGCACTGAGAAAGACGGCCATCATCAGCGCGAACAAGACGCTGCGGATGTCCGGTCTGGTTTGATTGAGACTGGTCAAGGCTGGGACCCAACTGGCAGGTTGGCCCACCGAACACGTCAGCGGGCAGGTCCCTCAGTCTATTCCGTTAGCTTGCTAATCGATAGCCGCCTTCCGCACTCGGTCGACAGGCGAAGCTCACCTCATCGCAAGGCGCTGAAGCTGGCCGCCGTTGGCAGACAGTGACCAAACGAGCAGGCTATGACGTGGGGCGTTTGCCGCATCTGTTCAATCCGATAGGCGCCAGCGCCATACAACGACAGTACAAATGCGACAGCCAGTACATAAACGCATTGTCTTTTTATTGTGGTTTTCATGCTGTGTACCTCGATCCGACTCAAAAATGTTTCAGACGGGACAAGGTGAGTGTAGGTCGGTATTGAGATGCTGCTGGGCCGATGGCAGATTGAATGTTTATATCAGCGCGTGGTTTCCAGAACGAAACGCTTCTGTGCGCGGGAATTCACTGGCGCCTGCAGAGGCGCAACGACACACGAGAACAAGGATTCAGAAACATGGCAACCTGCGGCGAAGTGTTGGTGAAGTTACTCGAAGGCTACGGCGTCGAGCAGGTGTTCGGGATTCCCGGCGTGCACACCGTGGAGTTGTACCGCGGGCTGGCCGGTTCGACCATCAACCACGTGACCCCTCGTCACGAGCAGGGCGCAGGCTTCATGGCCGACGGTTACGCCCGCACCCGCGGCAAGCCGGGGGTGTGTTTCATCATTACCGGGCCCGGGATGACCAACATCACCACCGCCATGGGCCAGGCGTACGCCGATTCGATCCCCATGCTGGTGATTTCCAGCGTCCAGTCGCGCAGCCAGTTGGGTGGCGGGCGAGGAAAGTTGCACGAACTGCCGGCGCAGGGCGCACTGGTGGCCGGGGTCGCGGCGTTTTCCCACACGTTAATGTCGGCCAAAGAGCTGCCGTCGGTGTTGGCCCGCGCTTTTGCGCTGTTTCAGGCCGGTCGTCCGCGCCCGGTCCACATCGAGATCCCGCTGGACGTGCTGGTTGAAGATGCCGACGAGTTGCTCGACAGCGCGCCTGTCATAGTGACCCGCGCCGGCCCGTCGCCCGCCGCGATCAAGCAGATGAGCACTTTGCTGGCCAATGCCAGACGACCACTGATTCTTGTGGGCGGCGGTGCCATCGATGCTGCGGCGGCGTTGACCGGGCTGGCCGAACGACTGGACGCCCCGGTCGCCCTGACGATCAACGCCAAAGGCATGTTGGCGTCCCATCACCCGTTGCTGATCGGTTCGACCCAGTCGTTGGACCCGACCCGCGAACTGATCGAGGCCGCCGACGTGGTGCTGGCCATTGGCACTGAACTGGCCGAAACCGACTACGACATCACCTTCCAGGGGCACTTCAAGATCCCCGGCACATTGCTGCGGATCGATATCGACCCCGACCAGACCGTGCGCAACTTTATGCCGAAGGTGGCGTTGGTCTCCGACGCTCAGACCGCAGCCGAGGCGCTGCTAGCGGCAGTGAACGACGAGCAGTTGCCGGCACGCGTCGAAGACTGGGGCCGTCAGCGCGTGTCGGCGCTGCGCACCACCCTCGATGCTGGTTGGGATGAGGCGACTCTCGGCCAGACCCTGTTCCTCAACACCGTCCTTGAAGTGCTGCCGAACGTGGTGCTGGTGGGCGATTCGACCCAGCCGGTTTACACCGGCAACCTCACGCTGGACCTCGATCACCCGCGTCGCTGGTTCAACTCCTCTACCGGTTACGGAACGCTGGGTTACGGGTTGCCCGCTGCCGTCGGCGCCTGGCTCGGCAGCCAGGACAAGGGCGAGCGCAACCCGGTGGCCTGTCTGATTGGCGATGGCGGGCTGCAATTCACCCTGTCGGAACTGGCCAGTGCGGTAGAGGCGCGCGCGCCGATCATCGTCCTGCTGTGGAATAACCAGGGCTACGAAGAGATCAAGAAATACATGGTCAACCGCAATATCGAGCCGGTGGGCGTGGACATCTATACCCCTGACTTCATCGGCGTGGCCAAGGCGCTGGGCTGCGCGGCCGAAGCCATCAGCACCGTCGAGCAATTAAAAGCGGCGCTGACGGCGGCCAATGATCGGCCGGGGCCGACGCTGATTGAGATCGACCAGCGCCAGTGGATGCAGGGATTGCAGGCGTCATAACCTACCGAGCTTTTTCGACATCTGTCAGTCCGTCATCGCGAGCAAGCTCACTCCTACAGGGAACTGGCAGCACGGTAGGAGATCCCCCGTCGTCCAGACGCCGCGCAGTCGCGCAGCAAACTGGGAGGCCTACGGTGCTTTTGATTCTGGCCGCAGGCCGTGGGAGCTGGCTTGTCCTGCGATCTGCCGGGAACCGGCAGTGAAACCTGTGCACACGGCGCGTCCGACAGGCCGAGGACTTAGGTTTGGGGCCGCTGCGCAGCCCATCGTCGGCAAGCCGGACTCCCACGCCCTCCGGGCAGAAGCAAGGTTGTTGAGCCTTCAAAATCAACAACAAATCCCTTGTTTGATGAGGAGATCCCCCGTCGTCCAGGCGCCGCGCTGTCGCGCAGCAAACTGGGAGGCCTACGGTGCTTTGAATCTGGCCGCAGGCCGTGGCAGCTGGCTTGTCCTGCGATCTGCCGGGAACCGGCAGTGAAACCTGTGCACGCGGCGCGTCTGACAGGCCGAGATCTCAGGTTTGGGGCCGCTGCGCAGCCCATCGTCGGCAAGCCGGACTCCCACGCCCTCCGGGCAGAAGCAAGGTTGTTGAACCTTCAAAATCAACAACAAATCCCTTGTTTGATGAGAGTGAGCTTGCTCGCGATAGCGCCGTTAAAGGCCAGCCCCGGCCCGGTCAGACGCTCTTGCGCAGGCGCGCCAGGTCCCGAAGCGGCGGGGCGCCGAACAGCCGGCTGTATTCGCGGCTGAATTGCGACGGGCTTTCGTAGCCCACTTTGTAGCCGGCGGCGCAGGCTTCGAGCCCATCGTTGAGCATTAGCCGGCGGGCTTCCTGCAGACGCAGCTGTTTCTGGTATTGCAGCGGGCTCATGGACGTGACCGCCTTGAACCGATGGTGCAGCGTCGAGACGCTGAGGTTCACTTCCCTAGCCAGTTCATCAATGCGCAACGGCTGCTGAAAGTGCTCGTTGAGCCACTTGATCGCCTGGGTTACCCGATGGGTCTGGCAGCTGGTAATGGCGATTTCGTACAAGCGATGCCCCTGCTGCCCACGCAACAGGCGATACAGAATTTCGCGGTTGATCAACGGCGCCAGCATGGGGATATCTTTCGGGCTGTCCAACAAACGAATCAGGCGGATGACCGCGTCGAGCAGGGTGGTGTCGATGCGCTCGACGTACAGCCCACGGCCGCTGGGCCGCGCCGGGACGCTCATGGGGCCGGCCTCGGCAATCAGCGCGTTGATTTCCACGGGGTCGATGTCGATCCGCATGGCCAGGTGCGGCTCATCCTGGGAGGCGTGCACGATCTTGCCGCTGATGGGCATTGCGACTGACACCACCAGGTAATGCAGCGGATCGTAGGTGAAGTAACTGTCGCCCAGTTTCACGTCCTTGCTGCCCTGGGCCATGATGCACAGCGCAGGCTGGACCACGGTCGGAATGGACTGGGTCGGGTAGTCGTGACGCACCATGAACAGCGATTTGATAGCCGTGGCCTGGCTGCCTTCACCCTTGGCGAAACGCTGAATCAGCTCGGCCAGTTCCGCACGCTGTTGCTGCAACTGCGCGCTCAGTTCAGGCGGAACCGGTTCTTCCAATGAAACGCTGGGGCTGGCTGGTTGCGCCATGAGTGATCTCCGACAGGCCTATGAGGTGACATAGCTTATTTTTGTGCAAGGGGCGGCGTTAAGCGAATCCTGCCGGATGATTGCCTGATTCTGTCGCGGTCCGCGGCGCGGCGCAATGATGGGCCTTTGAGGCCTGCGGTACTTGCTTAAAAGTCCCTGGTGCCTTGGCCGGCTGTCAATGCACTTGCACATTCGGACACCTATGACGGCGCAGGATCAGGCAATAACCGGGCAGTAATCGGCTACCGAGGTTTGCCTGTGTCTCGTTAATCTTCTGTTCTGCCGCAACCGCGACCTGCCGGGATGCGGCTGAACAAAGGAGAGCAGACATGTCCAGATCTTCCGTTGTGAGCCACCACATCACCGCCCGAGCGAGCGCAGGACGCAGTGAGCACCTGGGTGCGGTACTCAGCACATTGATAGCCTCAGCCTCAGTCGCCCAGGGGTGTCTGCATTTTGCCTTGCAACGGTCCATGACCGATGGCGATCTTTGGGTGCTCAGCGGGACATGGGCTGGCGAGCAGGCGATGAGGGATTGGTTTTGCTCGCCTGACCTGACCGTTTTTTCTGAGCTGGTGGCCGGCCACGTCGTCAATAGCTTCGATTTTCAGACGTTTGTCTGCGTTAGCCCTTCAACGGCCTCGCGATCTAGCTCGCGCCTTCAGACTGAGCCAGTCTAGATCCCCGCCTTTAGCTCAAGCAGGGTCCCCTCATGGCACGCAAAGAATTTCAGCACTTCGAAGCCGTTTCCGCGGCGTCTCCCCGCGAGGGTCGCTACAACGCCGCCATCGCGGTGAAAGGCATCGGCGCGGGCGGCGCACCGACGTTTCACCACGTGCTGAAGGACCAGACCTTCGCCACTGCGCTGGAGGCCGATCAAGCCGCGGTCCAGGAGCTGGAGCGTCTGATCGACGTGACGCCAGAAGGCGAGCTGTTGTTCGCCCTGGACTGATCAGGCTGTTGGCCGGTACATCTTGAACAGCGCTTCGGGGCCCAGCTGGAAGTAATCGGCCGGGCCGCCGCCGCGCAAGATGGGCTCGCCGGCGGCCGTGTCGTAAATCCCGTCCTTGAGCAAGCGCTTGGCGATATGCACCGCCACCACCTCGCCCAGGATCAGCCACGACGGCACTAGCGCTTTGTCGGCGCGTTGCAGCTGAATGATCTGCGTCACTTTGCATTCAAAGGCTACCGGCGTTTCCTTGACCCGTGGTACCGACACGATGCGTGACGGTTCTGCGGTCAGGCCGGTCAATTCAAATTCGTTCACGTCCGGGCCGACCGGTGCGCAGCTCAGGTTCATCTGTTCGGCCAGCGGGCGCGTGGCCAGGTTCCAGACGAATTCGCCGGTTTGCTCGATGTTGTTCAGGCTGTCCTTGCGACCGACGCTGCAAAAACCAATGATCGGCGGGATGTAGTTGAAGGCGTTGAAGAAGCTGTACGGGGCAAGGTTGAGTTTGCCCTCGGCGTCGTGGGACGAGATCCAGCCAATCGGGCGCGGCCCGACGATCGCGTTGAACGGGTCGTGTGGCAGCCCGTGGCCGTTGGCGGGTTCGTAAAAGTGGATATCGTCTGACATGGCGCGTTCCTGAAGAAGCTGCTGACAAAGGTGTGGTCGTCATAGTGCAAGGCATTGACGATGGATTCCACCGCTCTGACCCGCCCGATCGGCATTTAGCTGCACAAAAAGCCAGGCCCCGAAAATGATCAAGCCCGGCATAAGCCGGGCTAGTGGGGACACGTGAATCAGAACGCTATTAGCTGACGCGATTGTTGCCAACACGATCGGCACCGTCAGCAGCCAGGCGGTTGGCACCGACGTGATCGGAACCATCAGCGGCTTGACGATTGTTGCCGACGCGATCAGCACCGTCAGCAGCGAGGCGGTTGGCACCAACGTGATCAGAACCATCAGCGGCTTGACGATTGTTGCCGACGCGATCAGCACCGTCAGCAGCCAGGCGGTTGGCACCAACGTGATCAGAACCGTCAGCAGCCTGGCGATACGAACCGGTGTGCGAGGCGTTGGTGTGTGACGAACCACCTTCAGCAACAACAGTTGCGTTCAATACAGAGTGAGTATCAGTGACCGGCAGAGCAAAGGCGCTCGATGCCAGGATTGAAAGAGTAAGGCCAAAAATCAGTTTGTTGGTTTTCATGATTAGTTGCTCCAGAAAGTTAAATAATTGGGTAACTCGGTATGGAGGCAAGTCTACGCGCGCAGGGATTAAGGAGAAGTTAACAAGATTACTAGCGAACATCGCCAAAAATGATAGTTGGCTGCAGCGCCCGGTTTTAAAGCGTTTCAGCCGAATCTGTTCCGCATTGGGGCGTTTTCTTGCTGATAAGGCAAATTCGCCTCTTGACTGTAGGATGTATTTTGTGGTTTAGAATTTTGAAATGAGCGAAGGGACGCTGACATAGCGCAGGTGCCGCTGGCGCGATTTACGCAGCGTGACTGACCGCCGAAATCGAAGGAAGCCGTGTGAGCCGTGGCATGTGGCTGGATTATCGTTGGGCAAAATTAAGCCCGGCATAAGCCGGGCTGGGGGTAAAGCACATCGCTGATCAGCTCAGGCGATTTGCACCAACATGGTCGGAGCCGTCAGCTGCGACACGATTTGCACCAACATGGTCCGAACCATCAGCAGCGACACGGTTTGCACCAACATGGTCGGAACCGTCAGCAGCAACGCGGTTTGCACCTACATGGTCGGAACCGTCAGCAGCCACGCGGTTTGCACCTACGCGGTCAGCACCATCAGCAGCAACGCGGTTGGCACCTACGCGGTCAGCACCGTCAGCAGCAACGCGGTTTGCACCTACGCGGTCAGCACCATCAGCAGCAACGCGGTTGGCACCTACGCGGTCAGCACCATCAGCAGCCACACGATTAGCACCTACACGATCGGAACCGTCAGCGGCAACACGGCCGATGTTAGTGTGCGAAGAACCGTTTTCAGCAACGATGGGTGCGTTGTTGTAGTGAGTGCCATCAACACTTGGAAGTGCGAAAGCGCTGCTGGCCAGAATCGAGAACGCCAGGCCGAAGATCAGTTTGTTAGTTTTCATGGTAGTTGCTCCAGATCGATTAGTTAGTGTGTAACTCGGTATGGAGTTAACTTTACTCGGCTCTGGATTATTAAGAACTCAATCCTGTTGTTAGCGATCATCGCTCAAATTGATACTAGGAAAACTGCATTCCTTTTCAGCGGGTTAGCTGCCCTGGCAGTGAAAAAAGGGCAGCTCACTTGCGTGGCTGCCCCGTGTTTTTCGGCTGAAACAGGCGATCTGACTCAGTCGGTTTCGATGCGCGAGTGCTTGCGGGTGTCCTTCATGAACACATAGACCAGCAGGGAACAGGCGATGCAGGCGGTGACGTACCAGTAGTAGCCGGTCTCCATCCCGATGCTTTTGAACCACAGCGCGATGTATTCAGCGGTGCCGCCGAAAATCGACACGGTCAAGGCATACGGCAGGCCGACGCCCAGCGCGCGGATCTCGGTGGGGAACAGCTCGGCCTTTACCACCGCGTTGATCGAGGTGTAGCCGCTGACGATGATCAACGCCGCCATGATCAGGAAGAACGCACCCCACCAGCTCTGCACCGTGTGCAGCGTGGTCAGGATCGGCACCGTGCACAGCGTGCCCAGTACGCCGAACGCAATCAGAATCGGGCGGCGCCCGACCTTGTCAGACAGCGCGCCCACCACCGGTTGCAGCAACATGAACAGGAACAGCGTCGCCGCCGAAATACTGGTGGAGTCGGTGATGCTCATGCCGACGGTGTTCACCAGGTATTTCTGCATGTAGGTGGTGTAGGTATAGAACGCCAGGGTGCCGCCCATGGTCAGGCCGACGACCGTCATCAACTCCTTGGGATGACGCATCAGCGTGCGCATCAGGCTTTCCTTGGGTTTGTCCTTCTTGCGCGTGAACGACTCGGTTTCTTCCATGCCACGGCGCAGGAACAGCGCGACCACCGCACACAGTGCGCCGATGGCGAACGGGATACGCCAGCCCCACGCGGTCAGTTGTTCGGTGGTCAGGGTTTGCTGGAGGACGATCAGTACAGCCAGCGCGATGAGTTGTCCGGAGATCAGTGTCACGTACTGGAAGCTGGAGAAAAAGCCGCGCCGTTCCTTGGTGGCCATTTCGGACAGATAGGTCGCCGAGGTGCCGTATTCGCCGCCCACCGACAGGCCTTGCAGCAAGCGGGCGAAGACCAGCAGGATCGGTGCGCCGACGCCAATGGTCTCGTAACCGGGGGTGAGGGCGATGATCAGTGAGCCGAAGCACATCAGCAGCACCGAGGCCATCAGCGCCGCCTTGCGCCCCTTGCGGTCGGCGTACAGCCCCATCAGCCAGCCGCCGATGGGTCGCATCAGAAAGCCTACGGCGAAAATGGCAGCGGTGTTGAGGAGTTGTGCGGTGGTGTCGCCTTTGGGGAAGAACACCTTGGCGAAGTACAGCGAGAAGGCGGCGTATACGTACCAGTCGTACCACTCGACCATGTTGCCCACCGAACCGCTGAAAATAGACTTCAGACGACTTTTGGTGGTTTTTTCAGCAACCGGGGTGGCCGCTGACCCTTTTGACAGAGAGTTGGGGATGTCCATGGGGGTGCCTGCTAGTCATTGTTTTTAGAGAGAACGCACACGCGATCTGGCAGGAGTGATAGCAGGAGCTGTGCCAGCGCAGAGAAGGCCGGTTTAGAGGGGTTTAAGGAAGTTTATGAGCGGGAATCCGCTTATCGGGTGCATGGGCGTAAGCGGAGATCTGCCGACGCCACCGTTTTCTGTAGGAGCGCGCTTGCCCGCGATGGCGGTGTGTCAGTCGATGAAAGCGGTGCAGCAAAATTGCAATCGCGGGCAAGCGCGCTCCTACAGAGAGGGCCACATGCTCAATCCAGAAACATCTCGCGCAACAACCCATGCCGCTGCATCTTTTCATTCAGCGTGCGGCGGGGCAGTTGCAGTTCATGGAGCACCGCCTTGATGTCGCCCTTGTGCCGGGTCAAGGCCGAGCGCAGGCAATGGGCTTCGAAGGCTTCCTGCTGCGCGGCGAGGGACTGACCGGCTGGGACTTCGACCGAGGCGGGATTGTCCAGCCCCAGCACCTGGCGTTCCGCCGCGTTCGCCAGTTCCCGCACATTGCCCGGCCAGTCGTGGCTGAGCAGATGGCTCAGTTGCGCGCCGCTCAGCACCGGTGCACTGCGGCCCAGGCGTTGCGCGGCGGCGTGGGCAAAGTGGCTGAACAGCGAGGGGATGTCTTCGCGCCGCTCGCGTAATGACGGCAGGCGCAATTCCGCCACATTCAAGCGATACGCCAAGTCTTCGCGGAACCGCCCGGAACGCGATTCTTCCAGCAGGTCCGGCTTGGTCGCCGCGATGATCCTCAGGTCCACGGCGATGCTGTGGTTGGAACCCAGCCGCTCGAACTGCCGGTCCTGAATCACCCGTAACAGCTTGACCTGTTGCGCCAGCGGCATGCTTTCGATCTCGTCGAGAAACAAGGTGCCGCCATGAGCGTATTCCAGTTTGCCGATGCGCTTGCCCTGAGCGCCGGTGAACGCGCCACTCTCGTGGCCGAACAGCTCGGCTTCGAACAACTGCTCGGGAATCGCCGCGCAATTGAGCGCCACAAACGGCTTGCTCGCCCGTGGACCGAAGTCGTGCAGGCAACGGGCGACCAGTTCCTTGCCGCTGCCAGTCTCGCCGCGAATCACCACATTGACCGGGAGCGGGGCGAGATCCAGCACCTGCCGGCGCAAGGTCTGCATGCCGGGCGACAACCCGATCAAGGTGCTATCCAGTCGGGTTCTGGCATCGGCGTGCTCGGTGAGCCGTCGGTTTTCAAGGACCAGCGAGCGTTTTTCCAGCGCACGGCGCAGGCTGCTCATCAAGGTTTGCGGGGTGAACGGTTTCTCCAGAAAGTCGTAGGCACCGTCGCGCATGGCATCCACCGCCATGGGGACGTCGCCATGGCCGGTCAGCAGAATGACCGGCAGGTCGGCATCGCGTGACTGCAACTGCGCCAACAAGGCCAGTCCGCTCATGCCCGGCATGCGCACGTCGCTGAGCACCACGCCCGGAAAGTGATCCGGCAGATGGGTCAGGCAATCTTCGGCACGGCTATACAGCTGCACATTGAACCCGGACAGCGTCAGCCATTGCTCCACGGCTTCGCGGATGGGCGCTTCGTCATCGACCACAATCACCGAATTGAACATGCAGGCTCAGTCTCCGAAGCGTTGGGCAAGCAAAAGGAAAACAGCGCGCCGGCCTCCAGATTACCGGCTGTCAGACGGCCCCCGAGTTCATGGACGATGGCGTAGGACACCGCCAGCCCCAGGCCGAGTCCGTCGCCAACCGGCTTGGTGGTGAAGAACGGGTCGAAAATATTGGCCAGATGCGCCTCGGCAATTCCGCCGCCACTGTCGGCAACGCTCAGGCGCCAGGTGTCGCCGTGTGGGTCGATGGAGATTTCCAGGCGCTTGAGCGGTTTGTCGCTCATGGCATCCAGGGCGTTGCGCAGCAGGTTGATCAGCACTTGCTCCAGGCGAATCGCATCGCCGCGCACCCAGGCCGGACGGGTCAGATTCAGCACACAGCTGACGCGTTCCTCACGCAGCCGGGCATCGAGCAGCAGCAAGGACTGATCGACGACAGCCGCAAGGTCCAGCCGCTCACGCAGGCCGCTTGGGCTTTTGCGGGCGAAGGTCTTCAGGTGGCCGGTGAGCGCGGCCATGCGCGTCAATTGTTGATCGAGCAGGGTCAAGGCGTTGCGGGCATCGTCGACGCGGCCGTGCTCCAGCAGCAATCGCACGGTTTCCAGCTGCATGCGCTGGGCCGTCAGGGGCTGATTGATTTCGTGGGCGAGGGCGGCGGACATCTGCCCCAGTGCCGCCAGTTTGGTGGATTGCACGAGACCGTCCTGGGCGGTCTGCAGGTCGCGTGTGCGCTCTTCCACCAGACGCTCCAGTTCCTCGCGGCTGCGCTGACGCAACCGCGCCAAGCGCCAACGCTGATACAGAAACAGCCCGAGGAACACCAGCGTCAGCCACGCGCCTGCCGCCGCCAGCGCGGCGTTGCGCGTATCTTCAGCGGCCGGCTGCGGCTTGCGCAACAGGTGCAGCGTCCAGCCTTCGGGCACTAACGGCAACGCTTGCCAGAGGTAATCCGCAGGACCGGTCGGCGCCTGCACGCGACTGAAATGGCTGTTGTCGTCGAAGGTCTGCAGGGGCTGTTGCTCAAGGGGCGTGATCACTTGCTTGTCGTACTGCCGCGTCGCCTTCAACTGCGCGTGATCCTGTTCGGACAGCGGTCGCAAGGCCCGGTATCGCCAGCCGGGCTGGTTGGCGATGAACACGATGCCTTTGGCGTCACTGACCAGCAACAGATCGTCGCCTTGCGCCCAGGCGTGCTCCAGATCCGGGAATTCGAGCTTGACCACGATGGCCCCCAGGAAGCGGCCCTCTGCGTCGCGAACGGCGTTGGACAGGAAGTAACCGGGAATGCCGCTGGTAACGCCCACGGCATAAAAACGCCCGGTGCCCTGGGCCTGGGTTTGCTGGAAGTAGGGCCGAAAGCCGTAGTTGTGACCGACGTAGCTGCTGGGCAGACGCCAGTTGCTGGCGCCGACGGCGAGGCCGGTGTGGTCGAGCAGTTCGAGGGTCGAGGACTGGGCCGCGCCGTTGATTTGTTCGAGCTTGAGGTTCAGCGCCTGGGTGGTGTCGGGGCTGACCGGTTGGCTCAGCGCTGCGCGCAGTTCCGGGTCCAGTGCCAGTACGGCGGGCAGGGCACGGTAGCGTTCAATCAGGGTCTGGAGTGTGTTGGCGTACAGCGACAGCTGATCGTGAGCCCGCTTGGCGTCATCTTCCAGCGCATGCCGCCGCGCCTGATGCATCGCCAGCGTCGCCGCCAGCACGGCGCCGGCGAGGATCAATGCTGCATACAGGAAGAGGCGGGTGTTGCGCGGCATAAATGACCTTTTGAAGTCCCGTCTGTAGGAGCGCGCTTGCCCGCGATGACGTCGGTGAATCCCATACAATTGCGTCGGTCAACCAAGCGCATCGCGGGCAAGCGCGCTCCTACAAAAGCGCAGAGTCGTTACAACAGCTTGAGCCCCGCCTCTTTCACGTCCACCGAATCCAGCCCGATCATCACTTTGAAATCCCCCGCTTCAGCGGCGTACTTCAGCGACGGGTTGACGAACTTCAGGTCCTCTTCGGTCAGGGTGAAGGTCACGACCTTCTCTTCGCCTGGCTGGAGCATGACTTTCTCGAAGTTTTTCAGCTCTTTGACCGGACGGCTGATGGAGGCCGCCAGATCGCGCAGGTAAAGCTGAACCACGGTGGCGCCGGCGACCTTGCCGGTGTTCTTGACAGTCACGCTGGCGGTCAGTTTGTCCTTGCGGGTCATCTGGCCGGCAGACAGTTTCACGTCCGAGACGCTGAACTGGGTGTAGCTCAAACCGTAACCGAAGGCGAACAGCGGGCCGGTCGGTTCCTCGAAGTAGTTCGAGGTGTAGTTCGAATCATTCACTCGGTAAGGGCGGCCGGTGTTCAGGTGGTTGTAGTAGGACGGCACCTGACCGACCGAGCGCGGGAAGGTCATGGCCAGCTTGCCCGACGGGTTGTAGTCGCCGAACAGCACGTCGGCCAGCGCGTTACCGCCTTCAGTGCCGAGGAACCAGCTCTCGACCATTGCATCCGCCATCTCGTTTTCCGGACCAAGCGCCAAGGGGCGGCCGTTCATCAGGACCAGCACCAACGGTTTGCCAGTGGCTTTGAGCGCCTTGATCAGATCACGCTGACGACCCGGAATCACGATGTCCACACGGCTTGCCGCTTCATGGGACATGTTGCGGGATTCACCCACCACCGCGACGATCACGTCGGACTGCTGCGCCACTTTGACCGCTTCGTCGATCATCTCCTGAGCCGGACGCGGATCGACGCCGATCTTGTCGTCCATGTTGTTCAGGTAGTTGATGGCTTCCTGGTTGTCGGTGACGTTGGCGCCCACTGCGAACACCAGTTTGGCCTTGTCGCCCACGGCGTTGGCCAGGCCGTCATACGCGCTGACGGTTTGACGCGCCAGACCCGCTGCCGACCAGCTGCCCATCATGTCCAGCGAGCTTTTGGCCAGCGGACCGATGACAGCGATGGTGCCTTGCTTCTTGAGCGGCAGTGTTTCGTTGGCGTTTTTCAGCAGCACGATGCTCTTGCGCGCAACGTCGCGCGCGGCGTCACGGTGCAGGCGGCTTTCCGCATTGCGATCGATCGGGTCGTTGGCGGCATCGCCGATGCGCAGGAACGGGCTGGCAAACAGGCCCATTTCCCACTTCGCGCCCAGCACTTCGCGCACCGCGTTATCGACGTCCTTGATCGACACTTCGCCGGTCTTCACCAGGTCAGGCAGCTCTTCGCCATACGCCTTGTCGTTCATGCTCAGGTCGACGCCGGCCTTGATCGCCAGTTTCGCGGCTTCGCGGAAGTCCTTGGCGATACCGTGGTCGATCAGTTCCTTGATGGCGCCGTGGTCGCTGACCGTGACGCCTTTGAAACCCCATTCCTTGCGCAGCACATCCTGCAGCAGCCAGGCGTTGGCCGTGGCCGGCACGCCGTTGATCGAGTTCAGCGCAACCATGACGCCGCCCGCACCGGCATCGATGGCGGCGCGGTAGGGCGGCAGATAATCCTGGCGCATGCGCGTCGGGCTCATGTCCACGGTGTTGTAGTCGCGACCGCCTTCGACCGCGCCGTACAGGGCGAAGTGTTTGACGGCGGCCATGATGCTGTCCGGCGCCTGGGTGCTGCTGCCCTGAAAGGCGCGGGTGATGGTGCTGGAGATGCGCGACACCAGATAAGTGTCTTCGCCGAAGCCTTCGGAACTGCGGCCCCAGCGGGCATCGCGGGTGATGTCGACCATGGGCGCAAAAGTCATGTCCAGGCCATCGGCCGCTGCTTCGATGGCAGAAATCCGGCCGGTCTGGGTGATGGCGTCCATGTCCCAGCTGGCCGCAAGGCCCAGGCTGATGGGGAACACGGTGCGTTGACCGTGAACCACGTCGTACGCGAAGAACATCGGGATTTTCATGCGGCTGTGGGCGACAGCGGCGTCTTGCATCGCGCGGTTGTCCGGCAGGACGACGGAATTGAACGTGCCGCCGATTCGGCCCGCAGCGATTTCCTTGAGAATGGCCTCTCTGGGCATTTCCGGGCCAATGCTGATAAGGCGCAGTTGCCCGATCTTTTCATCGAGGGTCATCTGCTTCATCAATTTGGCGATGAAGGCATTCTTGGCCTGCAACTTCGTAACATCAGCGTCGGTGCTGGCAGCAAGCACAGATTGGCTGGCCAGACCGATGAAAAGACCCAGTAAACACAGCTTATTCATGAATGATTTTCTCAAGGCGTTGGCCGGCAACTCACACGTAATACCGGGCGGCCATTATGTTCGGGGTTCAAACCTTCGGCTTTTATTGTCATCAGGACGAAGCGGTCGCTGAACTCTTGATGCCGATAGGGTATCTGTAGCGCAGCAAGTTTTATCTGATTGCCGCTTGGCAATCCAGCACCCTGACAGCAGTTGGGGCGAGATTATGCCGGTGATCGTCTGATTTGGCTAAAGTCATATCTGATCGGAAGACATTTCTACTACTTATTAGGGAGCATCAAGACCATGCAATCACACCGCTGCGAGCAGTTCCGGAGCTATCGTTACAAATTGTCACTCATCCTGCTGATGGTGATGAGCACCTTTCTTTCCGGCTGCGGCATCAACAATATTCCGACGTACGACGAGCAGGTGAAGGCCGCCTGGGCGCAAGTACAGAACCAATACCAGCGCCGCGCCGACCTGATCCCCAATCTGGTGGAAACGGTCAAGGGCTACGCCAAACAGGAACAGGACACGCTGACCGCCGTGATCGAAGCACGGGCCAAGGCGACGTCGATCCAGGTCGATGCCACAACCCTCAACGACCCGGCCAAGCTCAAGCAGTTTCAGGACGCCCAGGGTCAGCTGACCGGCGCACTGAGCCGTTTGATGGTGGTGTCCGAACGCTACCCGGACCTCAAGTCCAACCAGAACTTCCTCTCCCTGCAATCCCAGCTTGAAGGCACCGAGAACCGGATCGCGGTCTCGCGCAAGGATTTCATCGCCTCGGTTGAGCGCTACAACACCGAAATCCGCACCTTCCCGGGCCGCCTCTGGCACACCGTGATGTACAGCGATCTGCCGATCCGACCTAACTTCGAAGCCACTGCCGCCGACGCGGATAAAGCTCCGCAAGTGAAGTTCTGATGCGCGCGCTGCGACGGGTCGTGCAGTTCGCCGCTTTGTGGTTGTGTGCGGTCGGCGTTGTCATGCCCGCCCACGCAGCGCTGAGCTTTCCGGCCCTGACCGGGCAAGTCGTCGACACCGCTGGCATGCTCGATGCCCAGAGCATCGAGCACCTGTCGCAGATGCTCAAGGCGCATCAACAGCTGACCACCGAGCAAGTGGTGGTGGTCACGGTGCCGAACCTGCAGGGCACCAGCATCGAGGATTACGGCTATCAGCTCGGCCGGCATTGGGGGATCGGGCAGAAGGACAAGGACAACGGCGCGTTGCTGATTGTCGCCAAGGACGACCGCAAGGTCCGCCTTGAAGTCGGCTACGGCCTGGAGGAGCGCCTGACGGACGCGCAATCGTCGGTGATCATCAACCAGATCATCACGCCTGCGTTCAAGAAGGGCGATTTCGTCGGCGGCATCACCCAGGGCGCCGAAGCCATGGTGCAGGTGTTGGGCGGTGACCCGCTGGCCGAACCTGCCGCAGGGGCCACGGGCAGCGCTGAATCGTCAGGTTCCACCTGGCAGAGCCTGGGCTTTCTGGTCGTGCTGGTGATTTTTATCTTCCTCAACATGAGAGGCGGACGTGGCGGCCGAGGCGGTGGCGGCGGCGGTTTTCTTACCGGCGCGGTGCTGGGTGGACTGAGCGGCATGGGTTCACGTGGCGGTGGCGGCGGGTCAGGCGGCGGCGGATTCAGTGGCGGCGGCGGCAGTTTTGGTGGCGGTGGCGCGTCTGGCAGTTGGTAATTGATAGCTCAACAGGGATTTGCACGACATGTCGCTACTCAATAAAGCAGAACAACGGCAGGTCGCCGAGGCGATCGACCACGTGGAGCGCACCACCGACGCGGAGCTGGTGACCGTGCTGGCGGGGTCGGCTGACGATTACACCTACGTGCCCTTGATTTGGGCGGGGCTGGTGGCGTTGCTGCTGCCGGGGTTGATCAACGTCTACGGTGGCTGGCTGGACGCCAATCAGTTGCTGATGACGCAAATCGGCACGTTCATCGTGGTCGCGGTGATCTGCCGGTTGCAGGCGGTGACCAGTCGACTGGTGCCGGAACGCGTCCGGCATTGGCGCGCGGGAAACCTGGCACGTCGGCAGTTTCTGGAGCAGAACCTGCACAAGACGGTAGGCGGCACCGGGATTTTGATTTTCGTCAGCGAGGCTGAACGGTACGTGGAAATCCTCGTGGATCACGGTATCTCCCACCGGGTGGATGATCAGGTCTGGCGGGGGATGGTGGACGTGTTCACGCAGAACGTGCGCGATGGCAAAACGCTGGAAGGGTTTCTCGGCTGCATCCAGGCGTGTGGCCAGTTGCTGACCGAGCACGTGCCGGTGACCCATGCGCGCAATGAGCTGCCGAATCGGTTAATCATTCTGGATTGATGCCGCGGACGTTTGCTGCGGACTTTGTAGGAGCGCGCTTGCCCGCGATAGGTTTTTTCAGCGTCAGGGTCATCGATTGACACGACGCATTCGCGGGCAAGCGCGCTCCTACAGGGGGTACGGCGGATTTGCGATACGCGAACCGTCGGCAATACATAATTAAATCCACCCCATCCGCTCAACCCGCCTAAAATACCCGCCTCGCATTTTCAGCTCCCCGAGGCTTCACCCGATGTCCGTCACTGCACCCAACGCCCAGCCCGCGCCGGATCACCGCGCTCAGTTTCTGAGCCTGCTCGACACCTGCCTGATGCAAAACTCGCTGATCAAGCTGGTGCTGGCCAAATACGTCGGCGCCGAGGCGCAGCTGCAACGGGTGATCATCAAGCCGCTGACCGTCAAGGATCAGCCCTGCCTGTCCTTCGTCTATCGCTACAAGACCCGCGACATCACCAAGAACTTCCCGCTGACCGAAGCCCAAACGCTGATTGCCGAGCTGCTGCCCGAGTCGTTCAAGAACGCGCATTTGCTGTCGCTCACCGACGAAGTTCAGCTGGAATTCAGCAAGAAGGGCAAAAGCTCGCTGTTCCGCAACAAGGCTCAGCAGTCGCGTGAGGCGCCTTCCGCTGAGCATGATCGCGAGAAGAAGCGCTACCTGGAATTGAGCCGGCCGTTCCTCACCGACCTGGGCGTGACCAACAAGCAGCACGAGTTGATCCCGGCCATGTCGCGCAAATGGAAGCAGATCAACAAGTTCATCGAGGTGTTTTCCCACGCCCTGGCGTCATCCCCGATCAAGCTGGATCAGCCCGTGACGGTGGCAGACTTCGGCTCGGGCAAGGGCTACCTCACGTTCGCGATCCACGATTACCTGCGCAACACGTTGCAGGCCGAGGGGCAGGTGACCGGTGTCGAACTGCGCGAGGACATGGTCACGTTGTGCAACAACGCCGCCGCGCAACTGGAACATCCCGGGCTGGTGTTCAAGCATGGCGACGTGCGCTCGGTGGCGCCCAGCGAACTGGACGTGATGATTGCGCTGCACGCCTGCGACATCGCCACTGACTACGCGATCCACACCGGCATACGTTCCGGCGCGTCGATCATCATGTGTTCGCCGTGCTGCCACAAACAGATCCGCTTGCAGATTCAAAGCCCGACCCTGTTGCGGCCGATGCTGCAATACGGCTTGCACATGGGCCAGCAGGCCGAGATGGTCACCGATGCGTTGCGCGCGCTGTTGCTGGAGGCCTGCGGGTACGAGACCAAAGTGTTCGAGTTCATTTCACTGGAACACACCAACAAGAACAAAATGATTCTGGCGGTCAAGCGCGCCACGCCGGTGGATCCTGCCCCGTTGCTGGCCAGGATCCAGGAACTGAAAGCCTTCTACGCGATTCAGGAGCAGTGTCTGGAGACCCTGCTCCGGGCCGATGCGCTGATCTAGATCGATGTCCGGACCGGCTGGGGCGCGATGACGGCGGTCTTGCGTCCCAGCATCACGGTCACGATGACGCCGCCGGCGAACAGCCACGTGATGGGGTCGATGTGTTCGCCGAAGAACAGCGCTGAAAACGCCATGGTGAAGAAGATCTGCACCAGCTGAATCTGGCTCACCCGGGCGATGCCACCCATGGCCAGCCCGGCGTACCAGGCAAAAAAGCCGATGAATTGCGAAAACAGCGACACGTAACCGAAGGCCCACCATGCGCCCGTCGAGATCGGCCCCTGATGCTGTGACGCCAGATACACCACCGGCACCAGCAAAAGCGGGCTCGACAGCACCAGCGCCCAGCAAATCACTTGCCATCCGCCCATCTGTTTGGCCAGGCGTCCGCCCTCGGCATAGCCCAGGCCGCCAAAGGCAATGGCCGCGAGCATCCAGAAATCCCCCGCCTGAATACTCCCTGCGCCGCTGATCAGCGCATAACTGAGCACCAGCGCGCTGCCCAATGCCGCGCAACCCCAGAACGCTTTCGACGGGCGTTCGTGAGACAGCCACGCCGCGTAAAGGGCCACCAACAGAGGCTGCAGACCGTTGACCAACGCGCCATGGGAGGAGGGGAGCGTCTTCATTGCCCAGGCGGACAACACCGGAAAACCGATGATCACGCCCAACGCAACCAACATCAATCCTCTGAACTGCGGCCAGGTCGGCCACTTCTCGCGGCGCCAGAGCAACAGCGCCGCCGCCGGAATCGCCGCCACCAGCGCACGGCCCAGGCCGTTGAGCAGCGGATGAACTTCCTGAACCACCACGCGTGTCATGGGCAGCGTAAGACTGAAGATCACCACCCCGATCAGGCCGAGGATCATTCCGGTGTTTTCGCGAGAGGACATCATGGCGCAGGCCTTGTTGTTATGAGTGAGAAACGGGCACCCATCTAGCCACACTCAAGCGTGGCGTCTCCTTTACAGCTGTCGACAGAATCATCCGTACACTTTGTAGGAGGCATTCCCGTTAGCTTTCAGAACGAGTCGCGAACTTTTTGTGTTTCTTCCCCAATAGTGGTTCGAAACTTGAATGCAACCTGACTGCAACACGCTTTGGTCAAAATCGCGCCACTGCCATCAGCCAGGAGAAACACCATGTCGATCATCGGAAAATGGGCTTTACAAGCGGTCGTCGTCTTCCTGTTCGCCTGGCTGGCGACAGTCGCCGCGCAGTGGGGCAGCCGGGTCGCGGCGGCTACCAGCAATGATCGGCTCGCAGTACTGAGCAGCGTGCGCCTGTCGACCGGGCCCGTCGCAAACGGCGCCAACAAAAGCGCATCGGGCAACGCGGTTGTGGCCGCGACGTCCGGGCAAGGTAACGAGTGAAAACGGGGAATGGGTAGAATTGGAGCGTCAGTCGGGCTGGGGTGGCGCAGTCGTACACCCCGCCTCACTATAAATTGAAAATTGATCAGCCCGTCCCCATCAGCGTCACACCTTCAGCCTCGCAACCGGCACCAGAAAGTCACCATCCCCCAGCGGATGCGTCTTGGCATCGAAAAACTTCAGTTCCACGTCCAGCCCTGCGAACAGTGCCGTGTAATGCCGTTTCTGGTGCTGGATGAAGGATTCGCTGCGGGGCAATACCGAGATGGCGAGGGCCTTGGGTTCAGCTGCGCGGACCGCGTCGACAATGTGACGATCCTGCTTGCCCAACGCGTGGCCGAAGATGCACAGCGGACCTTCGTGACGCGCCAGTTGTGCATGGCAGAAGGACAGATAGTCCGACCCGCGGATGACTTTGAGCTTCTCCTCGCTGCTGCCTTCACAGACGAACAGGGGCACATCGTCCAGCGCGTTGACGGCAAAACTGCCGAGCAGCGTGCTTTCCGAGGACAGCAATTTGCGCGCGCTGCCGTCGAAGTTTTTCACCAGATGCATCCCGCCATGCAGGTAAAGCAGTCGCGTCCCTTCGGCGTTGGTGTGGTGCAGGTTGAACGTGGCATCGTCGGCGAACAGATCATCGAACCGCGCCTGTCCGTGCATCGCCGCCCAGTAGGCGAGCAAATCGTAGTTGGTTGAGTACACCGTGTCGTATTGGCTCAGGGCCTCGCTGATGGCCAGCAACGTCGCTTGCTCCATCAATCGCCACGGGATATGCACGGAGCGCACGCCGTGGATCAGGGCTTCCTTGATCGCGAAGTAGCGATTGCGCGGCGAAGACGAGCTGATGGTCAGCGCGGCATTGACCCTTATGGACGTCTTGAGCGCGCTCAGCACGGGTTCGAAGTTGGTCGTCTCCATGGTTTTGAACAACGCAAGCTCGGTCGGGCTCAGCGGCTTGTTGCGCGTGGTCTGCGCCAGCTCGAACAGCGAGTCATACGTAAATTGCTTCCATACCGCGAGACTGGCGCCATTGCCCAGCAGCAGCCCGGAGCAGGGCGTGGTGCTCTGCACATCGTTCCAGTGCGCAAGCGCAGCGTCAAAATCAGTGTGTTCCATTTTCTCGCTTCGCTATCAGTGTTAGAGGGCAAGGCCGGCACCCTGGAATGGGGGACGACTTATAGGAACCCCGCCCGACATTGTCAACGACAGGCCTGCACGACGCGCGGTTCAAAATAATTCGAACCCGGCATTGCCGTCCTCCTCTAAAAATGAGCTGCCTGCCCGATCCATCGCAGCATGTATCGCGTCGTCATGCCGGCCAGGCGTGGCGGGGCGCAGGTAACCAGATATCCGCTGCACAACGACAATAACGGGAGGTGCCCATGAGCACGCCGATACTGAACAAGATGTGCCTCAATGGCTATGAAGTGATCAACGTCAATAACGGCCCCTGGCGGGTCTGCACACCCAGTGACCGACTGGGGTCGTTCGGCACCAAAGAGGAAGCGATGGCATTCGCCGCTGCGCTCCCGGGCTTCAAGGAACGCGCGGCACCTGAAACACGCGCCCGCCGATGAGCGGGGCGACAGTTAGAGCCTCGGTATTGCCGAGGCTTTTTACATTGTGTTTCAGAATTGATACCGGACATCGGTGAATTCAGACGCGCATTGCCCTGTCCGACGTAAGGAAGCAGAATGCCATCAACCTCAATAGAGATCGTCATCATGCGCAGTACACTTTCCGTTTTAGCCTTGACCCTCGCGATGTCCCAGGCGGCTTTTGCTGCGGGCGATGGCACGGCAGCAGTAGGCGGCGGCCTGGGCGGTGCGTTGGGTAACGTGCTGGGTCAGCAAATGGGCGGCAGCACCGCCGCGGCAGTCGGTGCAGGTCTTGGCGGGGCAGCCGGCGGCGCGGTAGGCGCCAAGAACGGCAATCGTGTGCAAGGTGCGGTGGGTGGCGGGCTCGGTTCAGCCGGTGGTTCATTGATTGGTAACCAGCTTGGCGGCTCGACCGGCGCCACCATCGGCGCAGGCCTGGGCGGCGCAGCGGGCGGCGCGGTCGGCAACAACCTTGGTGGCAGCGATGGCCACAGCTCCAAGAACAAACGGCACAAACGCAGTCATCGGTAACCGCTGATTGCATGCCGGGTTCGGATGGACATCCGACCCATAAAAAACCGGCTCTGAAGAGGCCGGTTTTTTTGTGCTCTGCCGGGGAGGGCAATGCACCCATGATGCGTGGATCTTCTGGCCCCTAACTCAATGCAGCAAGCACATGTTCCGGATCGTTGTGAATCGCTCTGAGCAACGCACGGGCAGGTCCCTCTGGCTCGCGGCGCCCCTGTTCCCAGTTACGAAGCGTGCCTACGGCAACATCAATGCGCTTGGCAAAGCTTGCCTGGGACAGCCCGGTTGCGAGACGAATCGCCTTTACCTGGAACGCGTCGATATGGAATTCACGAGACGGTTGACGCTCCCCCCGCGCGATCTCATCCATCTGCGTCATGCTTTCCACCAGACGACCAAAAAGATCTTTGTCCATCATTTCCACCCTTTGTTGATAGCGCGAAGCTGCGCCTTCTGGTCGTCGGTCAAGGAATCCAGGATGCCTTTCCGGTAGATCAGTAGCATTCGGATCTGATAGGCGGCGCTGAGGTGATAGTAAATCACGCGGACGCCTCCACGTTTTCCCTTGCCGTTCGCTGCCCAGCGTACCTTTCTCAACCCTCCTGTTCCCTCAATCAAAGCGCCGCACTGAGGCTGTTCAGCAAGATGTCCTTGTAGTGCCCTGTATTCTTCATCATCCAAATGATCCTTGAGCTGAGCGGTGAAAACCGGTGTTTCGATGAAGATCATGCAGTCCCTGCTATGCGTCATTGGCGTACGGGGAATTCTAGGTTGTCGCCTGACAATGATCAACACTGGGGATCCCGTTTTGGCGATGGTTCGTGTTCAGCCGTGATCCTTTTGCTATCGGGCGCGCATTTGCGTCGGGTGACGGCAGGATACTCGCCACACGTCATCCCCCTGTCACGCGTAGCCGCAATAGTTGACGTCCCCCGCGCCATCGGCGCCATTTTCAGGAGGACGTCCCATGCGTATCGACAGCAATCCCCGCTCGGCAGAAAGCAAATCCGCCGCCCTGGAAGCAGGCCAGCGCTTTGAAAAAATCCTCGGCGTTGCCCGCAAGCCCGTCAGCGACAAGAAGACCGCGCCCGGAACGCCCGCTGACAAAGAAGGTTCGCCGTCCCTGGGTGCCACGGCACTAAAAGTCGTGCAGCACGCGGTGGACGGTGCCCAGTCAGATGCCCAGACCTGGGAACAGGAGGGCTACCAAAGCGGGTTCTACGAGCAGAACCGCGAGACCATCGAGACGATCCGCGAGCGCTGGGACAACTGGAACGGCTCCGACAGCATCGTCAGCGATAAGGATTTGAGGAAGTACGCTGCCGACGAAAATCGCAGCCCGGAAGATCGCAAGGCTGCTCAATTCCTGCTCGACAACAAAGGCTTTTTCGACCTGCTGGATACCAAGGCACACAACAACAAGGCCGACGGCAAAATCAGCAATAACGACCTGAACGCGTGGTTGCGCCCTGTTGCCTTCAAAGCCGAAGACGTCGGTGCTTATAAAGATTTCCTGAAAGCCTCGCCGAAGGCAGACGCTACCTCCATCGAGCTGGCCAAACATTCGGCGCTACTGATGGAAAACTTCGATGACATCAGCAGCAAAACCGGCAGCGGCAAAAACCTGACCCGCGAGGCCTTGCAGAAATATCTGGATGAAAACCCGCACGTCAGCGACGACCTGAAGCAGGCCATTACCTTTTGGCTGCAGCCGGGCGCGTTCGAAAATCTTGAAACCAGCGGCAAGCCATTGGAGAGCAAGCCTGACGGCAAGCTCGGCAAGAGCGACATCCAGAACTGGCTGAAGTCCAGCAGCCCCAAAACGGCCGGGGATGCGCTGCTGTTCCTCAACCAGGTGGCGAACGCCAACGCCGTCTCCGGCATCGACACCGCACAGCTGGGCAAGGACGTCTTCGAAAATCCGGGCAACTACACCGTCGAACAGAAGGCGGCGGTGCTGCAGGACCTGCTCAAGGCGCAACAGTTGATCATCGATGGCGCGGCGGCAGGCATGTGGGGTGATGACTACGGCAAGGTGTCCATCGCCAACGCCGTTGGCAGCCATCCCGATCCGAACAAGTTGCTGGACGATGTCAACAGCCATATCGATCAGCTGCAAAGTGACCCCGAGGTGGTCAAATTCCTCAATGAAAGCAGCTCGACGCAGATGGACAAGCTGTTCGAGGCCGACCCCGGCTTGAAGGCGGCGGTGCAAAAAAACTACGACGACATCAAGTCCGGTGCCGCGCTCGACGCGCTGTGTGAAACCCATACCAAGGACGGCAGCACCGATCAGCAGGCCGCGCTGGCCGAGTACTTCTCCAGCGCAACGCTGTATCAGGAAGCGCTCGGCATCAATGATCGGGCAGAGATTCAAAAGGGCGTCGGCGCCTCTCAGCACGCCCAGGCGTTCACGGACTACTACGAGCACTCGCTGGCGTCCGGAACCCGGCTGGAAGAGCTGATGAAGACCGGCACCTTCGAAGAAGCGGTCGGCACCTTCTCCTCGGAGGTCGCACTTTACAATGCCGCGCTGGACCCCGCTGTCACCGCCCGCTTCGACACGCAGTTGAACGATAACTTCAGCCGGATCGGCCGCGACAACGCCATGAAGGACGGCACCTTCGATGACCTCAAAGAAGCCTTGGGCATCAATGGCGGTGAAGAGCTCGATGAAGCGAAAGTCCGGGCGATGGCCGAAGCGCTGATCAAGTCCAACCCCGAGCTGGTCACCAACCAGGATGGCACCGTTGCAACGGCGGACCAGATCGTCGCAGGCATCCGCTCGGACTGGGACATTCTGCGCCAAGGCACCAAGTCGCTGGCGGAGTTGAAGTCGTCCTGGCTCAACCCAGACCTCAAGAATCTCTCTGACAAAGGCGTGCTGCACGGCATCAGCGGCATCTTCATGGCCGGCGTGACCATCGCCAAAGGTGCTCAGAGCGGCGGCAAGCTGACCGAACGAAACATCATCGACATCACCACGGGATCGGTGCTGACCACGACCCTGCTCACCGAGGGCGGGGCCAAGAACCTCAAGAGCTACCTGAAAAACGCCGGCACGGTCCTTGATCCCAAAATCAAAGCGTTCTTCGACGACCCGATCAAGTCGTTGACCAACACCGTCGACACCCTTGAAAGCACGGCCAAAGGCATCGGCGGCCTGGCCGGTATCGTTGCGGGCGCGTACGGCATCTTTGACGGGGTTCAGTCGATTCGCAAAGGCGACGCGGTCGGCGGCGGCATCAGCATCACCTCAGGCGCACTGGCGACATTGTCGGGCCTGGCATCGGCGATAGAGGGCGGCTCAGGCGTTCTTGGCAACCTCGCACTCCGCGCCGCCGTGGCCCCGCTGGCCGGACTGCTCGGCACCTTCGCTGCGGGCGTCGGCGCCGTAGCCCTCTTGCTGCCGGGCCTGATCGCCGAAGGCAAGCGACAGACCCAGCAAGACCACTTCGGCGATCTGCTCGGCGACTACCTGACCCAGTACGAAATCGATGGGGTTGAGAACGGCGATATCAGTGACGTGCCGGATGAGGATTGGCCTGAAAGCGACTAAACGCGAACGCTCTGCCGGGGCCTGAATAGGGCCCCGGCTTGAGGTTTTGATGGCGCCGTCGAAGGTGCCTCCTGCGGTCCACTCAGTTCAGCGCCTTCCGGTCAACAACACGAACAGCCCTTGCCGTGGGACGCTGGGGCGGGCGGCTTGTCAGGATCTAACCGCGCCACGCGATGCGTGAGCAACGTCGGCCGCAGGTTAAGGACCCTCAGGCAAAGGGCGCCGCATTTCCCGCAATGGGCAGGCTCGTTGCGATCGTCCATGGCGCGCCTTTCTTCGAATACACCGCACTGTTCACATTGGTACTCATAGATGCCCATGATCGACGCTGCCCCCGGATGTCGTTTACCAGTACTTGCCCAGCTCGCCGCGGGCCATGAACTGGCCTTGGCCTGTGTTGCCGACCCAGTGGTCGCCATCGACCAATAAACGGCCACGCAGCAGCACCTTCTTGACCCGCCCGTGGACACGGTGGCCTTCGAACAACGTGAAATCGCAGTCGCTGTGCTGTGTTTTGGCGCTGATGGTGTGCGCTTCATTCGGGTCGAATATGACCAGATCGGCATCGCTGCCCACGGCGATCGTGCCTTTGCGTGGGAACAGCCCGAACAGTTTGGCGGGCGCGGTGGACATCAATTCGACGAAGCGATTGAGCGAGATGCGGCCGGTGCGCACGCCGCCGTCATAGACGACGGTCATGCGGGTTTCGACGCCTGGCACGCCGTTGGGTATTTGCGAGAAGTCGTCACGGCCGAGCGGTTTCTGATTGACCTTGCCCAGGTGTCCTTCCTTGAGGCAGTAAGGACAGTGATCGGTTGACACCAGTTGCAGGTCGTCAGTCTTCAAGGCCGTCCACAACGCATTTTGTGAATCCTTGGAGCGCAGGGGCGGACTCATGACGAAGCGTGCGTGTTCGTAACTGTCCTGCTCGTCGGTCTCTGCGTAAGACGATTCGTCGAAGAACAGATAATGCGGGCAGGTCTCCGCGAAGACCGGGATGCCCAGGTCGCGTGCTTCGATTACGTGCTTGAGCGCTTCCTTGGCCGACAAATGGACGAAATACACCGGCGCTTCGGCCAACTCGGCCAGCTTGATGCCGCGGTGCGTGGCTTCACCCTCGAGTATCGCCGGACGGGTCAATGCATGGTGGCGGGGTGAGGTATGACCCTTGGCGATGGCTTCGCGAATGAGCAGGTCGACGACCGTGCCGTTTTCAGCGTGCAGCGCGATCATGCCGCCATGCTGCCCGACCATGCGCATGGCCTGGAAAATCGAGGCATCGTCGGACATCACGGTGCCCGGGTAGGCCATGAACATCTTGAAGCTGGAGACCCCTTCATGGCGAATGGCGTGCTGCATGTCGGCCAGTACCTGAGCGTCCACTTCGGTGATGATGACGTGAAAACCGTAATCGATGTTGGCCTTGCCGGCCGCTTTGGCCTGCGCCCGTTCGAGGGCCTGCAGCGGGCTGGTTCCGCTTAACTGCAAGGCAAAATCGATGATGGTGGTGGTCCCGCCGTAGGCCGCTGAGCGTGTGCCCGACGCGAAGTTGTCCGCCGTCACCGACGGGCCGAAGGTGTTTTCCATGTGGGTATGGCAGTCGACGCCACCTGGAAACACCATCATCCCGGTCGCATCGATCACCTGGGTGTCAGAACTCACGGACAGTTGGCGACCGATGCTGACGATCTGTTCGCCGTCCACCAGGATGTCGGCGACGTAATCGTCGACGGCAGTGATGATGCGGCCACCACGAATCAGGGTAAGGCTCATAGTGCACTCCGGGCTTTAAGGGTGTCGGTGTTGAATGCGCAGGCGTGATTCAGCACATTTTCAAGGTGCGCGTACTGCTGCGTATCCAGCAGTGGCACTGGCGGGCGCACAGCGGCTTCAGGAAACCGGCCGAGCATGTGCAGACAGGCTTTCAGCCGGGCCGTGGCGTGCATACCCGGCGCCTTGCCATAAATCGCCTGGGCCAACGGATACACATAACCGTGCAGGCGTTGGGCTTCGGCCAGATTTTTGTCGGCCACGGCCCGGTAGAGCGCGACGACCAGTTCCGGTACGACTGCCGCGAGGCTGACCACGCTGCCCTCGGTGCCGAGAATGAAGCAGGTCAGCAAGTGTTCGTCGCCCGATGCCATGACCGCCACGTGCGGGGCAACTTCATGGATCAGGCGGCGATTGGCTTCGTAGGCGGCGGTTTCCCAGCTGCCTTCCTTGACCGCGATCACTTCCGGCAGCCTGACAAGCGCGTCGAGCATGTCGGGTGTGTAGGCCATGCCGCCGGTGCCCACCCCAGCCTGATAAAGCATCATCGGCATCCGCGCGTTGGCGTTGGCGATGCGGTGGTGGGTCAACACCGTCGAGACGTCGGTGGACAACGACCAGGAGTAGGGTGGAAACAACAGCACCACATCTGCCCCGGCTTTTTTCGCGTCGTCAGTGTGGGCCTGAGCCTCAAAGCTGTCTTCGCAATTGACGCCGGCGACGAGGATCGTGCGGTCGTCGCAGACCGCCTTGGCAATCTCCACGACCCGACGCTTGTCACTGCGCGACAGGGCAACGTTTTCACCGGCATGCCCGTTGATCAGCAGACCGCAAATGCCATCTACCGATGCAATCTCGCGCAGATAGCGTTCCAGGCTTGCTTCATCGAGATGGCGGCCGTCGTTGTCCAGCGGGCAGGGGGTGGCGGCGTAGACGCCGTTGAACGGGGTTGGATGCGCTGGGATCATGGCAGTAGTCTCACGTGTTCGGGGCAGTGGCGGCAGGCGTCTGGAGCAATCGAGCCGGATCGAAAAGAGGCAGTTCTGTGGTTTCCCCCAGCATGTGTTGGGCAAGCAACTTGCCCATGTACGGGCCGCTGGTATAGCCCGAATGCACGCAGCCGATGACGTAGGCATTGTCGAGGCCGGGGAGGGCCCCGATCATCGGCATGGCATCGGCGGTTTCCGATTCCAGCCCAAGCCAGATGCGCGCCACGCGGGCATTGGCCAGCTCGGGAATGACGTGCTGGGCCAGGCGCAGGTTGCCGATCAGGTTCTTGGGGATTGTCTCGACCCCGCCGCGCTGGCGATCACCGATGCCTTGCCAGCCCCCTCCGATCAGCACGCTACCGTTGGCAAATTGCTTCATCGACAGCAAACCGCTGGCGATGCTGAGCACCGAACGCATCACAGTGGGCATGCGCTCAGTGACGATCAGTTGGTTGACCAGGGTTTTTACCGGGATGTGCAGGCCGAGCATTTCCAGCAGCGGCTCAAGCCAGACGCCGCCTGCCATGACCAGCCGGGAGGCCTGGAATTGGCTGTCTGCCACTTGGCTGTGGATTTGATAGCCACCCTGAGTGCGCTCGATACGGGTGACGGGCGTTTGCTCGACGATGCGCACGCCGGCCTCTGTCAACGCAGCGTGATAAGCGCGTCCGGTCAGGTAGGCACTGGCAAAGCCATCGGTTGCGCAGTAGGCGGCTTCCAGTACCTGATCGCTCAGGCCAGGCTCAATGGTGCGCGCCTGGGCGGGGCTGAGCATGTCGATGTGCGCACCGTACTCACGACGGGCAGCGGCTCGGGCCTTGAGGATTTCCTGCTCGCCAGGGGTATACGCCAGCGACAATCCGGGCGCTGCGGTCGCCAGTACACCATGCCCCAGCCACGTGTCGGTCTGCATCCACATGTCCCAGGCCTTGATGGCATAGGGCACCAACGCGGCGCGGGTCATGTGCAACGTCAGCGTGCCGGCATTGACGCCCGATGCACCGCGGCAGAGCGCGTCGCGTTCGACCAGCACCACACGCATGCCGGCGCGCGCCAGAAACAGCGCGGTGGTGCAACCCATGACGCCGCCGCCGACAACGCAGACATCGAATCCATGAGTGGTTGAATGGGCTTTGTTCACAGCGGAGCCGCCTTGGGAATGGGGATATCGGCGTAGACGAAATCGCCCGTCAGCGCTGCGACCGAGAGGGGACGAAGCGGCGTGCGCGCAGAGAAAATGCCCACCTGATCCCGCGCCGTGTGGTGATGTGCGGCGACGATTTCTGCCGCCACATCGCCACAGGTGCGGCCCTGACAAGGTCCCATTCCGCAGCGCGTCCAGGCTTTCAGCTGGTTGACGTCACGCGCACCTGCGTCGCAGGCCGCATCAATCTCGGCGCGGGTCACGTCTTCGCAGCGGCACACGATGGTGTCCGGGGAAATGCTGTCGACATGGCCAGGACGCAAGGCCATCAGTCGCGCCATCGATCGACCAAAACGGGCGGAGCGCGCATGCAGGGTCTGGGTGGTTTTCAGTGCGGCGCCCAGCTGTGCGGACCGGTCGGGAAGCTGAAACAGCGCGCACGCCAGCCCCGCCAGTGCACCGTGATGGGCCGCCGCTGCGGCACCGGCGATGCCTGCGCCGTCTCCCACCACATAGAGACGCTCGCGGGAAGTCAGGCCGTAGGCATCCGTTTTAGCGACCCAGCCCCCTGATGCACGGGAATAGTGGTGCTCGGCACGCAGCAGGCGAGTGATGTCGGTGGAGGGCGTCAAGCCGTGGCCCACTGTGACGCAATCGACCAGCAGGCTTTTATGTGCGCCGGCGACGGGACGGCCCGCGCTGTCACACGGGGCAAGGACGGCGCGCAATTGTGGTCCGTCCGGCACGACGCTGACCAAGGTGTGGCGAGTGTGCAGCGGTACCCTGGCCCGGCGAATCGCCAGCGCCCACTTGACGCCCTGGCGAAGGATGTCCGGGCGCGACAACAGGGCGGGTGTGGCCCGAGCCCAGTCTGCCGGGCTCGCAAGATCTGCAATGCCCGCCACGGTGCCGCCCGCTTTGAGGATGCCCGCCGCGACGGCGGCCAATAAGGGGCCGCACCCGGCCACCAGGGTGGTTTTGCCCGGCAGGACTTTTTGCGATTTGAGCAGGATGGTTGCGGCGGCCAGCCCGATCACCCCCGGTGTGGTCCAGCCTTCAAAGGGCACGACGCGTTCAGTGGTGCCTGCGGCAACGATCAAGGCTGTGGAGCGGATGCAGATCGGGCCGGCCGGGCCAACGGCGTCTACCTGGAAGTCAGCGGTGACGGCCCATGCCGAATACCCGAAGTAGGTTTTGACCGCACTCTTGTCCAGCGCGGCGCGCAGTGCATGGCCGGCGGTGGCTTCAGGGCTGTCGTCCGAGGCGTCAAAAACGGCGGGCGCCCGGTAGACCTGTCCACCCGCCGCGCCGTTTTCATCGACGATCGCGACGCTCAACCCGGCGCCCGAAGCCGCCAGTGCTGCATTGATGCCTGCAGGCCCCGCGCCCAGCACGATGAGGTCGAAGTCAGTCATGGGCATGAGCCTGCGGCACCACCGAAATGCTGAGGCCCTGCGTGACAGGGGTCTGACACGCCAGCACGCGACGTCCATCCACCATTACCAGGCATTCCTGACACGAGCCCATCAGGCAAAACATGCCCCTGGGTTGTTGTGCTCTTGGGCTTGCGCGTAACACCTTCACGCCGCTGGCGAAAAGCGCCGCCGCAACGCTTTGCCCGGCCAGTGCGGTGTAAGCGCTGCCATCGAAGCGGAAGTCGACGGTCACGCCGCGGTGTACATCTTGCATGACGGTACTCATGGTTGATCGGGCCTTTGGCAAGGGGCTGCTTGACAAGCGATTCGTCATGCTATCGTATATGTTCGGTATACGCAAAATACTCGAACGATAGATTTTTGCACTTCTCGGCCGGTATTTTTCCTTGAGCCAGAAGCATCTTCCCGGAGCAACAGATATGAGATCACCGTCTACGCTGAGCCGTTTGTTCACCGCAGGGATCGTTGCTTGTGCGCTCCTCGGCGCCATGGACGCCAGCGCGCGCTCCCTTGATGAGATCATGGCTTCAAAGAAAATCATCTTCGGCGTCAATCCAAACCTGCCGCCGCTTGGGGTGTATGACGCCCAGAACAACATCGACGGCTTTGATGTCACTGTTGCGCAGAAGATCGCCGATTCATTGGGCGTAAAGCTGGAAATCGTGCCCATCGGTTCCAATGACCGTGTGCCGTTCCTCATGGCGGACAAAATCGACGCGGTCATGGGAGGCATGACACGCAATGCTGACCGGCTCAAGGTGGTGGACTTCACTAACCCGGTGAACACCGAGGTGCTGGGCGTTCTGACCACCGAAGGCAAGCCTTATACCGAATGGACTCAGCTCAACGACCCGGCGGTGCGCCTGGTCCAGGTGCGGGGCACGACGCCCATCAAACTGATTCAGGAAAAACTGCCTAAAGCGCAGTTGCTGATTCTCGACAACTACCCGGATGCCGTTCGTGCGATTTCCCAAGGCCGGGCCGACGCACTGATCGATGTGCTGGACTTCATGCTCAGCTACACCAAGAACTACCCCACTAAGTGGAAGGTCGTCGACGCGCCCATCGAAGTGGACTACGACTGCATCGGCATCCAGAAGGGCAACACGGCCTTGGCCGCTCGCTTGAACACCGAGCTGGCTACATTGCATTCGTCGGGCTTCATTGCAGCAAGCTGGAAGAAATGGTTCGGCAGCGCCATGTTGCACGACCCAACCACCTCGCCGACGGCTCAGTAATTCAACGACAGCAATGACGGTGCGCGCCTGATGGAGCAGGCGCGCCGCGTAGACCGGCAGGAACTTTCCCTGAATGAATCTGAATTTTGAACCGCTGCTTGAGCAGTGGCCCTACCTGCTGGGCGGCGCCTGGATCAGCCTGCAAATAGCGGTGTCAGCGTTTGCGTTGGGCATGATCGTCGGGCTGGTGTGCGCCTCCGTGCTGCGGTACGGGCCGCGCTGGCTGCGCAGGGTGGTCAACGGGTACGTGATTTTTGCCACCAACACGCCCCAGCTTGTGCAGATTTACTTTCTGTTTTTCGCCCTGCCTGAAGTCGGCATCACCCTGTCTCCCTTCACTGCAGTGCTGATTGGCGCAACCTTCAATGCCGGGGCCTACCTGTGCGAGATCCAGCGCGCAGGCTTTGACTCCGTGCGAAGGATGGAGATTGAGGCGGCTGAAGTGATGGGTTTTTCCAGCGTGCAGATCGTGCGTTACGTGATCCTGCCGCACGTGCTGAAAGTGATGTTTGCGCCGTTATCCAATCAGTTCATCGTCATGACGCTTGGGACATCGATGGCCTCGATCTTTGGCGTTGAAGAACTCACCGGGCGCAGTTTCAATCTCAGTTCGCAGACGTATCTGTCGGTGGAAGCCTTTTCGATCGCCGCCGTTCTGTACATCGTCATTACCTTGATCGCGACATTGATGCTGGCAGCGGTTGGGCGTTACGTCTTCCGCGCCAAGCTGAAGGCTTTCTGATGTCCGACGCTCATATGGCTGAACTCGTGCAGCTGTTCTCTTATTACAACGTTCTGTTGTTGCTCAAGGGCCTGCTCGCCACGTTCGTGCTCTCGGTCGTTGGCTGCCTCGCCGGGTTCCTCTTCGGGTTCCTGATTGCCGTTGTGCGCCTGACTCGATCACCGGCCATGGCGCCACTGCGGGCACTGGCCTATCTGTACTGCTTTCTCTTCCGGCGGATCCCGTTCCTGATCACGTTGATGTTGGTGTTTTTCGCCAGCCAGACGTCGAAGCTGGGCCTTTCGACATTTTCGGTAGCACTGGTCAGCGTGTGCCTGATCGCGGCGGCGTACCTGGGGGAGATCATCCGCAGCGGGCTGGAGTCCGTGCACCGCAATCAATGGGAGGCGGCGCAGACCCTCAATTTCAATTACCTGGAAACCCTGCGGTACGTCATCGTGCCTCAGGGCTGGCGGATTATCGTGCCTCCGACGTTCAGCTTCTTCGTGATGTTTATCAAGGACACTGCGCTGGCTTCGCAGATCGGGGTAATGGAGATGACGTCCGCCAGCAATGTGCTGACCAGTAAAGGCTTCTCGGCGGCACTCGTGTACGGAACGATATTGATCCTGTACTTCGCGCTTTCTTACCCGTTGTCGCGCTTTGGTAAGCGCCTGGAGAGAACACTTGCCGCAACTCGAAATCGTTGAGCTCAAGGCGTCGTACGGCGCACAAAGCGTTCTGGAACACATCAATCTGTCGGTAGAGAAAGGTGAGATTGTCAGCCTGATCGGCCCTTCAGGCTCGGGCAAAAGCACGCTGCTGCGTGTACTGATGGGCTTGCTGCCACCGGTCTCCGGCAGCGTCCGGCTGGAGGGGCAGGCGGTGGACTACGGCAACAAAGCCAGCGTTCGTGGCTTGCGCGCGGACATTGCCATCGTGTTTCAGCAGTACAACCTGTTCCAGAACATGACCGTGCTGGAGAACGTCATGATCACGCCCACCAAAATCAAAGGCTGGCCCAGGCAGGAAGTCGAAGCCGACGCGATCCGGCTGCTGAACCGGGTCGGGCTGGGGCATCGACTCAAGGCCTATCCCGACGAGTTGTCGGGCGGTCAGCAGCAGCGCGTGGCGATTGCCCGTGCGTTGGCAGTCAAGCCCAAGGTGCTGCTGCTCGATGAGGTGACTGCCGCGCTCGACCCGGAACTGGTCAACGAGGTGCTGGACACCATCCGTGAGCTGGCGGGTGAGGGCATGACGATGTTTATCGTGTCCCACGAAATGAGCTTCGTGCGGGAAATCTCCTCCAAGGTCGTTTTCATGGCGGACGGCCTCGTCGTCGAAGTCGGCTCGCCGCAGGTCATTTTCGACGCGCCGAACGAACAACGCACCCGAGCATTCGTCGGCAAGATCCTGCGTCATTAATCTCATTCCAAGGACAATTTCATGAGCCAGACGGTTTCATCCGCGCAGCTGTGCACAGCAGTCGACGCCCTTTTCCCGAGCCAGATCGAGTTCCTCGCGGACCTTGTGCGACGTCCTTCCGACAACCCGGCCGGCGACTGTGCCGAGCACGCCGAAGTCACGGCGCTTGCGCTGGAAGCGTTGGGGTTTGTCGTTGAGCGCTACAGCGTGCCGCAGGAGGAAGTCACGGCCGCCGGTATGCTCAGCGCCACCAATCTGGTGGTTCGGCATCGCTTTGGCGACGGCCCGATCATCGCCCTGAACGCGCACGGCGACGTGGTTCCGCCGGGTGAAGGCTGGACTGCCGATCCGTACGGCGCACTCATTCGCGACGGCATGATGTATGGGCGCGGGGCCGCTGTTTCCAAGTCCGATTTTGCAACCTACGCGTTCGCCCTCAAGGCGTTGATCGAATCGGGTGCGCAGTTGGCGGGCACAGTGGAGCTGCACCTGACGTATGACGAGGAAACGGGCGGTTTGATCGGCCCGGCATGGCTGTTGAAGAACGGCATCGTGAAGCCCGATTACGCCATTTGCGCGGGTTTCAGCTATGCAATCACCACCGCGCACAACGGCGCGATCCACCTTGAGGTCGTTGTGCGCGGCAAGTCGGCACACGCCGCCCGGCCAGACACCGGTCATGATGCGATGGAGGCCATAAACACGTTACTGACGGCGCTGTACGCCTATCGCGACACGCTGGTTCACACTCGCTCACAGACACCGGGCATTGAGCATCCCACCCTGGTGGTCGGCTTGATCGAGGGTGGTATCAATACCAACGTCGTGCCCGACCGCGTCACCCTGCGGCTTGATCGACGCGTCATTCCGGAAGAGAAAGCACAGACCGTGCTGCATGAGCTCAAGACGCTGATAGCTTCTGCAGTCGACGGGTTACCGGGCATCACGGCTCACGTGCGGGAAATTCTGGTGACGTCGCCGCTGTACATGCTCGACGGTGCCGAGCGTCTGACGCTTGCATTGCAAAGCGCCGCAAAACAGACCTTGGGGATGGACATCCCCACCGAGGGCGTTCCGCTGTACACCGACGCGCGTTTGTACTGCGAGGCTGGCGTGCCGACCGTTATCTACGGCGCGGGTCCACGCAGCCTGTTGGAGGCGAACGGGCATCGTGCCGACGAGCGCATCGTCCTAGAGGATTTGCGAATCGCCACCCAGACCATCGCGATTACGCTCAATGATGTGCTTGCCCCCGCCTGAAAAGACGTCGCCGGGGGGCAGGCTTTGCGAGCGCTCTAGCTGATCCGGTCAAGCACAAACAAGCGCAGGTTTTGCAGGTGGTTACGCACACTGGCACGGGCGGCGTCGACGTCGCCCGCCAGGTAGGCTTCGAGGATGGCTAGGTGCTCGGCCCGGTCCTCTTCGATTCGGTTGAACGGGCTGACCAGTTCGAAAAGGCGACTGTGGGTGCGCACTTGTTCAATCAGCCGGGCCAGGACCGGGTTGCCTGATGCATGGGCATACATGGTGTGCACTTGATCATCGATCTGCCAGTGCGCCGGTTCCTGCTGGCCCTTGCCCAGTGATTTGAGTTTCTTGATCAACTGCTCGATCTGGCGGTGGTCAATCTTGCCCATGGCCAGTCCGATCGCCTCCATCTCCAGCAACTCCCGAACCTTCATGGTCTGAAAGTATTCCTGCGCGCTGACATACCGCACCGAATAGGAGCGACCGCCGCTGCGCACCAGCAATCCCTCGCCTTCCAGTCGCAGCAATGCCTCGCGAAGAGGTGTGCGGGAGATATTCAGTTCCTCGACCAAGCGACCTTCGACGACAGGACCGCCGGTGCGCAGAACCTTTTCCAGGATCATCCGGCGCAGCGTTTGATAGGCCAGTTCGGCCAATTTGTCGGAGGGAATTGCAATAGGTCGCGTCACGGTCAATCACTCAAAAACTTTGCCGAAGTATACGAGAGATATGCGCTGCTGCGCAGTACACCCGTTGTAGCGAGCAAATGTTCAGGGTCAATCGACAGCCAGAAGAGGTCGTGCGCTGGAGACAGACGCGATCTGATGTTGCCGAAGGCTTCGAATAGAAGGGGCAACATGAAAAGCCGACACGGCATTGGAGGGGGCAGGGGAGGAGATTTGTGTGTTGCGCTGTTGCGCAAACATTTCCAGATTCAGTCACTGTCACCCGCATTGCATGGTCACATCGGTACCGCTGGAAGCCTTGAATAGATTGGAGCGGGTGAAGGGAATCGAACCCTCGTTATCAGCTTGGGAAGCTGGAGTAATGCCATTATACGACACCCGCTTGTCACGCTTTTGGAGCGGCTGACTTTGTACCAGAAGCGGTGCTTTAAATGAAGCGCTAATTTGCGAAGCTGGCAAGTTTCAGCGGCACGGACGCAAAGGCAGAGACCGGCGCGACGGCGGCTGTGGGGCGAACGCCGACGCGTGGGGCCCTTGCGGGTGATCATCATCAGAGGGCGAATGCCGGGTGGCGCTGTTCCTGTCGGTACTGGGATCGGCGAGGCTCGGGGGCGGTTTTCAGAAAGCTCAGCAGCGCGTTTTTCGAGTCCAGGGACGCGGCTTTGTTTTCCATGTCCAGAAAGTGCCCGGCGGACTGGATGGTGCTGAAGTGGCATTCGCGCACATGGTTGGCGAACAGCCGGGCGTCGGGGGCCGCGGTGTATTCGTCCCACTCACCGTTCATGAACAGCACCGGCACGTTGATGCGCTTTGCCAATTTAAGCTGCCCCGGTGCATCGATTTGCAGCACGTGGTTGATGTGGTGGTGCATCTGTGCGTACTCGTGCAGGTCCAGGGAGCTGACGTGTTTGTGGTTGAAGCGCTTGAACAACGGCGGCAGGTGTTTGCCGAGGGTGCTGTTGATCAGGTTGCCCACTTCGTACCGGTCAAACGCGCCAAAGTGCTGGACGCCGCGTTCGAGGTAGTCGCGCAGGGGGTTATTGATGACCGCCGTGAACGAACTGATCACAGCCCTTTCAATGCGCTTGGGCCTGTGCGCCAACGCCACCAGCGCGGCCGCGCCACCCCACGAAAACGACATGATGTGCTCGGCGTTGAAGTGGTCGATCAGCTCCAGCAGGATCTGCCCTTCGACCCCATTGGTCAGCGGCTTTTCATGCAGGTTATGCGGCTTGGATTTGCCGGCGTAGGGTGGGTCGTAGAGCACCACATTGAACTGCGGGTGCAGGTTGCGAACGGTTTGTGCGAACGATGCAGTCGTGGCCAGTGAGCCGTTGACCATGATGATGGTCTTTTCTGCGGCGTCTGCGCGATAGAACTCCGTGTAAACCCGAAACTGGCCCTGTAGATCAAGCACAGCGATTTCTGGCCTCATAGTGTGTCTCCTGACGTGAACAGGTGTGCGCGCAATCAGGTTGCACGTGTCTCGTGACAGGTAGGCATTTGCCTTGTAAAAGGCCCATGTCGATCCGAACGATCTGTTCGACAGGTATTGTTATTGGCGGGCGATTCGCCGACGGCGCGGCCAGGACAGTGGCCAGCACGGCGAAAGGTTTCTTGGAATGGTGCATGACTCGTCAGTCACAGGCGAACCGACGATTGGAGTCAAGCAGGCGACGGGGGATGCCGCAAGTGCCATTCGTACATTGCCAAGCTGTTCGGCAGGGCGGGCAACGAACGTCAGATCAGCGAAATTTCAGCGGTGCTCAACGCCCGGTATTGCCCGGGCTCCAGCTCGGGGTCCAGCGTCAGCGGCCCCATGCTTTCGCGGTGCAGATTCAGCACTTTGTTGTCGAAATGACCGAACATCCGTTTGACCTGGTGGTAGCGTCCTTCGACGATGCTCAGCCGCGCGTGATGGGTGTCGAGCACCGTTAACTGCGCCGGTTGGGTGGTGAGGTTTTCGAAGGCGAAGTAGAAGCCCTCGGCGAATTTCGCGGCGTAGTGCGCGCCGATGGCCTGCTCGGTCTCGACGTAATAAACCTTCGGCAGTTTCGTCGCCGGTTGCGTCAGGCGTCGCGACCACTGCCCGTCATTGGTGATGAGCATCAGGCCCGAGGTGTTGTAATCCAGTCGCCCGGCGATGTGCAGTTCGTGCTTGTCGGGCTCGTCCAGCAGATCAAGCACGGTTGGGTGTTGGGCGTCGACCGTGGCGCTGACGCAGCCCGGTGGCTTGTGCAGCATGAAATAGCGCGACGCTTTGCCGGCCTGCAGCACCTCGTCATCGAACATCACGCAGCTGAATTCACGCACGTCGTGGTGAGGGTCGGCGACGGTCTGGCCATCGACTTTCACGCGGCCAGCCGTCAGCGCAAACCGGACGTCCTTGCGGTTGAAACGGGGCAGGTTGCTGAGAAAACGGTCGAGGCGCATGGCGTAATGGGTGTCAGTCGGCAGGAGCGATGTTGACGGGCAAGGCATTGTCCGCGGGCTCGGCTTGGGACACACCCGCGCAGCGTGGACACAGGCACGCGGCATTGCGTAGCGCTTGCGGCAGCGATGCGAGCACCGCCGGGTCGATCTGCGCAGAAAAGCACCAGCAGGGGTTGGCTGCCGTGCGCGGGTCCGCCAGGGTGCAGCGGTTACTGAAACCGCAGACAGGGCAAATGTCGGCACGTGGCGAGTCGAGCGTCGAGCGAAGGGGCATGACCGATCCGGTTTCAGGGCATTTCAGACGATTGCGCATGCTAGCGTGCCAACACCGTGGGCGCCATGACCTGTCGCGCCTTCGGGCGGGCAGTTCACGGGCTGATCGGGACGCTGCCTCCCGGCGCCTTGAAAGCCGGGGCCCGACCCAGCGCTGAACTGACCGCCGAGCAGCGGCAGTGCAGGAGCAGGATGTGATCGTAATGAATGCCTTGCCGGGCCAGTGCGCCGAACAGGGTTTCCAGCGACGGGTTGCGGGTGCCGAAGCGGTTTCTCACCGTCAGGACATCCATCGGCGTGGACATCAGTTGGCCGTAAAACGGTGACGCGTTCGAATACCGGACCACGTTGCTGATGTCGCGATAGCTTTCGTAGCGCTCACTTTGAAACTTGCCCAGCGTGTAGTTTTTTACCTTGCCCAGTTGTGACGTGCCCGCCAGCGCCTTGTGGGTCAGTTGCCAGGCCGGCAGTTGACTGGAAGCCGGCCCCGGCATGTTTTCGCCAGCCTTGAGCAGCGAAAACGGCTGAATGTTCTGGCTCACGACCCGGTGCAGGCGAGGGTCCACCAACTCGAATCCGTGGGGCGCGTAGGTGCGCAGTTCGGTGCCATTGGGTATCGCGGCGGTTTTGCTCCATGGCAGGTAATAGCCGTGGGTGCTGACCACCAGCGTTCTGGCCTGGGCCCGTTCCGAGGTCCACAGCAGAAACTTGCCTTCCAGTTTCCAGGCCTTCACCGGCAGCGTGGCGAAGTGGCCGGAACCCGGAATCGTCCAGGTTTTGAGCAGGCTGCCGCTGGAGAAGAAGCGCTCCAGTTGCGTCCTGCGCCCCCGCATGGAGCGTTGCAGCAAGGTGCTGAAGCTTCGTTGGCTGACCGATGCCAGGGGCGCTGCGGCTTTGCTCGTCGTAGTGAAGGTCCGAAACGCCCGTAACAGACCTGGCGTCAGGACACCGGTTTGCAAAAGGCCCAATGACAGGGCACTCAGCAGCAGCTGCCGTTTTTCCTTGTCTCGATTGCCCGGCAGGTTCGCCGCGCGAGCATCCAGATAGAGCGTGCCGGCAGCGGTGACCATCGATGCGACGGCGGCGGGCGACAACAGCACTGAAAGCGGCGCGAGCATGAGTTGCAGGTGGTTAAGCCGTTTGCTCCACTCGCGCAATGACACCTGCGCGGATGTCGTCACGCTGTCCTGCGCGTCATCCAGTGAGTTGCGGCGCATGACCTGGCACATGAACACGAACGGCGAGAGCGTCAGCGGATGTTCGCAGAATTCCCTCGCCTGGGCCTGATGAACGTCTTCGTGATAAAGCGCATTCAGCCATGGTCGCAAGTCCGACAGCGGTTTGGGCGCTGCGCGCACCTGGCCCCAGAGCGTAAGGATATAGTCCAGGCGCGCGTGCTGGCTCAGCGGCACGTAACGAAGCAACGTCTGGCGCCACTGCGCGTCGGCGGCGGCGCGGGCCAGGTGCGCGACAAGCTCATCGCGGTGCTGGAACTCGATGAAGGGCTCCTCCTGCCCGGGCTGATACAGGACACGCCCCGGGTTTTGGTCGTGGCTGAAGACCAGCAGCCCGATGCAGCCATCGCAATGCGTGCTCGGTAGCAGCGATCGCTGTAAGTGAAATCCCAGTGCCGACCACTGTGTGCTGCGTTCTCGGGGTTCGGTTTCTGAGTCCTCCAGCACCTGAGTGAGCAGGTCAAAGCCGGCACGCGACAGCGTTCCGCGTTTCAGACTCACCAGCGCCTGACCCACGAATGTCTGGCGCAGCGAACGTTCGACCTCGGTGCCCTGTCGGTCCCAGAAGCGTTGCAGCTGCTGCGTCATGACCCCCAGAAAATCGATGTCCCGGATGTGCTGTTCGATGGTTTCGGCGCCGATGGGCACCTCGTTTATCGCAGACCATTGACCCTTTGAGGTGCGGTCGATGTACACCGCTGTCCGCCCGCCTTCATCGATATAGCCCACCGGGTGCTCGACGCGGTAGTTGTCCACCAGCGCCTGATCCAGCGCGACCGGCAACAGGCTGGGCGCGCGAACTTCTGTCACCGGTGCTCGCGCGTGGCCCAAGGGTGTGGTGGATGATCCGGGCAGGTAACGGATGAACACCTGATCCGGGTTCGCATCCAGCGCGTAATTGTCGTTGAGCCAGCGCTTCATCATGTGGTTGGCGGTCTGCAACGCGACGGGAATTCGCGAGCGGATATCGGCGTGTTCGTCCCAGATATCCAGTGCAGCAACGTGCTTGAGACTGCGCTGGATCGGCATGAGTACGCTGTCGGCCGCATCAAGTCCCTCCGGTTTCAGGCACTCGGCCACAAAGGCCTGTTGCGCCAATGTCAGCGCACGAAACACATCGCCGCTGCAGTCGCGCAGGCCCAGACCGGTAGCGTGGTCGATACGGGGGACGGCGTCGAGATAGCTTCTGTGCCAGGGCGAGCGATTCAACGCGTCAAGCAACGGCGGTTCGCGCCATGGCGCATCGGCGCTGATGTATTCAATGCACTGCGGCTCTTCCCCCAAAACGTGGAGGTAGCAGTGGTCGGTGTTTCTGGATTTGAGCTGAAAAATGCCCGGAACGGTCCGGCCGTTCAGCTCCACCAAGCCAACCACCGAGAGCCGGGCAACGCTCTCGGCATCCAGGCTCGCAAGGCTGTCGGGAAACGTACTCAGCCCCAGCGTATCCAGAGCGAGCCGGTAGCCATCAGCGCTGATCCGGCGCTGGCTGCGCAGTTGGCACAGCCCGTCGATGAACGAGCACCTGGCGAGCAGGTGATAGGTGCGTTCGTGTTTTGCCCAGAACGTGTTGAGCAGCCCTTGGTAGTCCTCGGTCCATGTGGATTGCGTGATCAGCCGGATCAGTTTTTTCAGGGTCAATTCCGGCGTGTCCGGGTGCAGCGGGCGGTCCGCTTCCATGCTCCGCATCAGCCCGAGAAAGGTGGCAGGGTCCAGAGATGTTCTCGCCAGTTCGGCCACGCTCAGGCGGCATTCATGACGTTCGACCCCGTCAGGGCTCACGCCGGGCTGGGCGTCGGTGGAGAAATCGATGTGCAGCGTATGAGGACGCAACCGGTCACTGCCGTGCTCGGCCAGGAGCGTCGTGCACTGTTCGTCGATGTAATCGTCGGGCCCTGGCGGACAGTCCATGTCGAGCTGGTACGCCTTCAGCACCCACGGCGAGCCCTTGAGCAGTTGCGCAATCGGGCTGCGTCGCTGCCGCGCCAGTGCCTTGCGGTTGAAGTGATGAACGCCCTCGGTCGGCACGGCGGGAACAAGCGGCGCGGTGTACGCCGGGAACGGCGACACCGCGTAGTCGGGAGAAGGTCGGGAGTCGTTGCTTTCAAGGGCCAGCCCATCGCGGGGCGGTGCGTTCCAATGGTCGTTCATGGGGGGACAGTGACGGCGTGATGGGGGCGCTCACTATGTCGCAAAAGATTTTTTGTCTGGGTTACGTATGTACCGCAGCTCACGCGAAATATGCAGGAGCGAACGTGTTCGCGAAGCGTTGCGCCTGACACGCCGCGTTGTCCGATTCGCCAACAAGTTGGCTCCTACAGAAAAAGGGGCGTTAGCCCTTCAGATAACGGCGCCACCCGCCGAAATGGCTGATGTCTTTCGCGCCCTCAAGCCCATACTGTTCACAGATGAAACCCGTCTCCCAGCGACCATCGGCGAGCTGCACTTTGCCCAGCCCCAACGGCGCCGGGATGCCGGTCAGAAACGAGCCCAGCTCGCGACTCGGCAGTTCCCAGACCTCGACCTCGATGGCCACGCCGCCCTGATCGACCCGCACCATGCCCGGCCGAAACGGCGGGCCGCCGGCCAGTGCATACAGCTGATAGTCCGGCGAGCTGTGGGTCGCTTCAATCAGGCGCGCGCCCCTTTGTTTGAGCTGCCAGTTCAACGCCAGGCCGTCCAGGTGCGCGCCGCAGACCACCAAGCGTGCAACGTCACTGCGCGCCGCCTGACTCGGAGCATTTGCAGCCAGCGCCTGCCCGCCAATCAGCGGCAATCCTGTCTCCCCTTGCAGGGCCTGGGCGACGCTGAGCAGGTATTGATCGGTGAACGCGCGGCCAAACAGGGTCACGCCCCACGGCATGCCGTTGTCCATGAACGTGCTTGGCACGGCGATGGCGGCGTAATCCAGCAAATTGACGAAGTTGGTGTAATAACCCAGTTCCGAGTTGCGCAGCACCGGTTCGGCGTCCAGTTCGGCCAGCGTGACCGGGCGGCCGATGGTGGGCGTTACCACGCAGTCCAGGCCTTCCAGCAGGGCGTCGCATTGCGCTTTGAGCACTTGCAGGCGGTATTGCGCGCGGAAGGTCTGCACGCCGGTCACCGTCGGGGCTTTGGCGAGCACCGCGCGAATCACCGGCAACACCGCGTCCGGATTCGTCGTGAGCAGTTCTTCCACCACGCTGTAGCGCTCGGCGACCCACGGGCCTTCGTACAACAGGCGCGCAGCTTCCAGGAACGGCGAGAGATCAAGTGTCACCGCTTCGCCGCCCAGCGCGATCAGTCGATCAATGGCATCGCCAAACAAACGCGGGCCCTGGGAGCAGCCGAAAAATTCCAGATCCTCAGTGCGGGGCACGCCGAAGCGGAACGGGCGCGGCGTGCCGAACGCCGATCCGTCGTTCCACGAAGGGTTGCTGCGGCTGTATTCATCGCGCGCATCCAGGCGGGCCGTGAGGGCCAGTAACTGGCTGGCTTCCTGGGCGGTGGCGGTGAAGGTGGTCACGCAGTCCAGGGTGCGGCAGGCAGGCACAACCCCGCCGGTTGAAATCAGACCTTTCGTGGCCTTCATGCCCACCAGATTGTTCAGCCCGGCCGGCACGCGGCCTGAGCCTGCGGTGTCGGTGCCCAGGGAAAAACTCGAAACCCCCAGCGCCACGGCCAGGGACGATCCCGCGCTTGAACCCCCGGCCGGATAGTCCATGTTCACGCTGTTGGGGCAGGCGCCGTAGGGTGAGCGGCTGCCGTTCAAGCCGGTGGCGAACTGGTCCAGATTGGTCTTGCCCAGCGGGATCGCGCCCAGGCTGAGCAATTGCTCGACAATGGTCGCCGAGCGCTCGGGGGTGTACGCGAAATCAGGGCACGCCGCCGTGGTGGGAATCCCGGCCAGGTCGATGTTGTCCTTGATCGAAAACGGCACGCCATACAGCGCCAGGTCCTTCAGTTCTCGGCCTTCCAGCGCTGACAAGTACGGCTCCAGCTCTTCGACGCTCAGCAGGTGGATAAACAGGTGGTAATCGGGGTTCAGCGCCGCGGCTTTTTCCCGTAGTGACAGGATCAGCTGGCGCGGTGTCTGGCTGCCGTTTTCATAGGCGGCACGCACGCTGTCCAGCCGCAGGTCGAACGAAGACGTGTTCTGGTTCATGGCTCTATTCCGTAGTCGTTAAAAGAAAACCGCATCATTGGGCTTGCAGCACCACCACCCGTTGCCCGGCGCGCACGGCGGATCCGGGTTGCACGCGCACCTCCTGCACCACGCCTGTGATCGGCGCGAGCAGGGGGATTTCCATCTTCATCGATTCAAGGATCACCAGCGTGTCACCGGCCTGCACCTGTTGGCCGACGCTGACCTGCACCTGCCACAGATTGCCGGCGATGTGGCTGTCGACGCTGATCTGACCGACCTCCAGCGCGGCTTCGTCAGCGACCTCGGCCACCGCTTCATCGCTCTCGAACGTCGCCTGACCGTTGGCGATCCAGCGTTCCCGTTCAGCCTGAAACGCGCTTTGCTGCTGTTCGCGAAACGCTGCGATGCCCTCGGCTTCCTTGGCCAGGAACGCCTGGTAATCGGCCAGGTTCAAGGTGCTGTGCTCGATCTGCAGCGGGTAGCGCCCGAGGGGGAAATCCCGGCGGATGCGCAGCAGTTCATCGGCGCTGACCGGGTAGAAACGGATCTGGTCGAAGAAGCGCAGCAGCCACGGCTTGCCGTCGAATGCGGCGACTTCCCGGTAGCGGTTCCACATCTGCAGCGTGCGGCCGACGAACTGATAACCGCCCGGGCCTTCCATGCCGTACACGCACATGTATGCGCCGCCGATGCCCACCGAGTTTTCGGCGGTCCAGGTGCGGGCCGGGTTGTACTTGGTGGTGACCAGACGGTGGCGCGGGTCCAGCGGCGTGGCCACTGGCGCGCCCAGATAGACATCGCCCAGGCCCATCACCAGATAGCTGGCGTCGAACACCGTGCGCTGCACTTCGTCCAGATTGGGCAGGTCGTTGATGCGGCGGATGAACTCCAGATTGCTCGGACACCACGGCGCGTCCTTGCGCACGGTGGTCATGTATTTGTCGATGGCCAGCTGGCAGGCCGGGTCATCCCAGGACAGCGGCAGATGGACGATGCGCGACGGCACTTCGAGGTTTTCGCTGGCGCACACCGCGTCCCATTCACCGGCGACGATGTTCAGCAGGTCGGCCAGGGGCAGTTGTTCGGGTTGGTAGTGGACTTGCAGCGAGCGGATGCCCGGCGTCAGGTCGATCACCCCGTGCAACGCCTTGGATTCCAGCGCCTGCATCAGCGCATGGCCACGGAAGCGCAGCACCAGGTCCAGCTCCGGCGCGCCGATTTCCAGCAGCAGATGAGTGTCGCCGGAGAGGCGGGCGACCAGGCGGGTGTCGTCCTCGCCAATGTCCAGCACGACCGGGGATTTAACTGAAAACCCCTGTGGGAGGGAGCTTGCTCGCGATGCCAGTGGTGCGCCCGATGAAGATGCATCGCCTGTCCCGGCCTCATCGCGAGCAAGCTCCCTCCCACGGTGTTGCGTCCCCTGTAGGAGCGAATTCATTCGCGAAGACGGCGTTTCCAGCGCTAAAGATGCGGCGGATGTCCCGGCCTCTTCGCGGACAGGTCCGCTCCCACGGTGTTGTGTCCCCTGTAGGAGCGAATTCATTCGCGAAGACGGTGTTTCCAGCGCTGAAGATGCGGCGGATGTCCCGGCCTCTTCGCGGACAGGTCCGCTCCCACGGTGTTGCGTCCCCTGTAGGAGCGAATTCATTCGCGAAGACGGTGTTTCCAGCGCTGAAGAGGCGGCGGTTGTACCCACCTCTTCGCCAACACGTTGGCTCCTACAGAATATGGCGCGGGCAGCTTCGACGGTGACCGGCGCAAACCGCACTTTATCTCCGGCCTTGAGCTGGCCCAGTTGCCACAGGTCCGCCTCGATGATGGTCACCGGGCAGACGAATCCGCCGAGGCTCGGGCCATCCGGGCCGAGGATGACCGGCATGTCCCCGGTGAAGTCCACCGCGCCAATGGCGTAGGGATTGTCGTGAATGTTCGACGGGTGCAACCCCGCCTCACCGCCGTCGGCCCGAACCCACTCCGGCTTCGGGCCGATCAGGCGCACGCCGGTGCGGCTGGAGTTGAAATGCACCTCCCATTCCGTGGCGAAGAACGTCTCGATATAGCCTTCGGTGAAATACTCCGGCGCCCCGTGCGGCCCGTAAATCACCCGGATATCCCGTACCGCCGGCAGCTCATGAACCCACTCGTCCGACAGTCGTTGCCCCACCACGCGGCCCATCTCCACCGCCTGAAGCACTGCATCCGCGGGCAAACGCGCTCCTGCAGGCGATGCAGATTCCTCGCGATCCACTAATGGCGATACGTGCAGCACGTCCCCGGCCCGCAACGCACGACCGCCGTGCCCGCCAAACTGGCCCAGGGTGAACGTGCTTTTGCTGCCCAGATAATCCGGCACGTCCAGCCCGCCCCGCACGCACAGATAGCTGCGCGCACCGGCACATGAAATGGTGCCCAGCGCCAGGGTCGATCCCGCCGCCACCCGTAACGACGTGTTCATCGCCTGCGCCACGCCGTCCAGCGTCAGCGGAATCACAGCCCCGGTCACCGCCACCACCGCATCGGTGTTGAAGCGCAGTGTCGGCCCGCTCATGGTGATTTCCAGCGCGGCGCAACCTTCGGGGTTGCCCAACAACCTATTGCCCAGCCGCAGCGAACGACTGTCCATCGGCCCGGATGGCGGCACACCGACCGCCCAGTAACCCAGGCGGCCGGGATAATCCTGCACGCTGGTCTGCGTCCCGCCGCTCAGCACTTCAAACGTGTTGGCGCGGTAGACCAGGCCCTCCAGGCAGCGGGTCCACGGCTGACCGCTGGCGAACGGTACGTCGGCGATGATTTGGCGCAGGTAATCGCGGTTGGTTTCCAGGCCGTACAGACGGCTGTCGCTCAGGGCCTGGGAAAGCCGGTGGCTGGCAGTGCCCCGGTCAGGCGCCCAACTGATCAGCTTGGCGATCATCGGATCGAAGAACGGCGGAATCTCGCAACCGGCCTCCACCCAGGTATCGATGCGCAGGGTCTTGCCGTCGGCGGCGGGGAAGTGCACTGCGGTCAACAGGCCGGGGCTCGGCTGGAAATCCCGGCCCGGGTCTTCTGCGTACAACCGCGCCTGAATCGCGTGGCCGCTGGCTTTCAAACCTTGTTGCAGCTCGGACAACGGCGGCAGATCCCCAGCGGCCAATTGCACCATCCAGCTCACCAGGTCGACGTTCCACACCTGCTCGGTCACGCCATGCTCGACCTGCAAGCGGGTGTTCACTTCCAGAAAATAGAAGCGTTGATCGTCGCTGTCGAACATAAACTCCACGGTCCCGGCGCTGCGATAATCCACCGCTTTCGCCAGCTTGATCGCCGCCGCGCACAGCGCTTCAGCCATGCCGTCGGGGAGGTTGGGCGCCGGGGTTTCTTCCAGGACTTTCTGATTGCGCCGCTGCACTGAGCAGTCGCGCACGCCCAGGGCGATGACGTCACCCTGGCCGTCGCCGAACACCTGCACTTCCAGATGGCGGGCGCGCTGGATGTACTTCTCGATGAACACCCCGGCGTCGCTGAAATTGTTCTGCCCCAGGCGTTTCACCGCGTCGAACGACTCGCTCAGTTCGCCGGCACTACGGCACACGCGCATGCCGATGCCACCGCCGCCGGCCGTGCTTTTCAGCATCACCGGGTAACCGATGACATCAGCCGCCGACAAGGCAGACTCAACGCTGTCCAGCAGGTCGGTGCCTTCGAGCATCGGCACGCCGTGCTGTCTCGCCAGTGCCCGGGCGGTGTGCTTGAGGCCGAAGACCCGCAGCTGTTGCGGCGTAGGACCAACGAAAGCGATGCCCGCGTCTTCGCAGGCCTGAGCGAAGGCGGCGTTTTCCGAAAGAAACCCATAACCGGGATGAATGGCCTTGGCCCCGGTCGCCTTGGCGATGGCCAGGATCTTGTCCACCGCCAGATAGGTCCCGGCCGCGCCGCCTTCCCCCAGGCTGTGCGCCTCATGGGCTTGCACGATGTGCAGACTGGCGACGTCGGCTTCGGAGTAGACGGCAACGCCCTGAACGTTCAGGTCACGCAGCGTGCGCAGGATGCGGCAGGCGATGGCGCCGCGGTTGGCGATCAGCAGTTTGTCGAACATGGTGTTGACCCCGGAGACCAATGTGCATCGATCCCACCCTGGGAAGCGGGCCGTCCCGCTGTTAAACGATCTGCACAGCGGTCGTCCGCTGTGGCTTAACCCGACATGCAGCGATCAGCGATCAGTCCCAGACCAGCAATTCGGCGGGTGTCGGGTTGTAGCCGTTGCACGGGTTATTCAGCTGCGGGCAGTTGGAAATGAGCACGATCACGTCCATCTCCGCGCGCAGTTCCACGTATTTGCCGGCACCAGAAATGCCGTCCTCGAACGTCAACCCGCCGTCAGCCGTGACCGGCACGTTCATGAAGAAATTGATGTTGGGGCTGATGTCGCGTTTGCCCAGGCGACCGTCGTGAATGCAGGCGCGCAGGAAGCTGTCGCGGCAACTGTGCATGTGGCGTTTTTCCAGCGCGTAACGCACGGTGTTGCTCTCTTGGGCACAGGCACCGCCGAGGGTGTCATGGCGACCGCAGGTGTCTTCGACGATGGTCAGCATCGGCCGGCCAAGGTTGGAATACAGCACGCTGCCTTTGCTCAGATAAACGTTGTTCTGCCGACGCAGGGTGCGTTGCACGTCGTAGCGTTCCCGGGGGTTGGCCAGGCTGTAGAACAGGGTGTCCACCGCCTGATTGCCTTCCAGGTCCAGCAAACGCAGGGTTTGTCCGGCCTTGAGTTCGGTCAGTGAAGGTTCGCCTGCCGGGATGTGGGTGAGGGAAATGGGAGCTGGCATGGTGTTGATCCTCAAGCGAACAGGCGGTCGGTGTTGATGAATCCACGCACGTTTTCCGCGCGCGAGGTGCGGCAGTGCTCGGCGACGCTGGCGTCGGCCTTCATCCAGGTCAGCTTGAGCGGCTGCGGCGAGTACTCCGGATTGGGGTCCATCGGGTGTTGCAGCGCGGTCAGCACCACCAGGGTGTTCATCGGCGCGTACAGCTCGATGAAGTCGCCGGCTTTCGAGTTGCCCGGCACGAAGGCCAGGCGCCCGGCGTTATCGACGTTGACCCGGCTGAACAGGTTCAGGGTCATCAACAGGTCGGCCAGGCCCAGGTCCCATTTGCCCAGTTCTACCAGCAGGTTGTCGGCGCCGTTGCGAAAGAAGTCGTTGCGCAGTTCCTGATAGCGGCCCTGGCCGTATTTTTCAGTGACCTCTTCGGCGCAGAGCACGCCGCCAAGGCTGTCGCTCCAGCCGCAGGTGTCGGCGGTGATCGCGGCCAGTACACGGCCCATGTCCGAATACAGGCAATGGCCCTCGGTAAGCTTGGCGGTGTGTTGGCACTTGAGGCTGTCGGGCAGGTTCAGGCGCTCGGTTTTCTGGTCGGCGTTGAGCATCGTCAGGCTGACGTTGGCGTTGCCGTTAAGGTCGGTCAGGCGCAGCAATTCGCCACGCTTGAGCACGAACGACAGGTGGCCTCCGCCGGGCAGAAGGTCTTCGGCGAACACGGGAAACAGGGAAGTGGAATCAGTCATGTGAAAAGTCCTCTAGACCGTGTGCAGTGATTCGAAGGCGGCGCGGGCGGCGCGACGATCGCTGTTGAGGGGGATGTCATAAGTGATGCGTGCGCCATAGGCGCCGGGGGCGTGCGGGTCGTGGCGGACCTTGTCGAACACCATCAGGCGGGTGCCGAGGTTGAAGCCTTCGGACAGGTCGTGGGTGACCATGAACACTGTCAGTTGCGTCTCGCGCCACAGCTCCAGCAGCAACACGTGCATGTCCTTGCGGATGCCGGGGTCCAGCGCGCCGAAGGGCTCGTCCAGCAGCAACACCCGAGGTTTCATGATCAGCGCCTGGGCGATGGCCAGCCGCTGCTGCATGCCGCCGGACAGTTGCGTCGGGTACTTGTCCAGCGAATGGCCGAGGCCGACTTTGTGCAGCAGCATCGACGCCTGTTCCCGGGCCTCGCGCTTGGCGCTGCCGAACAAGCGACCGAGCAGGGCAGAGCGCGGCAATTCCAGGCCCAGTGCGACGTTGTCCAGCACGGTCAGGTGCGGGAACACCGAGTACCGCTGAAACACCACGCCCCGGCTGGCATCCGGTTCGCTGGCCAAGGGCTTGCCGTCCAGCAGGATCGCGCCTTTGCTCGGCACTTCCTGGCCCAGCAGCAGGCGCAGAAAAGTCGATTTGCCGCAGCCCGACGCGCCAACCAGGGTGCAGAACTCGCCCTCGGCCACGCTCAGGTTCAGGCCTTCAAGCACCACCTGATCGTCGTATTGCTGCCAGACGTTGTTCACCGAAATGAAGCTCATGGGCGGGCTCCCTCATACCAGGGGAACGCTTTGCGGGTCAGCGCCTTTAGGGCCCAGTCCATCAGCCAGGCGAGCAGGGTGATCCACACCACGTACGGCAGGATCACGTCCATCGCCAGATAACGACGCACCAGAAAGATCCGGTAGCCGAGGCCGTCCGTGGAGGCGATGGCTTCGGCGGCGATCAGGAACAACCAGGCCGACCCCAGCACCAGCCGCAGGGAAATCAACAAACGCGGCAGCAGTTGCGGCAGCACCACGCGCAGGATCAGGGTCCAGGTAGAGGCGCCCAGGGTCTGCGCCTTGATCAGCAGCTCCACCGGGATTTCCCGCGCGCGCTGTTCCAGGTCACGGGCCAGAATCGGCGTGATGCCGATGACGATCAGCATCACTTTCGACAGCTCGCCCAAGCCGAAGACGATGAACAGAATCGGCAGGATCGCCAGCGGCGGCACCATCGACAGCACCGTCAGCAAGGGCGACAGCGGGGCGCCGAACAGCGGCAGGATCCCCGAGGCGATGCCCAAGCACAGCCCGACCAGCGCGCTGATGGACAGACCGATGGCCAGCCGTTGCAGGCTGGCGGCGCTGTCCTGCCACAGCAGGTATTCGCCGGTGCGGGCGTCCGGGACAATCGCGACGCGTTTGATGGCCTCGGTCATTTGCACAGCGCTGGGCAACAGCTTGTCGTTGGGGTTTTCCGTCAGCCGCGTCGCCGAGCCCATGAAATAGGCGAGCAGCAGTAAGGCGAACGGCAGGAGCACCAGAATCAAACGGCTGGCGCGATCCGGACGGCGGTTTATCAGTCGCATGGCAAGGGCCTTCGTTTAGAGCTTGCCGTCGGCGGCCATCTGCACGTAGCTCGGGTCGAAGTGCAGCTTGAGGTTGGCCTTGTCGCCTTCGGTCACGCCGCCGGCGAAGCTCATGCCCACGGCGCTGGCGTCTTTGGCGCCTTCCCCGAGCAGGCCGTGGGCGAAGGAGAAGTCCGCGACTTTACGCATGGTGGTCGGCAGGTCCTTGCTGGTGGCGAAGGCCAGGGTTTCTTTCGGGGTGTAGAACAGCTTGGTGGTCGCCAGTTGCGACTTGAAGCCCGCCAGGTCGGTGCCCGAGGCTTTGGCCATGTGCTCAAGGGCGGCGGTGGACGCCGCGGTCTTGGCGTTCATGGTGTCCATCACTTCAAACCAGGCGCCGGTCAGGGCTTTGCCCAGGTTCGGGTTGTCCTTCAGGGTCTGGGTGTTGACCACCATCATGTCCATGATCTCGCCGGGAATCTTGCTTGAATCGAACACTTCGGTGACGCCGGGCTTGGCCTTGATCTCCGACAGCATGGGGTTCCAGGTGGTGACGGCGTTGACGTCATCGGTGTTGAAGGCAGCGGCGATGTCAGCGTCGGAGGTGTTGACGACTTTCAGGTCTTTTTCCGTTAGGTTCGCGGTGTCCAGCGCCCGGGCCAGCAGGTAGTGGGAAACCGACAGTTCCACCAGGTTGACGTCCATGCCCTTGAGGTCGGCGACCTTCTTGCCTTCGCCCTTGATCACGACGCCGTCGTTGCCGTTGGAGAAGTCGCTGACGATCAGCGCGGTGCTTTCCACGCCGCCGGCGGCCGGGATCGTCAGTGCGTCCATGTTGGTCATGGTGCAGCCGTCGAACTGGCCGGCGGTGTATTGGTTGATGGATTCGACGTAATCGTTGAGCTGGGTGACCTTGATGTTGATGTTGTACTTCTTGGCCCACTTGTCGACGATGCCTTGGGTGCCGGCGTATTCCCACGGCATCCAGCCGGCGTAGATGGTCCAGCAGACATCGAAGTCTTTCTTGGCGGCGGCGCTGGCCGAGAGGCTTGTGGCGGCGATGACGGCTGCGGCGAGCAGACCGAAAAGACGGGACTTTTGCATGGGGGCATCTCCAGTAGCGAAAAAGGGCGGGCAGGAGCACGGCGACACCACTGGTGTCCTGTCTCCCGGGCTTTTATCCCGCCGTGTAACCTCTACTGGAGGTCGCCAACTCTCGGACCAGCCACTCGCGAATCGCGAGCCGGAACCCTAGTCGGCTATTGCAAATTGTGGTGCCGCGAACCGGTGTTGACTCCTGCACGAATGTTTCTTAAGCGAGAGTTGTGCCAATTCGCTGGAAGCCCGGGCGGACAAGGGCTCTTGCGGGAGGAGGGTGGGTCTGGCTGCCTCAATGCAGGTTTTCGCGCGCCTCTGTGTGCACCGTCACGGGGCGCCGCCGGGCGGGTTCGGCACGTGTCGGGGCACTAGGTCACGAAATTGCAGTCTTACGGGTTGTCCGTCAGTCATTTTGGCGGATGCCGACCAGCGTCGCTGGTTTGAGCCCTACCGCGGTCCAGGAGGCCGCCATGTATAGACGAATCCTGTTAACCCTTTTGATGACTTCGGCGCTCGCAGGTTGCTACGCCGATTCCGGCTATTACCAGGAAGAGGTCTACACGCAGCCGGTCTATGCGCAGCCTGCCTATAGCGGAGTTTACAGCGGCACTTATATCTATCAGGGTGGTTATCAGCCCTACTACCGGCGTGATGTTTATGTAGCGCCACGTTATTACGCGCCGCCGCCGCGTTATTACAACGGCTACAACGGTCGCCCAGGGTACGGACCGCGACCTGGTTATGGCGGACCACGTCCCGGCTACGGCGGTCCAGGCTGGAATGGCGGACCGCGTCCCGGAAATGGCAGCGGACAAGGCTGGCACACAGGGCCGCGTCCGGGGTCGGGCTATCAGCCCGGTCGACCTCCGGGCGGTGGCGGCGGCCCTCGTCCGGGCTGGAACGGCAATCCAGGCGGTGGCGGTGGACACGGCCCAGGCCCAGGTCGTCCCGGTGGCGGCAATCAACGCCAGGACGGTAATTTTGGCCGAGGCGGCCACGGTGGGCCCGGCGGTGGGAATCGCTGAAGCCTGAACACAAAACGGCGCTCCTCGGAGCGCCGTTTTTCGTTTAGCTGCCGCATAGCCTGTAGGAGCTGACGAGCCCGTGCGAGGCTCCGGGGTCGCGCTCGACCGATGCGGTATACCTGACACACCTCCAGCGCCTGATCCTTTGATTCGCGAATGAATTCGCTCCTACAGAAGCGAGCAATTCAATACTCCGACAAATCCGCCAACGGATGCCGTCCTTCCCACGCCTTCTCGAAATGCGCATCCACCACCGCCAGTGGGATCGCCGCCACATCCTGCCAATGCCAATGCGGGGTCTGATCCTTGTCGATCAGGCGTGCGCGCACCCCTTCGCTGAATTCCGGATGACGGCAGCAGTTGAGGCTCATGCTGTATTCCATCTGCAACACCTCGGCCAGCGACATGTGCCGTGCCCGGGCGATCTGTTCCCAGACCAGGTGCGCCGTCATCGGGCAGCCTTCGGTCATGGTCTTGGCGGCCTTGGCCAGCAACGCGTCACTGCTGTGGAGTTGGTGTTTGATGGCATTCCAGGCGCAAGGCGCGTCGGCAATGTCCAACAGCTCGTCAATGACCTGCCGCCGTGGCAGCCACTGGGCGGGCGGCAACTGCGGCAACGCTTCGTGCTGCAACGCCTTGAACAGGCTGTTGAGCTGCACGGCGGTCTGTTCCTGCCAGTTCAATTGCAGCAGGCGCTCGATCATGTCTTCCTGCTGATCGTCCAGCAGGAAGCGGTCGGCGAGGTTCAGGTCCAGCGCGTCGTGGCCATTGATGTGGGCGCCGGTCAGGCCAAGGAACAGCCCCAACTTGCCGGGCAGTCGTGACAGAAACCAACTGGCGCCGACGTCAGGAAACAGGCCGATGCTGATCTCCGGCATCGCCAGACGGCTGCTGGGGGTGACCACCCGGATACTGGCGCCTTGCAGCAAGCCCATACCGCCCCCGAGCACGTAACCGTGGCCCCAGCAGATAAGCGGTTTGGGGTAGGTGTGCAGCGAGTAGTCCAGGCGATATTCCGCCGCGAAAAACTGCGCGGCCAGCGGCGGGACTTCGCCTTTGTGATTGCGTCCCGCCTCCACCAACGCGCGAACATCGCCCCCGGCGCAAAAGGCCTTCGGACCGTTGCCGCGCAACAGCACGCACACGATCTGCGGGTCGCTGGCCCAGGCGTCGAGGCGATCCTGCAGCGCCAGAATCATCGGTAGCGAGAGGGCGTTGAGGGATTGTTCGGCGTCGAGACTGGCGATGCCAATGCGGGCGCCGTCGATGCCGGTGAGCTCTTCGAATTGCAGATTCATCGTGACCTCATATAAGGGGGACCGGAGCGTCTCTGGAAGTTGTGAGTCCTCGCGACGCAGAGAAGTTGCACATCAGCGCTGAGGGAGAGTGTAGGAACGCAGGGGTCATCGCGTCGGTTTTTTCCCTGGCACCGCGCCTTGCGCTGAGGCGGCAACAGCCCCTAAAGTCCGCCCAATGTTTTTGCCGGACGACACCATGACAAGCGATGACCGCATCAAACTGGAAGCCAGCTGGAAACACGCGCTGCGTGATGAATTCGAAAAGCCCTACATGGGCACGTTACGTGAATTCCTGCGTCAGGAGCACGGGGCGGGCAAAGAGATTTATCCGCCGGGCCCGTTGATCTTCAACGCGCTTAACTCCACGCCGCTGGACAAGGTGAAAGTGGTGATCCTCGGCCAGGACCCGTATCACGGGCCCGGCCAGGCCCATGGCTTGTGCTTTTCCGTGCAACCGGGCGTGCCGGCGCCGCCGTCGCTGATCAACATTTACAAAGAGCTCAAGCGCGACCTGAACATCGACATACCGAACCATGGCTACCTGCAATCGTGGGCGGACCAGGGCGTTCTGATGCTCAACACCACGCTGACCGTGGAGCGCGCCAACGCCGCCTCACACGCCGGCAAGGGCTGGCAGCATTTCACCGACAAGGTGATCGAGCACGTCAGCGCCCATCAGCCGCATTTGGTGTTCCTGCTGTGGGGCGCCCACGCCCAGAGCAAACAGAAACTGATCGACGCCACCAAGCACCTGGTGCTGACCTCGGTGCATCCGTCGCCGCTGTCGGCGTACAAGGGGTTTCTGGGCTGCGGCCACTTCAGCAAGGCCAACAAGTTTCTGGAGCAGAACGGCATTGCGCCGATCGAGTGGCGGTTGCCGCCGACGGTGTAACTCTGTTGATTGATCGTTTCCACGCTCCGCGTGGTAACGCGCTTACCGAAGATGTGTCAACGGACGCGGAGCGTCCCGAGAGGCATTCCCACGCAGACCGTGGGAACGATCAAACGCTCAAGCACTGCGCCGAACCCAAACCCGAAACAGCGGCTCGGCCAGAAACAGCACAAACAACAGTCGCATCACCTGCATCGCCGTCACCAGCGGCACGGAAAGCTGCAGCACTTCTGCGGTTAGGCTCATTTCAGCGATGCCGCCCGGCATCATGCCCAGGGTCAGCGAACGCAGATCCAGCAGGGTCAACGCACTCAGAATGAAGGCCGCGACGGCGGCGATGATCATGGTCAACGCCGTGCCCACCAGCGTGCGCCCGAGAAACGACGGCGCGCGACGAAAGAACGCGCGATTGAAATGACAGCCCAGACCGCTGCCGATCAACCATTGCCCGATCTGGCTGCCGCCGTTGGGTAGACCGATGTGCAGGTCAGCACTCACGCTGACCACAGCGCTCACCAGCAACGGCCCGAACAGCCACGGATTGGGCTGCCGCAAGCGCTGCCACAGATACGCCATCGCCGCGCCCGCCGGAAACAGCACCGCCAGCCAGGCCCAATCCACCGTCACCGGGTGCAACGGCGGTGCGCTGGCACCCAGCAGGTATTTGAAGATGGCCGGCACGCACAACACCACGCACAGCACCCGAAGGCTCTGGCCGGCCGCAACGTTACTCAGGATCGCGCCATTGCGGGCGCCGAGATTGACCATCTCTCCGGAGCCGCCCGGCATGCTGGAGAAGAACGCCGTGGCCCGGTCTTCGCCGGTGCGCAGCATCAGCCACACGCCGACCACACTGGAAACGCTGGTCACCAGTGCGCCAATGAAGATCAAGCCGAAATGGGAGAGGACTTGTTCGATCACCACAGGGGTGAAGTGCAGGCCGATACCGATGCCGACCACCCATTGGCCGCATTTGCGGCCGCCGGGGATTTCAGCCAGCTGCCACGGCGTCAGGCAGCGGACCAGGATGATTGCCAGCAGTGAGCCGACCATCCAGGGTAATGGCCAGCCGACCTGGCTGGCGAGGTAACCGCCAAGCAGGCCGACCAGCGGTGTACCCCACCATGTACTGAAGGGTCTGTCAGACATTCGTCACTGCGCGACGTTGACGGGCACGCTTGCGCCAGATGCGGATCAGCGGTAACACCAGCATGAACGCGGTCACCACCCAGACACCGAGGGTGATCGGGCTCGACCACAGGATCTCCAGCGCACCGTTGGAAATCGACAGCGCGCGACGCAGGTTCTGCTCCATCAGCCCGCCGAGGATGAACCCCAGCAGAATCGGCGACAGCGGGAAGTCCAGCTTGCGCAGGATGTAGCCGAAGATGCCGATGCCGACCATCAGGAACAGGTCGAACGTGGTGGCGTGAACTGCGTAGACGCCAATCCCGGTGATGATCGCGATGACCGGCACCAGTGCCCAGTTCGGCACAGCGAGGATGCGGGTGAAAATGCGGATCATCGGGATGTTGAGGATCACCAGCATAATGTTGGCGACGAACAGCGAAGCGATCAGGCCCCAGACGATGTCCGGCTGTTGCTGGAACAGCAGGGGGCCGGGAGTGATGTTGTACAGCGACAGCGCGCCGATCATCACCGCCGTGGTGCCCGAACCCGGAACGCCCAGGGTCAGCATCGGCACCAGGGCACCGCAGGCCGTGGCGCCGATGGCGGTTTCAGGCGCGGCCAGACCACGCATGTCGCCTTGTCCGAATTTGCCCGTGTTACCGGCGATACGTTTCTCGGTCATGTAGGCAACCGCACTGGCGAGGGTCGCTCCGGCACCCGGCAGCACGCCCATGATGAAACCCAGCAGGCCGCAGCGAATGTTCACCGCGAACACCGCGCCGGCTTCCTTGAGGTTGAACATCATGCGCCCGGTGGCTTTGACCGCTTCCTGACCGCGGTGGGTTTTCTCCAGCAGCAGCAGAATCTCACTGACCGAAAACAGACCCAGCACCAGCACGACGAACTGAATGCCGTCAGCCAGGTGGATATTGTCGCCCGTGAAGCGGTAGACACCGCTGTTGGCATCAATGCCGATGGTCGACAGAAACAGCCCGATCAGCGCGGCGACAAAGGTCTTGAGCGGTCGATCACCGGCCATCCCGCCGAGACAGACGATGGCGAACACCATCAGCACGAAATACTCCGCCGGCCCGAAAGCAATCGCCCATTTGGCCAGCAGCGGGGCGAACATCACCATGCCGCAGGTCGCGATGAACGCACCGATGAACGAACTCCACGCCGACAGCGACAACGCCACACCGGCCATGCCCTGACGCGCCATCGGGTAACCGTCCAGCGCGGTCATGACGGTGGAGGCTTCGCCCGGAATGTTCAGCAGAATCGAGCTGATACGACCGCCGTATTCGCAGCCCAGGTACACCGCCGCCAGCAGAATCAAGGCGGATTCAGGCGGCAAGCCCAGTGCGAACGCGATAGGAATCAACAACGCCACGCCATTGATCGGGCCCAGGCCCGGCAGCAGGCCGACGACGGTGCCGATCAACGTACCGGAGAGGGCGGTGATGAGGTTGTAAGGGGTCAGCGCAACGCCGAAGCCCTGTCCCAGATAGCCGAGAGTGTCCATGTTATTTCTCCAGAACGTCGAGCAGACCCAGGGGGAGCGGCACGTCCATCACTTTGTCGAACAGCACGTACAGGCCAATGCTCATCAGGACGGTGGTCACAATGCTGGGCAGCCAGCGGCCGCCATACAGGCGCGCCATGGGGATGCCGATCAGGATGCTGCTGAGGATGAAGCCCAGCGGCTCGAACAGACCGGCGAACACCAGCAGCAGGACAATGCAGATGGCGATCTTGATCAGTGTCGGGCGGTCCAGCTCGGGTTCGTCTTCGGAGTGCACCACCGGCGCGGGGCGAAACACCATATACAGCAGGGAAATGCCCATCAGGCCCAGCATCAGCAGCGGAAATGCCCGCGGACCGACGGGTTCGTAGGAGAACGGTGCCTTGTAAGGCCAGGCCATCATGGCCAGACCGATGCACACCAGCAGCAGCAAAAAGGAGAAGATTCTTTGCAAGGGGATCATGGATAAAACTCCTGGGTCGCGCCGCCGCGTGGACAGCGCAACCGCTCATCAGTCAATCGAGTTCATTCACTGAATCAGGCCGAATTCCTTGGCCAGCGTTTTGTAGTCGTTCACGCTTTTCTTGACGTAGGTGTCCAGCTCCTGACCGGTCATGGCGAACGGGAACAGCTCGCGCTGATCACGCAGCTTGGCGAAGTCTTCGGACGCGAGCAGCTTGTCGAACGCCGCCTTCCACCAGTTGTATTCTTCGTCGGTCACCTTCGGCCCGAGGTAGAAGCCACGCACCACGGGCCAGACGATGTCGTAGCCTTGCTCTTTGGCAGTGGGAATGTTCTTCATCTCCGGCTCGTCCAGACGCTCGTTGGCGAACACCGCCAGCAGGCGCATGTCACCGCTCAGGATGTGCGGCATGGAGTCGGAAATGTCGGTACTGCCCACCTGAATGTGGCCGCCGAGCAAGGCGGTCGCGATCTCGCCGCCGCCTTCGAGGGCCACGTAACGCAGGTCGCGCGGGTTGATTCCGGCCGCCTTGGCGATCAGCGCGGTCTGCATCCAGTCCTGGCTGCCCACCGTGCCGCCTGAGCCGATCACCACTTTGCTTGGGTCGGCCTTGAGTGCCTTGACCAGGTCATCGAGGTTTTTGTATGGCGAATCGGCTTTCACCGCAATGGCGCCGTAGCTGGTGCCGACGGCCGCGAGCCAGCGCACCTGATTCTCGTCATAGCGCCCGAACTTGCCTTGGGCGAGGTTGAGCAGCGAACCGCTGGACCAGGCCACCAACGTGCCCGCATCCGCAGGACGCTGCGCAACGACGGCGTTGTAAGCCACGGCGCCCACGCCACCCGGCATGTAGGTCACGCGCATGGGCTTGGACAGAATCTTCTCGTTGACCAGTGCGCTCTGCACCAGCTTGCAGGTCAGGTCGAAGCCGCCGCCAGGGGAGGCGGGGGCGATGCATTCAGGTCGTTTGGGTTCGTTGGGCTCAACGGCCCAGAGTTGAGTGGCCACCAGCATGCAGCTGGCGGCGACGCTGAAACGGCGCAGTGTCGGGTTCATTGATCTGTCTCCAGAGGAGTTGTTGTTCTTGAGGTGTTGGGGTCATCAGGTAAACGGCTTGCGATCATCAAGCAGGCAAAGGGTTACTGCGATGATCGATAGAAGGAGGCATGGCGAAGCGACGGGTACGGGCAAGCCGTATCGTTGGGTTGTACAGAGCGTATCTGGGGGCAAAGCGGGAAAGCAGGGACAGGGCCCAATACTTGAAGGCGTGGCATCGCGGTGACTCCGATATTGTTTTTATTGTTGAAAACGCATCGAGGCGCTTTTCGTTACGACTCGGGTCACTGGAACCGTAACAAGTCGTGACTTGATCGTAGTCGGCGAAGCTTTCATGAACCTTTCAGCTACCTTTCAATAATCCTGGACTGAACCTACACGGACCGGCCCCGAATATGTTTGCTGTACGCCGGCCCTTCACAGCGCCCACGGCGCCTGTAAACTCCGCCTCCACCCCACGCCTCATATCGGAGAAGTCGATGCGTGTATTGCTCGTCGAAGACCATCTGCAACTGGCTGACAGTGTTGCGCAGGCGCTGAAGAGTGGCGGGCTCACCGTTGACGTCCTGCACGACGGCGTGGCGGCTGATCTGGCGTTGAGCAGCGAGGAATACGCCGTGGTGATCCTGGACGTGGGCTTGCCGCGCATGGACGGTTTCGAGGTGCTGGCCCGGCTGCGCGCACGGGGCAAGAACCTCCCGGTGATGATGCTGACCGCCCGCAGCGACGTGAAGGATCGGGTCCACGGCCTGAATCTGGGTGCCGACGATTACCTGGCCAAACCCTTCGAGTTGTCCGAGCTGGAAGCGCGGGTGAAGGCCTTGCTGCGGCGCAGCGTGCTGGGCGGTGAACGCCAGCAGCGCTGCGGGGTGCTGGCGTACGACCTGGAAACCCGACGTTTTTCCGTGGGCGAAGACCTGCTGACCCTGACCTCCCGCGAGCAGTCGGTGCTTGAGGCGCTGATCGCGCGGCCTGGCCGGGTGATGAGCAAGGAGCAGCTGGCTGCCCAGGTGTTTGGCCTGGACGAGGAGGCCAGCCCCGATGCCATCGAAATCTACGTGCATCGCTTGCGCAAGAAGCTCGATGGCCAACCGATCGCCATCGTCACCTTCCGTGGCCTGGGTTACCTGCTGGAAAGCCGCGATGCCTAGTTTTTTTCCAGACCGGGAAAACAGTCTGCGCTGGCGACTGCTCTGGAACCTGGGGCTGTTGCTGGTGGTGTTGATGATTTTCAGTGGCATGACCGCCTACTGGAACGGGCGCGAGGCCGCAGACACCGCGTACGACCGGACGCTGCTGGCTTCGGCGCGCACCATCGCCGCCGGCCTTTCCGAGCGCGACGGCACGTTGAGCGCGGACGTGCCGTATGTGGCCCTGGACACGTTCGCCTACGACAGCGCCGGGCGGATTTACTACCAGGTCAACGACATCGACAAGCGGTTGATCTCCGGTTACGAAAACCTGCCCGGTCCGCCGGCCGGCACTCCGCGCACCGACGCGTACCCGGCGCTGGCGAAGTTCTACAGCGCCCGCTATCAGGGGCAGGACGTGCGCGTGGTCAGCCTGCTCAAGGCGGTCAGCGAACCCAATATGAACGGCATGGCCGAAATCCGCGTGGCCGAGACCGAGGAAGCGCGGATCACGATGGCCCGTGGCCTGATGGCTGACACCTTGTTGCGACTGGGCATGCTCGGCGGCGGCGCACTGCTGTTGGTGTGGTTCACGGTCAGTGCCGCGCTGCGCCCGCTGGATCGCCTGCGCACGGCGGTGGAGGAACGCCAGCCGGACGACTTGCGCTCCCTGCCGCTGGTGGAGGTCCAGCACGAGTTGCGGCCACTGGTCAGCTCGCTCAACCATTTCACCGAGCGGCTGCGGCTGCAGTTCGAGCGACAGGCGCAGTTTATCGCTGATGCCGCCCATGAATTGCGCACGCCGCTGGCCTCCATCAAGGCCCGCCTGGAACTGGGCTTGCGCGACAGCGACCCGGCCGCCTGGCGCTCGACGCTGGAAACCGCCGCCGCCGGCACCGACAAGCTGACCCATCTGGCCAACCAGCTGTTGTCCCTGGCCCGTATCGAAAACGGCGCGCGCGCCATCTCCGAAGGCGGTGCCGAAGTATTGGACTTGAGCCAGCTGGCCCGTGAACTCGGCATGGCCATGGCCCCTCTGGCCCACGCCCGGGGCGTCGCCCTGGCATTGGAGGCCGACGTGCCGATCTGGCTGAGGGGTGAGCCGACCCTGCTCAATGAGCTGCTGAGTAACCTCATCGACAACGCCCTGGCCCACACGCCTCAGGGCGGCAACGTCATCTTGCGGGTCCACGCGCCTTGTGTGCTGGAGGTTGAGGACGACGGGCCGGGCATTCCGCTGGAAGAGCGGGGTCGGGTGTTTGAACGCTTCTATCGGCGTAATCAGTCCGGGTCCGGCCTGGGACTGGCGATCGTGGGGGAAATCTGTCGCGCGCATTTGGCGCAGATCAGCCTGCACGACGGGGCGGAGCGAGGCTTGAAGGTGCGGGTGAATTTTGTGCCGCTGGATCCGTGTTCTGTCTGATCCAGCCGCTTGCCATGTTGGAGCGAGGCTTGCCCGCGAAGAGGACGTCACGGGCAATAAAAATGTGGCGACTGAACGGCCGTCTTCGCGGGCAAGGCTCGCTCCAACAGGTTTCAACGCTAATAAAGCAGCGTCATCGCCTCGTTCATCTGGACGATCAGTGCGCCCTCTGCGGGGTTGAGACCCAGCTGCTTCACCGCTGGCAGGACGCTCATGTCGGTGTTTTTGTAAGGGTGGCCTGTCACGTCGTGAACATGCACGGTCGCCACTTGCACCAGGTCAACGTAATCGGCCTTGTGGGAAACGCGGGAAAAATTCTGGAATTGCTGCGGAACAATTGCCAGGGCGTCAGGGAAATCCCAGGACCGCAGCAGCCGCTCGCCAATCACCGGGTGAATGCGTTCGATCACATGATTGAGGCTGACGGCGTCGGACAGCAGTTCATAGTTGTCCTCGGCGTAGGTCAGGATCGGCAGCACGCCAATCAGGTGCACCAGACCCGCCAGCGTGGCCTGGTCGGCCCGCAGGTGAAAGGTGCGCTGGCTCAGGCTGCTACTGATGCCGGCCACCTGCAGGCTCAGCCGCCAGATGTCGCGCATCTTGCTTTCGATTACCGGCGACTTGGCGTGAAACATCTGCTCGACCACCAGACCGATGGCCAGGTTGCAGGTGTAATTGACGCCCAGTCGGCGAACGGCCGTCATGACATCGCTGACTTCAAAGTTCGGACGCAGCAGGGGGCTGTTCACCACCTTGATCAGGCGTGCCGACAACGCGGTGTCAGAACCGATGACCTTGCTGAGGGCGGCGATGCTGATTTCGGCGTCTTCCGCTGCAAGACGGATTTTAAGCGCTACTTCAGGGAGTGTTGGCAAAAACAGGGCGTCCTTGTCGATCGCCCGGATCAGGTCCCTTTGCACCTCGTCAGCCATCTTGCTCATTTCGCATCTCTGGGGCGTTGGAAGGAATCGCCACCTGCGCCGCGGTCGTCCCGCAAGACGATGGATACGCTGACGCCGGATCGACGTGGGTGTAGCAAGCGGTTAGCGCTGTGTCTCAAGTTTGCTGTCCAGGGTGTAGGGCAAGTCCAGCAGGCGTAGCGCGGGACCGTCTGCCGAGCCCAGGTGGATGTGGCCATCCTCTGCGGCATCCGCCTGCAACACGGCCAGCAGTTCAATGCCTTCTGGAGTGCTCGCAGCGATAACAACCTCGCCGACAGCACTGGCATGCACCGGGGAGAACAGTGCAACCCCAGCTTCAGGCAACTCGCCATCGTCAAGGTTCAAGCGATAAAGGCGGCGCTTGAGTTTGCCCAGATACTGCATCCGCGCAACGATCTCCTGGCCGGTGTAGCAGCCTTTCTTGAAGCTCACGCCGCCGACCGCTTGCAGGTTCAGCATCTGCGGGATGAAGGTTTCACGGGTCGGCCCCACCACCTGGCCGATGCCGGCACGGATCTGACCCAGCAGCCATTCGTTGAGCGGAAGATGTGGGAGCACACCGGCAAGCCGCGTCTCGACAGCGGCGGCCTGATCGGCGCGGACCCAGAGCTCGGCACGGCCCGGCGACACACGAATCGCGATCAGGTCATCGGCCCGCACGACGGCGTCGGTGTCCTGAGGCAATTCCAGGCCCAGTGCGACCAGCGTGCTGTCGCTGTTGCTCAAACCGAAGCGGGTCCAGGACGCGCTTTCATCGGTCAGCTTGGACTTGGAGAACACGGCGTATTTTTTCAGGTCGAGCAATTGCGCTTCAATCAGCTCGCTGGCCATCGCCAACAGGTAGCCATCCCCTTCGGGCAGGATGCGGAAACTGGATTGCATGCGACCTTTTTGCGTGCAGCGCGCACCGAGGGTCGCTTTGGCGTCGCTCAGGTAATCGATATTGCAGGTCAATTGGCCCTGAAGGAATTTGCCGGCGTCCACGCCTCGAACGGCGAGAACACCTTCGTGGGAGAGGGTGCAGAAGAATGCTGAGTCGGCCATGGGTCATCGCAGGGTTAAAGTCTGGGGCACCATGATAGTGCCGAGTGTCATCGATGGGTATATGAAAACTGCCGAGACGAAGTGCAAGTGCGCCCGTCGGTCATGGCCCTGTATACTCGCCGCCAAATTCGAGGAGCCCTCCATGGTCGAAGATGTTGAACTCAATCGCCTCTTCTGGCACAGCCGACGCGGCATGCTGGAGCTGGATGTCCTGCTGGTACCGTTCGTCAAAGAAGTCTATCCCCACCTCAATCAGGTCGACCGCGACCTCTATGTGCGTCTGCTGACCTGCGAAGACCAGGACATGTTCGGCTGGTTCATGCAGCGGGCAGAATCCGAAGACCCGGAACTGCAGCGCATGGTTCGGATGATTCTGGACCGTGTCCAGCCGAAGTGAGCGCTTCGAATGCCGCTGGCAGGCGTCGCGCCGCCTGCTGGCGGCGTACATCGGTGTCCAGTGCCTGGCGCTGATTGCCCTGTTTTTCCTGAACGTCCCCGTCTGGATCAAAGCCATCGGCGTGCTGTTGTGCCTGTGGCACGGCGTTCGTTATCTGCACCGTGTGGTTTTGCAGCGTGACGAGCGGGCGTACACCGGTTTACGCCGTGATCCTGGCGGCTGGCAGGTGTGGAGCGAACGTTCTGGCTGGCAGGGCGTGCAATTGCGGCGCGACAGCGTGGCGTTGCCGCTGCTGGTGATCCTGCGTTTCCGCGTCACCAGCGGCGGCTGGATGGATCGCTGGTGGGTCTCCAGCGTCTGCATTCCGGCGGACGCGCTGCCGCCGGAGACCCATCGACGCCTGCGTCTGCGGCTGAAGTTCAGCCGGCGTAGGTGGGCGGCACCAGAATAGTGTCGACGGCCTCAGGCAGCAGGTCCGGGTAATCCAGCGTGTAGTGCAGCCCTCGGCTTTCCTTGCGCGCCATGGCGCAACGAATCATCAGCTCGGCGACCTGCGCCAGATTTCGCAGCTCGATCAGATCGCGGCTGACCTTATAGTTGCTGTAGAACTCATCGATTTCATCCAGCAACAGCCTGACCCGGTGAGCGGCTCGCTGCAGACGCTTGGTGGTGCGCACGATCCCGACGTAATCCCACATGAAACGCCGCAATTCATCCCAGTTGTGGGCGATGATCACGTCCTCGTCCGAATCGGTGACCTGGCTGGCGTCCCAGGTGGGCAGCCGTTGCGGCTCTGGGACAGCGTCCAGTTGCGCAATAATGTCGTTCGCCGCCGAGCGCGCATAAACGAAGCATTCGAGCAGCGAATTGCTGGCCATGCGATTGGCGCCGTGCAGCCCGGTCAGGCTGGTTTCCCCGATGGCGTAAAGGCCCGGCACGTCGGTTCGTCCCTGCCGATCGACCTTCACGCCCCCGCAGGTGTAGTGCGCGGCGGGCACGACAGGGATCGGCTGTCGGGTGATATCGATCGAAAACGCCAGACAGCGCTCGTACACGGTCGGGAAGTGCGTCTTGATGAAATGTGCGGGCTTGTGGCTGATGTCCAGATAAACGCAATCGATGCCCAGCCGTTTCATCTCATGGTCGATGGCGCGGGCGACGATGTCCCGTGGCGCCAGTTCTGCACGCGGGTCGAATCGCGGCATGAAGCGTTCGCCGTTGGGCAGCGTCAGGTACGCGCCTTCACCTCGCAGGGCTTCGGTGATCAGAAAGCTCTTGGCCTGGGGGTGATACAGGCAGGTGGGATGAAACTGGTTGAATTCCAGATTACCGACCCTGCAGCCCGCGCGCCAGGCCATGGCTATGCCATCGCCGCAGGCGCCGTCGGGATTGCTGGTGTACAGATAAACCTTGGCAGCGCCGCCGGACGCCAGCACTGTAAAGCGGGCGCTGTGGGTATCGACCTCGCCGCTCGATCGGTCCAGAACATAAGCGCCGAGGCAGCGTGTCCCTTCCAGACCCAGGCGCCGCTCAGTGATCAGGTCAATGGCCACACGCTGGTCCAGCAACTCGATATTGTCGCGGGTTCTTACCTGAGCCAGCAGGGTGTTGAAGATCGCGGCGCCGGTCGCATCGGCAGCGTGGATGATACGCCGATGGCTGTGACCGCCTTCGCGCGTCAGGTGAAATTCGAATCCACCGTCTTCATCGGTGGTCGGGTCGTCACGGGTAAACGGGACGCCCAGGTCAATCAGCCATTGGATGGCTTCACGGCTGTGCTCGACGGTAAAGCGCACGGCGCCTTCATCACACAGCCCACCGCCTGCGTTAAGGGTGTCCTCGACGTGGGATTGAACGGTGTCGGCAGTGTCCAGAACGGCTGCAACACCCCCCTGAGCCCAAAATGTCGAACCGTTCGCCAGATCGCCTTTGCTCAGGACTGCTACACGTAAATGATCCGGCAAGGTCAGCGCAAGGCTCAACCCGGCAGCACCGCTGCCAATCACCAGCACATCGTGATGGAAATGTTCGCTCATCTGAATTTGGCTCTCTTATTCGGCCACTAGTATATGTAGGGGTGTACCGGCACAATAGCGGCGATTTTACGGCATCGTGAATCCACAGCGGGCCCGGATTGAGTGCAACCCCGAGCACCGTGCATACCGTCATACCGTCAGGCATGTTCGAACCGTCGAAGGGCTTTCCTAGGCTTCGTCCTGCATACGGAGTGCCGTGAGTCTTACACCCCTAAAGGAATGTGGAACTTTTCATAAAGTGCCACGTTCAATAGAGGGTTGCCGATAAAGGGACAGCGTCGGCGCCAGGTGAGGATCAATCAATAGCCATTGCCAGCGCTTCGACGACAAGATTATTCACGCAGCCGACCTGGTTCGGGCTGCGTTTTTCGTGCGTGCCGCCGTCGCGCGCCGGAAACTTGCTTGAAGGGGGGAGAACTTTTGCGAAAAGCCCGAGTCTATTTTTGCAAGCCTGTTGAAGAGCCGATGCAACGCTCCTTTAAGCTCTATGAGGAGTATGCATGCTAACCCAGGAAGAGGATCAGCAACTGGTCGAACGCGTACAGCGCGGCGACAAGCGAGCCTTTGATCTGCTAGTGGTGAAATATCAGCACAAAATTCTTGGATTGATCGTGCGATTCGTCCACGACACCCATGAAGCTCAAGATGTTGCGCAAGAAGCGTTTATCAAAGCGTATCGCGCACTTGGAAACTTCCGCGGAGACAGTGCCTTTTACACATGGCTGTACCGCATCGCCATCAATACGGCGAAGAACTATCTGGTGTCGCGAGGTCGGCGACCGCCGGACAGTGATGTGAGGTCTGAAGACGCGGAGTTTTACGACGGCGATCATGGCCTCAAGGACATCGAGTCGCCGGAGCGGGCGCTACTACGGGATGAGATCGAGGGCACTGTCCATCGAACTATCCAGCTCCTTCCGGAAGATTTGCGTACCGCTTTAACTTTACGTGAGTTCGACGGTCTGAGTTACGAAGACATTGCTAGTGTCATGCAGTGTCCGGTTGGCACCGTGCGTTCACGCATTTTCCGCGCTCGGGAAGCCATTGATAAAGCCCTGCAGCCTTTGCTGCAGGAATCCTGAGACAGCGGCGATAGCCAAAAGAGAGGAACCGCCATGAGTCGTGAAGCCCTGCAGGAATCGCTGTCCGCGGTGATGGATAATGAAGCGGACGAACTGGAATTGCGTCGAGTGCTCAGTGCAATCGACGATGCGGATACACGTGCCACATGGTCGCGTTATCAGATCGCACGTGCCGCGATGCACAAGGAATTGCTGATCCCGCACCTGGACATCTCGGCGGCGGTCGCTGCTGCTATCGCTGATGAGGTCAGTCCGCTCGAGGCGGGTCGTGGCCCATGGCGCACGCTGGGTCGCCTGGCCGTCGCCGCTTCGGTGACAGTTGCCGTATTGGCCGGTGTACGTTTGTACAATCAGGACGACATCGCTGGCGCACAAATGGCGCAACAGTCGGCACAGCCTGCCAACCTTGCACCACAGGTGAAAGGTCCGGCAGTATTGGCGGGCTACACTGAAAGCGAGCAAGCGCCAGGCCCTATGGCCAGCGGTGTGTTGCAAGGGCAGGCCGGCTGGCACGATCAGCGTCTTCCAGGCTACCTGCGTCAACATGCTCAGCAAGCTGCGTTAAAGGGTACTGAGAGTGCGCTGCCTTACGCTCGCGCTGCCAGTCTGGAAAACCGTTAAGGAGGATCATGCGTCCCATCCCTCTATTGCCGATTCTGCTAGGTGGATGGCTGGTCCTTCCAGTTCATGCCGATGATGCGCAAGACCAGCTCAAGCGTCTTGCGCAGGCAGAACAGTCTCAGAACTATCAGGGCACCTTCGTTTACGAACGAAACGGTAGCTTCTCCACTCACCGAATCTGGCATCGCGTCGCTGATGGCAAGGTTCGTGAGCATCTTCTTCAGCTCGATGGCTCTGCCCAGGAAGTGTTGCGCGTAGACGGGGTCACCCAATGCGTGAGCGGCTTGCTGGCGCCCGGGCTGAACAATATTCCCGATTCCCCGGCCCATTCGTTCAACGCAGCCAAGTTGTCGGCGTGGTATGACATGGCGGTTGCGGGGAAATCGCGAGTCGCTGGTAGACCGGCGGTAATCGTTAGCCTGACGCCGCGCGACCAGCACCGTTACGGCATCGAACTGCATCTGGACGCAGAGACGGGTTTGCCGCTGAAGTCGCTGTTATTGAGTGACAAAGGGCAATTGCTCGAGCGCTTCCAGTTCACAGAGCTCAACACCACTGACTTGCCTACTGATCAGATGCTGGCGCCCAGCGCGGATTGCAAACAGGTTGAAGTCGCCAAGGCGAAAACCGACACCCAGCGTTCCGCACCCGTTGCATGGCGTTCGGACTGGCTGCCGGGCGGTTTTGAGCTGAGCAGCGCCGCCGCCCGCAAGGATGCCGATTCGAAAGCCCTGGTCACCAGCCTCATGTACGACGACGGGCTGGCGCGATTCTCGGTTTTCATCGAGCCTGTTTCCGGTGCAGCGGTCACTGACATTCGCACGCAACTGGGGCCGACCGTTGCAGTGTCTCGCCGGCTCAATACCCCGAAAGGGGATGCCATGGTGACCGTCGTAGGCGAAATTCCGATGGGCACCGCCGAACGTATTGCCTTGTCGATGCGCAACGATCCGGCTACCCCCAGCAAAAAATGATCTGACAGCGCGGCAGGCGCCCACTATGAAAAAGGTTTCATTTCGGGCTACTCCGCGTTTCCATCCAGTGTTTCCGGCCCTCGGGCCCACCTCTGAAATGTTTGGTGGGTTTTGCAGGTTGCAAACAATCAAATTATTTTCTATAGGTCACAGCTTCGCAGCTCTGGCCTTTGTCGTTTTCGGGATTGGAAAGCTGCCTGAGAGAACCGTGCCGCACTATGCTGCATCGCACCCATGCTCTTCAGACCTGCCGGTCTGTACCGCTTAACCATGCTCGTTATGAACGGGAGCCGTATGTCCATACCTCGCTTGAAATCTTATCTTTCCCTGATGGCTGCCGTGCTGATGCTCGGCCAGGTTGTCACCGCTCAGGCGGAGGCGTTGCCAGACTTCACCTCGTTGGTGGAGCAGGCCTCGCCCGCCGTGGTGAACATCAGTACCCGCCAAAAACTTCCCGATCGTGCCGTGGCGCAAGGACAGATGCCTGATCTTGAAGGTCTGCCGCCGATGTTGCGCGAGTTCCTCGAGCGCAGCATGCCACCTGGGTCGCGTCCGCCGGGATCCGGTTCGGGCAAAGGGGACCGCCAGCGTGAAGCGCAGTCGTTGGGGTCGGGCTTCATCATTTCCACCGACGGTTATGTGCTGACCAATAACCACGTCATCGACGGCGCAGACGAGATCCTCGTGCGCCTTGCCGATCGCAGCGAGCTAAAAGCGAAGCTGGTCGGCACCGACCCTCGGACTGACGTTGCCCTGCTGAAAATCGAAGGCAAGGACCTGCCTACGGTCAAACTGGGCAATTCCGACAAGCTGAAAGTGGGCGAGTGGGTGTTGGCCATCGGTTCGCCGTTCGGCTTTGATCACTCGGTGACCAAAGGCATCGTCAGCGCCAAGGGCCGCAGCCTGCCGAACGACAACTACGTGCCATTCATCCAGACCGATGTCGCGATCAATCCGGGCAACTCGGGTGGCCCGTTGTTCAACATGGCCGGTGAAGTCGTGGGTATCAATTCCCAGATATTCACCCGGTCCGGCGGCTTCATGGGCCTGTCGTTCGCGATTCCCATCGATGTAGCGCTGGATGTCTCCAATCAGTTGAAGGCCAGCGGCAAGGTCAATCGCGGCTGGTTGGGTGTAGTGATTCAAGAAGTGAACAAGGATCTGGCCGAGTCGTTCGGGCTGGACAAGCCTGCCGGCGCGCTGGTGGCACAGGTGCTTGACGATGGTCCTGCTGCCAAAGGCGGCCTTCAGGTGGGCGACGTGATTCTGAGCGCCAATGGCCAGCCGATTGTGATGTCGGCTGACTTGCCCCACTTGATCGGCAATCTGAAAGACGGCAGTAAAGCCGAGCTTGAGGTTATCCGCGACGGCAAGCGTCAGAAGCTGACCGTCACCGTGGGCGCACTGCCTGATGAAGGCAAGGAAATGGGGTCTTCCGAAGACGGCGCTGAGCGCAACAGCAATCGTCTGGGCGTGTCGGTGGCCGAACTCACTGCCGAGCAGATGAAGAGCCTGGACCTCAAGGGCGGTGTGATCATCAAGGATGTGCAGGACGGTCCTGCATCGTTGATCGGTCTGCAGACCGGCGATGTCATCACTCACTTGAACAATCAGCCGATCACCTCGACCAAGCAATTCACTGAAGTGGCCAAAGACCTGCCGAAGAACCGCTCGGTGTCGATGCGGGTGCTGCGTCAGGGGCGCGCGACGTTCATCACCTTCAAGCTGCCGGAATAATCGGGCGGCGCGGTAAAAAAAGGAGTGGCCATGCCGCTCCTTTTTTGTGCCCGCCCAACCTGCGACGGTGGGGCGCGGAGTGTGAACGTGACGCCCCAGCCTTCCTTCAGGTACAATTCCCGGCTATTTTTCGGCGGGCAATCTGCCTGCAATCTTTTGAGTGTTGATCCGTGAGTGATTTGAGTCATATCCGCAATTTCTCCATCATCGCCCACATTGACCATGGCAAGTCGACGCTGGCCGACCGTTTCATCCAGATGTGCGGCGGCCTGTCCGAGCGCGAGATGGAAGCTCAGGTGCTTGACTCCATGGACCTCGAGCGCGAGCGCGGGATCACCATCAAGGCCCACAGCGTGACCTTGTACTACAAGGCGAAAGACGGCATCACCTATCAGCTCAACTTCATTGATACCCCGGGTCACGTTGACTTCACCTACGAAGTCAGCCGTTCGCTGGCCGCGTGCGAAGGCGCGCTGTTGGTGGTCGATGCCGGTCAAGGTGTTGAAGCCCAGTCCGTTGCCAACTGCTACACCGCCATCGAGCAGGGCCTTGAGGTCATGCCGGTCCTGAACAAGATCGACCTGCCACAGGCTGACCCGGACCGCGTCAAGGAAGAAATCGAAAAGATCATCGGCATCGATGCCACCGACGCTGTCGCCTGCAGCGCCAAGACCGGCCTGGGCGTCGACGAGGTGCTGGAGCGTCTGGTCGAGACCATTCCTGCCCCGACCGGCAATATCGAAGACCCTCTGCAAGCCCTGATCATCGACTCCTGGTTCGACAACTACCTGGGCGTCGTTTCCCTGGTGCGCGTCCGTCATGGCCGCGTCAAGAAGGGCGACAAGATTCTGGTGAAGTCCACCGGCAAGCTGCACCTGGTGGACAGCGTGGGTGTCTTCAATCCCAAGCACACCGCCACCGTCGACCTGAAAGCGGGCGAAGTAGGCTTCATCATCGCCGGCATCAAGGACATTCACGGCGCGCCGGTGGGTGACACCCTGACCCTGAGCACCACCCCGGATGTCGAGGTGTTGCCGGGCTTCAAACGCATTCAGCCTCAGGTCTACGCCGGCCTGTTCCCGGTCAGCTCCGACGATTTCGAAGACTTCCGCGAAGCGCTGCAGAAGCTGACGCTGAACGACTCGTCGTTGCAATATTCGCCAGAGAGTTCTGACGCCCTGGGCTTTGGCTTTCGTTGCGGCTTTCTCGGCATGTTGCATATGGAGATCATCCAGGAGCGCCTCGAGCGTGAATATGATCTGGACCTGATCACCACCGCCCCCACGGTAATTTTCGAATTGCTGCTGAAAACCGGTGAAACGATCTACGTCGACAACCCCTCCAAGCTTCCAGACCTGTCAAGTATCGAGGACATGCGCGAGCCTATCGTGCGCGCCAACATCCTTGTGCCTCAGGAGCACCTTGGTAACGTCATTACGCTGTGCATCGAAAAGCGTGGCGTTCAGCACGACATGCTGTTTCTGGGTACGCAGGTACAGGTGACCTACGACTTGCCGATGAACGAAGTGGTTCTGGACTTCTTCGACCGTCTGAAGTCGGTCAGTCGCGGATATGCGTCCCTGGATTACCATTTCGATCGTTACCAGTCTGCCAATCTGGTGAAGCTGGATGTACTGATCAACGGTGAAAAGGTCGACGCCCTGGCGTTGATCGTTCATCGGGACAACGCGAACTACAAGGGACGCGCGTTGACCGAGAAGATGAAAGAACTGATTCCTCGTCAGATGTTCGACGTGGCAATCCAGGCCGCCATTGGCGGGCAGGTTGTGGCGCGTACAACCGTCAAGGCCCTCAGAAAGAACGTACTGGCCAAATGTTACGGCGGCGACGTCAGTCGTAAGCGCAAGCTGCTGGAAAAACAGAAAGCCGGTAAGAAACGCATGAAGCAGGTGGGCAACGTGGAAATTCCACAGGAAGCCTTCCTTGCAGTGCTCAGGTTGGAATAGTCAGGCCCTATGTCACTAAATTTCCCGCTGTTGTTAGTCATCGCCGTTGCTGTCTGCGGTCTGCTGGCTCTGATCGACCTGATCGTCCTTGCGCCGCGTCGGCGCACAGCGATAGCCACCTATCAGGGCAGCGTCAGCCAGCCAGACGTCGGGGTTGTCGAGCAGTTGAACAAGGAACCCTTGCTGGTTGAATACGGCAAGTCGTTCTTTCCGGTGCTGTTCATTGTGCTGGTGCTGCGATCGTTTTTGGTCGAACCCTTCCAGATTCCGTCGGGATCGATGAAGCCGACACTCGATGTCGGTGATTTCATCCTGGTCAACAAGTTCTCGTACGGCATCCGTCTGCCGGTGCTGGATCAGAAAGTGATCCCCATCGGTGATCCGCAGCGTGGCGATGTGATGGTCTTCCGCTACCCGAGCGACCCGAGCGTCAACTACATCAAGCGCGTGGTGGGCCTGCCCGGCGACAAGATTCGCTACACCAGTGACAAGCGCCTGTTCGTCAACGACGAGCTGGTGGCCAAGCAACTGATCGGCACCGAGCCGGGCACACTGGGCAGCGCAGAGCTTTATCAGGAAAAACTGGGCGATGTCGAACACCAGATCCGTCAGGAAATGAGCCGCTACCGTGCGCCGCCTGACAGTGAATGGACCGTCCCGGCGGCTCATTACTTCATGATGGGTGACAACCGAGACAACTCCAACGACAGCCGTTACTGGGATGACCCCAATATTCCCAAGGACGAGCTGGGCATGGTTCCGGACAAAAACATCGTCGGCAAGGCCTTCGCGGTGTGGATGAGCTGGCCGGAACCCAAGCTGAGCCACTTCCCCAACTTCTCACGAGTCGGGTTGATCAAGTGAACACTGCGGCGCTGTTTTTGACAGCGCCGCATGTCATTTCGGCCGGCAACAGCAGGGCGCGAGTCGATTCGCCTTGCATACAAAATTGAAAGGCTATTCTTGAGGTCGCACATGACAGTCGCCGGTCAGCAAAAAGGCTTGTCGTTCATTGGTTGGCTGGTCCTTCTGGCCATCCTTGCCTTCTTTGCAAGTGCCGGGGCGAAGATCGTGCCGCACTACCTCGACTACCTGTCGATCAAGAAGATCATTGAAGCCGTCGGCACCGATAAGGCGGCAGATGTCACGACGGTCGGGGAATTCTACGACTATGTCCGTAAAGGCATGCAGATCAATAACATTCGGGATGTGGATTTGAACAAGGCGTTAAGCGTGACGACGGAGAACAACCGGTTCCTCGCCCATTTGAACTACGAAAGACGAGAGCCACTGATTCAGAACATCGATCTGGTGGTCAAGTTCGACCACGAATTCAGCGTGGGTCAACCGTGAGCGTTTCATTGAGTCGCCTGGAGCGCCAGCTCGGCTATACCTTCAAGGATCAGGAACTGATGATCCTGGCCCTGACCCACCGCAGCTTTGCCGGACGCAACAACGAGCGTCTGGAGTTTCTTGGCGATGCCATCCTCAACTTCGTTGCAGGTGAAGCGCTGTTTGACCGTTTTCCGCAGGCGCGTGAGGGTCAGCTGTCTCGTCTGCGTGCGCGGCTGGTCAAGGGCGAGACCCTGGCCTTGCTGGCCCGAGGCTTCGACCTGGGTGAATACCTGCGCCTCGGTTCCGGGGAGTTGAAAAGCGGCGGCTTTCGTCGCGAGTCAATTCTGGCCGATGCCCTTGAGGCGTTGATCGGTGCGATCTACCTCGACGCCGGCATGGATATGGCGCGCGACCGCGTGCTGGCCTGGCTGACCACCGAGTTCGACAGCCTGACCCTGGTGGACACCAACAAGGACCCCAAGACCCGATTGCAAGAGTTTCTGCAGTCGCGGGCCTGTGATCTGCCGCGCTACGAAGTCGTGGATATCCAGGGCGAACCGCATTGTCGGACGTTTTTCGTCGAATGCGAGATCACCTTACTGAATGAAAAAAGCCGGGGACAGGGTGTCAGCCGTCGCATTGCCGAACAGGTAGCCGCGGCCGCAGCACTCATCGCCCTTGGCGTGGAGAACGGCAATGACTGATTCAACCGCAACACGCTGTGGCTACGTTGCCATTGTTGGCCGGCCCAACGTGGGCAAGTCAACGCTGCTGAACCACATCCTGGGGCAGAAGCTGGCGATCACCTCGCGCAAGCCCCAGACCACGCGGCACAACATGCTCGGCATCAAGACCGAAGGCAGCGTGCAGGCGATCTACGTCGACACCCCCGGCATGCACAAGAATGGCGAGAAGGCCCTCAACCGTTACATGAACAAGACCGCGTCGGCCGCGTTGAAAGACGTCGACGTGGTGATTTTCGTGGTTGACCGCACCCGCTGGACCGACGAAGACCAGATGGTCTTGGAGCGCGTGCAGTACGTGCAGGGCCCGGTGATCCTGGCGATCAACAAGACCGACCGCATCGAAGACAAGGCCGACCTGATGCCGCATCTGGAATGGCTGCAAGGTCAGTTGCCGAATGCGTCGATCATGCCGATTTCCGCCCAGCACGGGCACAACCTCGAAGCGCTGGAAACCCTGATCGCGACCCATTTGCCGGAGAACGATCATTTCTTCCCGGAAGATCAGATCACGGACCGCAGCAGCCGCTTCCTGGCCGCCGAACTGGTGCGTGAAAAGATCATGCGTCAGCTCGGTGCCGAGGTGCCTTACCAGATCACCGTCGAAATCGAAGAGTTCAAGCAGCAGGGCAAGACCCTGCACATCCATGCGCTGATCCTCGTCGAACGCGACGGCCAGAAGAAGATCATCATTGGCGACAAGGGCGATCGCATCAAGCGGATCGGCACCGATGCGCGACGTGACATGGAGCTGCTGTTCGACTCCAAGGTCATGCTCAATCTCTGGGTCAAAGTCAAAGGCGGCTGGTCCGACGACGAACGCGCCCTGCGTTCACTGGGCTATGGCGACCTGTAACACGCCCAGGCGTTCTGATGTGGGAGGGAGCTTGCTCGCGATCACGGTGTAACATTCGGCGTTGATGCTGGTTGTTATAGCGGCTTCGCGAGCAAGCTCCCTCCCACTTCGGTTTTGGGTAGTGTGTGCCACCCTTCAGTCACATCGCGTTCCTTCATCGAGAAATGCATGTCTCCACTCCCGCCCGCCGGCCAACTGGCGTATGTGCTGCACAGCCGGGCCTACCGAGAAACCAGTGCGCTGGTGGACTTCATCACGCCGCAAGGCCGCCTGCGTGCAGTGTTGCGCAGCGCGCGGGGCAAGGCTGGAACCCTGGCCCGGCCGTTCGTGCCGCTGGACATCGAGTTTCGCGGGCGCGGTGAACTGAAGAATGTCGGTCGGATGGAAGCCTATGGGACGTCGTCCTGGTTGGAGGGCGAGGCGCTGTTCAGCGGTTTGTACCTCAATGAATTGCTGATTCGCCTCCTGCCTGCCGAAGATCCTCACCCCGCTGTGTTTGATCATTACGCCGCTACCCTGGTCGCGCTGGCCGAAGGTCGTCCGCTGGAACCCTTGTTGCGCTCGTTCGAGTGGCGTCTGCTGGACGACTTGGGGTACGGTTTCGCCCTCGACGCGGACGTGAATGGCGACCCGCTGTTGGCAGACGCCATGTACCGCCTGCAAGTGGATGCCGGGTTGGAGCGGGTTTACCTGTTTCAGCCCGGTCAGTTTCAGGGCGCCGAACTGCTGGCCATGGCCGAGGCAGACTGGACGGCGCCCGGAGCGCTGTCTGCGGCCAAGCGCCTGATGCGTCAGGCGCTGGCGGTGCATCTGGGCGGTAAGCCGCTGGTCAGCCGTGAACTGTTTCGCAAGCCCTGACGTTTACACCGTATTGCTGTGCCATCCATCGCCAGGCGAACCGGCCTGGCCCGATCAGATTTTCAGGAGAACCCTGTGACCCAAAGCACCCGCATTCTTCTTGGTGTAAACATCGACCACGTGGCCACGTTGCGTCAGGCCCGTGGCACCCGGTACCCCGATCCGGTCAAGGCCGCGCTGGACGCCGAAGAAGCCGGCGCCGATGGCATCACCGTTCACCTGCGTGAAGACCGTCGGCACATCCAGGAGCGCGATGTCCTGCTGCTCAAAGACGTGCTGCAGACGCGCATGAATTTCGAGATGGGCGTGACCGACGAGATGATCGCGTTTGCCGAGCGCATTCGTCCGGCCCATATCTGCCTGGTGCCGGAAACACGCCAGGAACTGACTACCGAAGGCGGGCTTGATGTGGCCGGGCAAGAGGCCCGGATCAAGGCCGCCGTGCAGCGGCTGTCCGCCATGGGCAGCGAAGTGTCGCTGTTCATCGATGCTGATGAGCAGCAGATCGAAGCGTCGAAGCGGGTAGGGGCTCCGGCCATCGAGTTGCACACCGGCCGCTACGCCGATGCGCAGACGCCCACCGAGGTGGCGGAAGAATTGCAGCGCGTGGCGGACGGCGTGGCGTTCGGCCTGGCGCAGGGCCTGATCGTCAACGCGGGCCATGGCCTGCATTACCACAACGTCGAAGCGGTGGCGGCGATCAAAGGCGTGAACGAGCTGAACATCGGCCATGCGCTGGTGGCCCATGCGTTGTTCGTCGGTTTCAAGGCGGCGGTGGCGGAGATGAAGGCGTTGATACTTGCGGCGGCCTACAAAGGCTGAAGCGCCACGCATCACACCCCTGTAGGAGCGCGCTTGCCCGCGATGCGGTGGATCAGATGAGAGGGTATCGACTGAACCACCGCAATCGCGGGCAAGCGCGCTCCTACAATGGAAGGTTACGGCTTGCGCCCCACTATCACCGCTCTGCGCGGCGCCGGCAGGCCTTCCACGGTTTTGCTGTGATCGGCCGGGTCCAGGTAGTCACGCAGGGACTGAAAGCGCATCCATTCCGTACCGCGCTGTTCGTCCACCGTCGTGGTGCTGACGTCCACACAGCGCACGTCGACAAAGCCGGCACGCCGCAGCCACAACTCCAGCGCAGGCACCGAAGGCAGGAACCACACGTTGCGCATCTGCGAATAGCGGTCTTCCGGCACCAGCACCTGCTGCGCGTCGCCTTCCACCACCATCGTTTCCAGCACCAACTCGCCGCCCTTGACGAGACAATCCTTCAGCGCCAGCAAGTGATCGATGGGCGATTTGCGGTGATACAACACGCCCATGGAGAACACGGTGTCGAAGCCCTCAAGCTTGGCCGGCAAGTCTTCGAGGGTGAACGGCAGGTGCCACGCCGGTAGCTCCGGCAAGAAACGCTGCATGGCCTGGAACTGGCAGAAGAACAGCCAGTTGGGGTCCACGCCAATCACGCAATCGGCGCCCGCGCCCAGCATGCGCCACTGGTAGTAGCCGTTGCCGCAGCCCACATCCAGCACGCGTTTGCCGCGCAGATCCAGATGCGGCGACACCCGCGACCATTTCCAGTCCGAGCGCCATTCGGTGTCGACGTGCACGCCGAACACGTTGAACGGCCCCTTGCGCCACGGCGACAGGCCCATCAGCGCCTGGCGCATCTGCACGCGGGTTTGCGCGTCGCACTCGGCTTCGAGCACGAAGTCGTCTTTGAGCTCGACCCGCGTCGGCAGCACAGCGGGAATGGCGTTCAGCGCACCTTGCCAGCGCTCCAGATCGCCGTGGCCCTTTTCCATCTTGGTGTCGAGTTGCGCCTGCAGGCCTTGGGCCCAGGCATACAGCGGGGTGCCCGCCATGCGGCGGACCAGCGGAGCGAGATCAATCATGGCAGGGCAATCAAAGAGGCGAAATTAAGGCACTGGAACCACGGGACGACCGTCGAAAATCCCGCCGCCAGCAAACGTTCACGGTGCTGATCGAGGCTGTCGGGTTTCATCACGTTTTCAATGGCGCTGCGTTTTTGCGCGATTTCCAGCTCGCTGTAACCATTGGCGCGTTTGAACGCCACGTGCAGATCGGTCAACAGCGCCTGTTCCTGCGCATCGTTGAAACGCAGCTTTTCCGAAAGGATCAGAGCACCGCCAGGGACCAACGCCTGACGGATGCGACCCAGCAACGCCAGGCGTTGATCCGGCGCGATGAATTGCAGGGTGAAATTGAGTGCCACCACCGAGGCCGGCTGGAACTCAAGCGCCAGGATATCGCCCTCGATCACGTCCACCGGCAGCAACTCCTGAAACATGGAGTCCTGACCGTTGAGGTATTCCCGGCAGCGTTCCACCATCGCACTGGAGTTATCCACCGCGATCACCCGACACCCCTCAGTCCGCACATGCCGGCGCAAGGCCTGAGTGACCGCGCCCAGCGAGCTGCCCAGGTCATACAGCACGCTGTGTGGCTGCGCGAACTGCGCCGCGAGCACGCCGAGGTTTTCGACAATGGTCGGATAACCCGGCACCGAGCGCTTGATCATGTCCGGGAAGACCCGCACCACGTCCTCGTTGAAAGCGAAGTCCGGCACCTGGGGCAGCGGCTGGGCGAAAATGCGATCGGGGTCTTGGCTCACGGTGATTCCGGTGGGGGCGACGAAAGAGCGGCATTTTAGCCAAATACCGCCCCCGGCCGAAACCTTTGATCATCAGTACCGCCAGCTGACCGACGCAGTGAAGTTACGTGGATCGCCGTAGTTACTTTGATCGAAGCGCATGCTTTGCAGATACTTCTCGTTGGTCAGGTTGTTGAGGTTGAGCTGGGTGCTCCAGTGCTCGTCGATGTCGTAGCGGGTCATCAGGCCGATCAAGGCGTAAGCGTCTTGTTTGGCGGCAGTGGTGGTGTCGTTCCGGGTTTTGCTTTGCCAGCTGAGGCTGCCCCCGACCTTGACCTTCGGCGCCGTTGGCAGGCGGTAGGTCATGGATGACGTCAGCAGGTGGCGCGGGATGAATTGGCGTGCGCGGTTATCGTCGTCATCGGTGATGTAGACGTAGGTGTAGCCGCCGTTGACTTGCAGCCCCGGAAGCACTTCGCCGGAAGCTTCCAGCTCGACGCCGCTGCTGTCGTAGGACATGGCGTCGTAGACGTACCCGCCTAGCGTGGGGTCGTACGTCGAGTTGCCGGCGACGTTGTCTTGCTTGGCGTGGAACACGGCAGCGCTGACGTTGAGCTTTTTGTCCATCAACTGGCCCTTGATGCCAGCCTCGTAACTTTTTCCCTCCAGCGGATCAAGCACCCGGCCCTGGGTATCGAGGTAGTACTGCGGGTTGAAAACCTCTGTGTAGCTGGCGTAAACCGAATATTCCGGCGTCAGGTCATAGACGAGGCCGGCGTAGGGCGTGACCTTGCCGTGGATACGAACTTCCCGGGCGGCGCCGTAGTTTTCTCCGTCGCTGTCGGCGCTGAGCATGCGCGCGCCGGTGATCAGGTGCAGGTCATCGGTCAGGCTGAAGCGCGCGCCGGCATACAGACTCTTCTGCCGGTCGGTGTAGCTGGACGTGGCGTCGGGCAGCGCCGGGTTATAGGTCGGGCGCGGCAGGTAGCCGTGCAGTGCGTCGTCCAGGCTGACCGGGGAGTAATTGAGCGTGTCGCCGTACTGCGAGGACTCACGGTTGCGCTGGCGTGCCGCGTTGGCGCCGACGGTCAATTCGTGCTCGCGGCCGCCCAGGGTGAACGGGCCACTCAAGGAAAAATCGCCACTGAGCTCGTGGTTCTTGTCTTTGTATTTCGAGCCAAGGCCGCTGTAGCCGGTGGCCGAACTGGCGTCGCCGTACATGTAGAACATTTCGGTGTCTTCGCGGTGCTCGGCGGCGGACACCGTCAGGCGGGACTTCCAGTCATTGGCAAACGTGTGTTCCCACTCGGCAAAGGCGCGCTGGGTATGGACGTCCCAGTGCACCCATGGCTGGGCAATGTTGGCGTGGGTGCTGCTGTAATGAAGGGTCTGGCCGTTGCTGTCCACCAATGGCAACGCGCCCCAACTGGCGCCGTTGGAATTGGTTTTCTGGTCTTCGTAGCCGACGGTCAGCACGTCACTGTCGCTCAGGTCGAAGGCCAGGAGGCCACTGAAGATATTCTTCTCGCGTGAATAGCGATCCAGGTACGAGTTGCCGTTTTCATTGGCGTAGATCACCCGTCCGCGCACGTTGCCCGACTCGGTGAGCGGGCCGGAGACGTCGATGTCCACGCGGCGTTTGTCCCAGGAACCGGCGGTCAGGTCGATCTTCGCCTGAGGCTCGTAGGTCGGACGCTTGCGCACGAAGTTGACCGTCGCCGAAGGGTTGCCGGCACCGGACATGAGGCCGTTGGCGCCGTGCAGGATGTCGACCTGCTCGTAAGGCGCCAGGTCAATATCTCCCACCAACAGGCCGTTGGTCAGTGGCATGGCCGTGCCGTCGTACTGGAAGTTGGTGATGTCGAAACCGCGTGCAGTGAAGTAGGTGCGGTCGGTTTCGGCTTTTTGGACGTTGACGCCAGGCGTGCTGGTCAAGACGTCGCGGATGCTGTTGAGCTTGAAGTCGTCGATCTGCTCACGCTTGATGTTGGTCACGCCTTGCGGGGTCTCTTGCGCGGTCAGGTTAAGGCGGGTGGTGGTGCTGCTCGGCTTGCCCTGATAGCCCTCGGTGCTGTCCGCATCACTGCTGACAGCGGCGGCGTTGATGTCAGTGATGGGCAAATTCAGGGTGGTGTCGTCAGCGTGGGCGCTGGTGAAAATGCCGAGTGCAATGAGGGAAAAAACGTAGGGTGGTGCAGGAAAAAAAATGCGCATGACGTGCCAATACTCCGGACGTGAGGGGGCAATTGAGGACCGGTCGCGAGTATGGATAATGCGTAGATGAGAATCAATGTCGGATGTTTCTAGTTCTCGTGTAGGAAAGTCGCCCACTCGCTTACAGAAAAGGCCCAGTTTCCGGCGTAGCGCTCCGGTTTTGTGCCGCTGGACAGTCGTCGGCGGCTGCTGTAAAAAATCAGCGTTGTTGTTCATTTCGTTACAACTCATTTCTTCGCCGCTTCCTGCGGCATGCGCCACTTCAATTGAATGTGCTAGCGGTAGCTTCGCCCGGACGTTGTATGCCGGCGTGAACTCGTGATGTCGCCTGGTTCGTTGTTGCTCTTCGAATGGCTTGTCAATCACCAGCTCACCCACACGGAAGATCCGATCATGGGGAACGTCCATAACCCTGCACTCAAGTACCGTCCCGAAGTCGACGGGCTGCGCGCCGTCGCGGTCATCCCTGTCATCCTTTTCCATTCCGGGTTGCACGTGTTTTCCGGCGGATTTGTCGGCGTGGACGTGTTCTTCGTGATTTCCGGTTACCTGATCACCTCGATCATCCTGGCGGAAATGCTGGCCGGGAAGTTTTCGCTGGTCACGTTCTACGAGCGCCGGGCCCGACGCATTCTGCCGTCGTTGTTCGTCATGATGCTGATCTGCCTGCCGGCGGCGTGGCTGATCCTCGACCCCCCGGATTTCAAATATTTCGCCAAAAGCCTGGTGGCCGTGCCGATCTTTTCGTCGAACCTGCTGTTCTGGCTCGAAAGCGGTTATTTCGATGCGTCCGCCGAACTCAAGCCGTTGTTGCACACCTGGACGCTGGCGGTGGAGGAACAGTATTACGTGCTGTTCCCGCTGTTGCTGATGCTGACCTGGAAGTGGGGTCGCCGCTGGATGGTGGCGTTGCTGGCGCTGGGCGCCGTTGCGAGCCTGACGATGGCGCAGATCGGCGTTGAGCAGGGTTCCAGCACCAGTTTTTACCTGTTGCACGCCCGGGCCTGGGAATTGCTGGTGGGGTCGTTTATCGCGTTTTACTTCTCCTGGCGTCCCCGGGCGGAAAGCGCTGGCGGGCCGCTGCACCAAAGCGCCACGTTGCTGGGGCTGGCACTGATTGTCTACGCGGTCTTTGCCTTCGACAGCTCCACCGAATTCCCGGGGCTCAATGCACTGGTTCCGACCCTGGGCGCCGCGCTGATCATCCTGTTCGCTACCCCGCAGACCTGGGTTGGACGCGTGCTGAGCAGCCGCGGCTTCGTGTTTATCGGGCTGATCAGCTACAGCGCTTACCTCTGGCATCAGCCGGTGTTCGCTTTTGCGCGGCAGAGCACGTTGAAGGCGCCGTCAGTGGCGGTGATGTTGCCGCTGGCGGCCTTTTCCCTGCTGCTGGCCTACTTGAGCTGGCGCTTTGTGGAACAGGCGTTTCGGCAGAAAGCCACATTCAGCCGCAACCGGATCTTTGCCCTGAGCGCCGTGGGGTCGGTGTTGTTCATCGCCTTCGGTCTGGCCGGCTATCTGAACAATGGCTTCAACCAGCGCTTCAATATCGACCGGGCTCTGGACGGCGAATTTGCTGAAACCGATATCCGCAGCCACTGCGCCCGCAATGACGACGGCAAAGGCGGGGGCATTGATTTCTGTCTGTTCGGCATGGCCGATGCGCAGGCGACACCTGACCTGGCGGTGTTTGGCGACAGCCATTCCGAGGCACTGCTGCCGGCGTTCGATGCGGCCGCCAAAGCGCGCGGCGAAACCATCGTGCACATCGGGCTGGGGGGTTGTCTGCCGCTGCTGGGGCTTGATGTCGCCAATGGCAATTACGCCCCTGGCGTCTGCACGCGCCTGGCGGATCGGGAGTTCGAATACGCCAAAACCCATGGCCTCAAGCGCCTGGTGTTGATCTCGCGTTGGACGCTCTATACCGACGGCGATTACGACCAGAGCGAACTGCGCGGGTACTTTCTGGTGTCCGCGAACAGTCGCATCAAGTCACGTAAAGCCTCGCGTCAGTTGTTCGCCGAGGCGCTGGACCGAACCATCGATGCCTACCGCAGCATCGGTACCCAGGTGTACGTCGTCGCGCAGGTCCCGCAGCAAACCATCAACCCCAAGAATCTGTACTACCGCCTGGCGCGGCGGGGCACCGAGCCTGAGCAGCAGAAATTGCAGCTGGTCTCTGACGTCTCGGTGCCGATGGCCAAACATGACGCGCTGCAGCGTTACTCCCGCGAGCTGTTCCAGCGTCAGAGCGCGCTGAACCGGATCAAGCTGGTGACACTGGACGACGTGTTCTGCAAGGACCAGACCTGCCTGATCGGCGACGACAATTCCTGGTATCAGGACTTCAACCACCTCAACGCCAACGGCGCCAGGCTCATCGTCGGTCAGATCGACGCCAGCATTTTTCAGTAGCCGCGTGGGGTGTAAAGCCCGTCACGCTTGAGCGTGCACATCATAGATGCCCTATCAAACAGGCCCCCGGACTTGCCTGAGTCCGGGGGTTTTTTTTGGCCGCGCGGTGGCAACTCGGGTTCGCGGGCGAGCTGATCTGTATCCTTCAGACTGATTCAGCGCTGCTAGCTGACGGCGCTGAGGGCTCCAACCATGCGTGTTTCCACCTCGTCACGAGTCGCCGCCCAGGCGGGGACGGTGTCTAGCAGGCGCTGTTGCCAGGCGAGCAGGTTCGGGAACTCTCCGAGCGGTGCGCCCGTGCGTGCGTACTGGGAAAAAGGTGCCGCGATGTCAATGTCTGCGAGGGTCAGCGCCTCGCCGACGATGAATGTCCGAGTGGCGAGATGGGCGTCCATAACCTGTGCCGCGTTACGAATATGGGCCTTTGCCAGCTGAACCACCGCGGCGTTCTCCGGTTTGCCTGTGAACGCCGCGCCCGCCCACTCATTGAAAAGCAGCGTGGAGAATATGCGCCATTGCTCTCCAGACCAGAACATCCACTGCAGGACTTCCCACTTTTCTGACTGGGTCCGTCCAGGCAGATCAGAATTAGCTTTCTCGGCCAGGTAAAGGTTAATCGCTGAAGCTTCCCAGATGAGGGTCTCGCCGTCCTGCAGCACAGGCGTCAGCCCGTGTGGATTGAGCTTCAGAAACGCGGGGGTATGACTTTCACCCTTGAACAGGTCGACATTTACGCGTTCGACCTCTACGCCCATGATCGCTGCAGCGGCAATGACCCGACGAAGGCTTCCCGAGCCCGGATCGCCGTAGATTTTGATGGACATGGTCTTCCTCACACATTGATGTTGGTTTTAAAACAGGCTGCCAGTGGTTCGATAACGGGGTAACGAGACCACGGTAAACTCTTTCTCCAGGCAAAATTATCCCGCCCATGTGCAGAACACTTATTTGGAGAACGAATGACTGATCGATGGCTTGAGGTCGAAGTTTTTACCCGTGTGGCGGAGTCAGGGAGCTTCTCCCGTGCGGCGCAGGAGCTAGGCCTGTCACAGCCATCGACCTCGCGTCTCGTGACAGGCCTGGAAAACCGGTTGGGCGTGAAGCTCTTGCTGCGCACCACCCGAAACGTGGCACTCACCGAAGCTGGCGCTGCGTTCCTGGAGCGGGCTCGCCAGGCGACTGCCGACCTGGGGGACGCTGAAGACGCGGCGCGTGGCATCGATTCGCTGCGGGGCACTCTTCGGCTTGCGGTTCCGATCATGTTCGGCAGCCGCGCGGTGATTCCCGCCTTGCCCGGCTTTCTCGAGCGTTACCCGGCGCTGCGCGTCGAAATCACCATGCGCGACGAACGGCAGAACCTGGTGGCAGCGGGCGTCGACATGGCCATCCGGATGGGAACGCTTGAGGACTCCACCTTCGGCGCTCGGCAAATTGCTTGCGTGCCGCGAATGTTAGTGGCGTCGCCAGCGTACCTTGCCAAGAGGGGCGTGCCACACGTGCCTGAAGAGCTGGCATTTCACGATGCAATCCTGCACGAACAAGGCTTCCCGGAAAAAAGCACAGTGAAACTGTTCAAGGCCGGCACGGAGCAGGTTGTGACGTTGCGTGGAAGCCTCAGGATCGATGCCGCGCCAGGCATCCTGGCGGCTGCAGCGGCAGGGCTTGGCATCGCCAATGTGACAACGGTCATGGCAGCACAAGAACTGCAGGATGGCAGCCTTGTTCAGTTGCTGCCCGACTACGCGCTCGAGCCTCTCAAGGCGTTTGCCGTATTTCCGTCGGGGCCCAAGCCTTCGGCGAAGGTACGGGCACTGGTCAGCCACCTCATTGACTTATTAGGGGACTAGCTTTGCGGCCTGACATTCACGCCTTATCGAGGCGCGCCGTACAGACCAGAAACCACGTCTATCGCCCTGTTAACTTTGTTCTATTAGCTCTCTGGGCGAGGGCGTCTAGTCTTCACTGGCCGAAAGTAATATTCAGGCCGATTCAAACCTGCTGAGGACAATAACGATCATGTCGACAGAATCGAAATGCCCCTTCAACCACGCCGCCGGTGGCGGAACGACCAACCGCGACTGGTGGCCGAACCAGATCAATCTCAAGATCCTGCACCAGCATTCTTCCTTGTCAGACCCCATGGGGGAGCAGTTCAACTACGCCGAGGCCTTCAAGAGCCTGGACCTGGACGCCGTCAAACAAGACCTGCGGGCCTTGATGACCGATTCGCAAGAGTGGTGGCCAGCGGACTTTGGCCACTATGGCCCGCTGTTCATTCGCATGGCCTGGCACAGCGCCGGCACCTACCGCACGGCAGACGGCCGGGGTGGCGCGGGCGCCGGGCAGCAGCGGTTTGCACCGCTCAACAGCTGGCCGGATAACGTCAGCCTGGACAAGGCGCGGCGTCTGATCTGGCCGATCAAGCAGAAATACGGCAGCAAGATTTCCTGGGCCGACCTCATCATCCTCACCGGTAACGTTGCGCTGGAAACCATGGGCTTCAAGACCTTCGGTTTCTCGGGCGGCCGTGCCGACGTGTGGGAGCCGGACGAAGCGGTCTACTGGGGTTCTGAAACCACCTGGCTCGGCGGTGAAGAGCGCTACGGTGCGCAGAAGGAAATGCAGCAGCCCGGCGAGGGCACGCTGGTGGCCGAGCCGGACATGCATGGCAGTGAAGAGAGCCGCACCGACGGCGAGCGTAACCTGGAAAACCCTCTTGGCGCCGTGCAGATGGGCCTGATCTACGTGAACCCGGAAGGCCCTGATGGCAATCCGGACCCTGTCGCCTCGGCCAAAGACATCCATGAAACCTTTACCCGCATGGCGATGAACGCTGAAGAGACTGTGGCTTTGATAGCTGGCGGCCACGCATTCGGCAAGACCCACGGTGCCGGCCCTGCCGACAACGTCGGCGCGGAACCGGAAGCTGCCGATATCGAGCAGCAAGGCCTGGGCTGGCGTAACAGCTTCGGCACCGGTAAAGGGCGCGACACCATCACCAGCGGCCTGGAAGTCACCTGGACCTCGACGCCGACCCAATGGAGCAACGAGTACCTGGAAAACCTCTTTGATTTCGAGTGGGAGCTGACCAAGAGCCCGGCCGGCGCGCACCAATGGACACCCAAAGACGGCGCAGGGGCCAATGCCGTCCCGGATGCCCATGACCCGTCGCGGCGTCACGCGCCGTCCATGCTGACGTCTGACCTGGCGTTGCGTTTCGACCCGGTCTTCGAGCCGATCGCCCGACGTTTCCGGGATAACCCTGACCAACTGACCGACGCATTCGCCCGCGCCTGGTTCAAGCTCACCCACCGCGACATGGGGCCGCTGGCCCGCTACCTCGGGCCGGAAATGCCCGCCGAAGAACTGCTGTGGCAAGACCCGATCCCCGAGGTCAACCATCCATTGGTGAGCGAATCCGATGTGCTGTCGCTCAAGGGCAAGATCCTCGCGTCCGGCCTAACGGTGTCGCAACTGGTCTCCACCGCCTGGGCCGCGGCCTCGACCTTCCGCGGTTCGGACAAGCGCGGCGGGGCCAACGGCGGGCGGATTCGCCTGGCACCACAAAAGTTCTGGCAGTCCAATCAGCCCCAACAGCTTGAAAGCGTGCTCAAGACCCTTGAAGGCATCCAGCAGGCGTTCAACGACACCCAGCCGGACGGCAAGCAGATTTCTATGGCGGACCTGATCGTCCTGGCCGGCAACGTCGGCGTTGAACAGGCTGCGAAAAATGCCGGTCATGACGTCAAGGTGCCGTTCTCGCCAGGGCGTATGGACGCCTCTCAGGAACAGACCGATGTCGAGTCTTTCAGTTTTCTGGAACCCCGGGCTGACGGCTTCCGCAACTACTTGAAGGGACACTACAAGGCCAAGCCCGAGGCACTGTTGATCGACAAGGCGCAACTGTTGACGCTCACGGCGCCGGAAATGACCGTGCTGCTGGGTGGTCTGCGCGTGCTGGACACCAACGTGGGGCAGAGCAAACACGGCGTGTTCACCGAGCGGCCGCAGGCACTGACCAACGACTTCTTCGTCAACCTGCTGGACATGGGCACGGAGTGGAAACCGGTGTCGGACGCCAGGGAAGCGTTCGAAGGACGGGATCGCAAAACCGGCGCCGTCAAATGGACCGGCACACGTGTGGATCTGGTGTTCGGCTCCCACGCTCAGCTTCGGGCGCTGGCCGAGGTGTATGCCAGCGAAGACGCACAGGAGAAGTTTGTCGGCGATTTCGTCAAGGCATGGACCAAGGTGATGAACCTTGATCGGTTTGATCTGAGGTAATAACCACAACCTGTAGGAGCCAACTTGTTGGCGAAGCGGCTGGTTCGGTCTATCCCGGCTGACGCTTCGCGAACAAGTTCGCTCCTACAGATTGCGGTGTTGAGCGGCTTGTTTTGAACGCTAGCGGCCGGCTGTTTTTTTCATTATGAGGTCAACAATCTCCTTTACCGTCCTGATGCTTCCAACCTCTTCGTTAGTTGTCTCGATCTTGAATTCCTCCTCGACGGCCATTACAAGCGTCGTACCGTCGATCGAATCAAGCCCCAAGTCGTTCACAAGGTTTGCCGCCTCCACGACCTTACTCACCCCAACGTTCAGGTTGTCAGCAATAATGTTTCTCACTTTCACCAACACATTCGCCCTGTCCATAACCCACCTCGTCCGTTTGTGAGGCTGTAATGATCAGCCTCGATACCCCGTGCGACAACTGTCAGAAATGACAGGTTTGGCCTGAAAAGCAGACGATTCCGACGAAATGTATCGATGGCACGGCACTCAGAAAGTCAGGTCACGCATAATCCGCGGACAGATCACCGATCTGTGATGGGCTTCACATTAAAGCTTTTGCCCAGCCGGCCGATTTGAAGCTTCTAAAGTGATTTTTTACTTTGCCTCAGGGAGCTACGGCATGCAGGCGTTAAAGGCGTTGTATGAATCGATTGAAAGGCACTTCTTCAACTCGCTGACCAGAAAGCTGTCGAGTCTCTTTCTGCTGGTGGTCGTCAGCGGGTTGCTCTATTGGGTGGCGCTGAGCATGCGTGCCGACATTCTCCTGCAGTTGCGCGCCGCGCAGTTGGACGCGGGCTTGCTGGCGCAGATCGAGGGCAAGTTGAATGGTCTAAGCAACGCCATTCTGGTCAGCACGCTGTTTACGCTGGGCATGGTCAGTTTCATGGTCTGGTATTTCCGCCATCTGATCGTGCGGCCTGTGACCTACATGACTCACGCGCTGGAAGAAATCGCCAATGGCGAGGGCGATCTGTCCAAGGACCTGCCGCTGCTGACCCACGATGAAATTCGCGTACTGGCCAGCACCTGTAACCGTTTCCTGGCCAAGCAGCGCGAGATCATCAGCAACGTTCAGGCCCTCACCGTGCACATCGCGGTCGAGTCCGCCCGCTCGTTGAAGAACATCAGCGATTCCAGTGACAGCGCCACGCATCAGGCGCGGTTCGCCAAGGAAGTGATGGAGCAGAGCAACACGGCGGTAGGCCGCATCGAAGAGGTCTCTCAGCAGACGCAAGGCATTTCCAGTACCACCGCGCAGAACCTGAGCATGGCCCGCGCTTCGTATTCCGAGTTGCTGGAAGTCACCGGCAACATCAGCGAAATCTCCCGCAGCCTCGGTGAATTCAGCACGTTGGTGTCGGCGCTCAACCAACGCTCATCGAGCATCAAATCCATCGTCGGGCTGATCCAGCAGATTTCTGCCCAGACCAACCTGCTGGCACTCAACGCGGCCATCGAGGCGGCGCGTGCCGGCGAAAGCGGCCGTGGTTTTGCGGTGGTGGCCGACGAAGTGCGCACCCTGGCGCAAAACGTCAGCCGCGCCACCGAAGACATCTCGCAGAACATCGACGCCATGCTGCTGGAAGTCAGCTCGACCCACGAGCAGACCACCCAGATCAGCCACAGCGCGCGGGAGACGCAGAAAGTCGTCGAGCGCGCCTCCGGCCATTTCGAAAGCATGATCGGCGACTTCGAATCCACCAACGGTAAGCTCGCGGACATTGCCGGCCACATTCAGCAGTTTGCCGACAGCAACACCGGCATCAACGAACGCGTGACGCGGATTCACGCCGACAGCCAGTCCATCGACCAACGCATGCAGCACTCCGCCACCGCCACCCGCGATCTGTCAGGCGTGGCGGAAAAAGTGCAGGCGCTGCTGGGCAAATTCGTCCTGGGCCACGGCCCGCTCGATGCGGCCATCACCCGTGCCAGCCGATGCCGGGATGTTTTACAGATCCGTCTCGCCGAGCTGCAAAAGCAAGGCGTCAATCTGTTCGATCAAAGCTACAAATTGATTCCCAACACCGATCCGAAGCAATACATGACCAGCTACACCGAGCGCTTCGCCCAGGTCTGCCAGGAAGCGTGCGACGCGCTCACCAAAGGCACGCAGGGCGGCAAGGTCTCGTTCATCGTCGACGCCAAGGGCTACTGCCCGGTCAACAACAGCTGGGTCTCGAAAAAGCCTACCGGCAATCGCGACATTGACCTGCCGGTGTGCCGAAACAAGCGCATGTTCTCCGACCCCATCGGCCTGCGCGCGGCGGGGAATAAGCAGCGCTTCCTGCTGCAGACCTACCTGCGCGACACCGGCGAAATCATGACCGAGATCGACGTGCCGTTCTTCTTTGACGGGCGGCATTGGGGCAATTTGCGGCTCGGTTTCGATGCGGCGGCGTTACTGGCGGAGTAAGACAGGCACGCGTGCGAACCGGCTTTCACGCGCGCCCGCTCACGGCTGTGGCGAACACCTCGCGCAGCCATGTGCAACCGCCGTCGCGGTGCACCCGCTCATGCCACACCATCACCATCTCGTACCCCGGCACTTCAACCGGGGCTTCGACAGCCTGTACATCACGTCTCCCGGAGACCAGCCGTGAAGGCAGCATTGCCACCAGATCGGTACTTGCGACGACCGACAGGGCGAACAGAAAGTGGGGCACGGACAACGCCACCCGGCGGCTGAGTCCGACCTCTGCCAGGGATTTGTCTGTCACGCCATAAAACCCGCCGCTGCCATCTTTGGAGACCAGTACGTGTTCGAGATCGCAGAAGTCTTGCACCGACATGCGCGGTTTCAGACGCGGATGGTTGATTCGTCCTACGAGCACGTAGCGTTCGGTGAACAGTGACTGGCGATGAAGACCGGCGGGTGCGTTGTCGGCGGTTTGCAGCACGACGTCGATGGCGCCTTGTTCGGCCTGCTTGAAGACGTGTGAAGGGCTGAGGTCGAGAATGGCCAGTCGGGTATGAGGCGCTTCGACACGCAGGCGTTGCAGCGCGGGCAGGATGATGGTGGATTCGCCGTAGTCCGCAGCGCCAACGCGCCACGTCGCCGTCGCCTGCAAAGGGTCGAAAGGCGCTGCCGGCGCAACCGCTCGCCCCAAACCCTCCAGCGCCAGACGCAATGGCTCGCGCAGTTCGTTGGCTCTGGCCGTGGGCTGCATGCCTCGCGGGCCGGGCAGCAACAGTGGATCACCGAAGACGTCGCGCAGTTTGGCCAGGTGCACGCTGACCGAAGGCTGGGAGAGATTGAGCCGCTCGGCGGCGCGGGTGACGTTGTGCTCGGACAGCAGGACGTCCAGCGTGACGAGCAGGTTGAGGTCCAGACGCCTGAGATTGTTCATTCCTATACCTGGGATGTTGGATATTCATTTCCAATATACCTGTCGCCGCCTCATTGTGCGTGCCTCACTTATCGGAGCTCACGCCATGAATGTCCTCATCGTTCACGCCCACCCTGAACCCAGATCGCTGAATGGGTCGCTCAAGGATTTCTCGGTCAATCGGCTGGAAGCCGCCGGGCATACCGTGCAGGTCTCGGACCTGTACGCGATGAACTGGAAGGCGATTGTCGATGCCGATGACAGCCAGGACCCACCTGTTGGCGACTATTTCAACGCGTCGCTGGACTCAAAGCATGCGTTCGCCAATGGCCGTCAGCGCGAAGACATCGCGGCGGAACAAGAGAAATTGCGCTGGGCCGATGCCGTGATCCTGCAGTTTCCGCTGTGGTGGTTTTCGATGCCGGCGATTCTCAAGGGGTGGGTCGAGCGGGTGTATGCCTATGGGTTTGCCTACGGCGTGGGCGAGCATTCCGACGCGCGCTGGGGCAACCGTTACGGCGAGGGTGCCATGGCCGGCAAACGCGCGATGCTGATGGTTACGATGGGCGGCTGGGATTCGCATTACGCGCCGCGCGGGATCAACGGGCCGATGGAGGATCTGCTGTTTCCGATCCAGCACGGCGTGCTGCATTACCCCGGTTTTGACGTGTTGCCGCCGTTTCTGGTGTATCGCACCAGTCGTGTGGATGAGGTCCGGTTTGCCGAGACCTGTGAGGCGCTGGGGCGACGGCTGGATGATCTGTTTACCACGCAGCCCATCGCGTATCGGCAACAGAACGGGGGTGACTACGAGATTCCGGCATTGACGCTGCGGCCGGAGATTGCGCCGGGGGAGGTGGGGTTCGGGGTGCATGTGAAGCCGTTGGCGACATGATGCAGGCGTTTGTCCGTGCGGGCCTCTTCGCGGACAGGTCCGCTCCCACAGGGTCAACAGCGACCGCAGACCGATCAGGCGTTTTCATTATCCGAGCGGATAAACGAATACCGATCGATGTCCGTCCGCAACTGCCAACCCTGTCCGCGCCAGTATTGCGCCGCTGCGGTGTTGGTCCTGATGACGTCCAGATGGCATTTGAGGATGCCTTCGCGTTCCAGGCCCGCGAGGCAGCGTTCGACCAGCGACGCCGCCAGCCCCTGCCGTCGGTGTTCGGGGAGCACAACCAGGTGCTGCAGATAGCCGCGTCGGCCGTCATGCCCGCACATCACGCACCCCACCAGCACGCCATCGGCTTCAGCGACAAAGCTCAGGCCGGGATTGCGTGCCAGGTAGCGGGCGGTGGATGCCCGCGAGTCCGCATCTCGCACCGTGACGCCGGGCGTGCGTTTCATCAGGTCGAGCACGGCGTCGTAATCGTCGAGGGTCATGGTGCGCAGGCTGAACATGTCAGTTCACCGTGATCGCGCAATCGAACGTGCGCTCAGGCGGGACTTCCGGCGCCCACGGTTGCTGATAGACCATGATCAGGTGCCCGTCGCCCGCGTTTGCGGCTTGATATCGCCAGACCGACTGACCCGCCGTGCCGACCGTGCCGACGTCTTCGGGGTTGTTGTAGACCTCAGGTCCCAGGCTGCGCAGGATCGAGGAGGCAGGGTTTTGCATCAACCAGCGGTGGCCGGTGGTGGGGTTGCTGGGGAGCGTGATCATCAACGTCTGGCCGGTCTTGAGTCGGATCGGGCAATCGCTTTGGTCATCGAGGGAAACGGTTTGTTTGGGTGCCTGGGCGCAGGCGGCCAACAGGGCGAAACTGACGGGGACGAGCAGGCGGGCAGGTTGCATGGAGGCTCCGGTCATGGGCAACGTGTGCCGAGCATAACTGAAGAAGATGCAAACCTGTTGGAGCGAGGCTTGCCCGCGAAGCTGGCGCTGGGGTTTGTCTGACACCCGAGTCGCTCTCTTCGCGGGCAAGCCTCGCTCCAACGCCTTCGGCAGAAGCATCCTGCGCCTGGTTCAACCTGTGAAGCCGCCTCGCCAACACGTTGGCTCCTACAGGTTGGTTTGGGCCCACTTGGTTAGAACAACACCTTCGCCACGTCCGCGAATTTCTTGGCGAAGTGCACGGTGATGCCTTCTTTCAGGTAGTCCGGCAGCTCTTCGAAGTTGCCACGGTTCGGCTCCGGCAAAATCAGTTCGAAGATCTTCTGGCGCCGCGCCGCGATGACTTTCTCGCGTACGCCGCCAATCGGCAGGACGTGCCCGGTCAGCGTCAGTTCGCCGGTCATGGCCACCCCTTTTTTCGGCGCCTGGTTGCGTGCCAGTGACAGCAACGCGCTGGCCATGGTCACGCCCGCGCTCGGACCGTCTTTCGGGGTCGCGCCTTCCGGTACGTGCAAGTGAACGAAGGCTTCGTCGAAGAACGACTTGTCGCCGCCAAACTTGGCCAGATTGGAACTGACGTAGCTGTAGGCGATTTCCGCCGATTCCTTCATCACGTCACCCAGTTGCCCGGTGAGCTTGAAGCCGCGATTGAGCGTGTGGATGCGCGTAGCTTCGATCGGCAACGTGGCGCCGCCCATGCTGGTCCACGCCAGGCCGGTGATGACACCGGTGCCCGACAACACTTGCTCGCTGCGGAACACCGGCATGCCCAGCGAGGCTTCCAGATCCTTGGGCCCGATCTTGACCACGGTGTCCGGGTTATCCAGCAGCTTGACCACCGCTTTGCGCACCAGCTTGCCCAGCTGTTTTTCCAGCTGCCGCACACCGGCTTCCCGGGCGTAGCCTTCGATCACTGCGCGCAATGCCGCGTCGTTGATGCTGAGTTTGTCCTTGGCCACACCGGCTTTTTTCAACTGCTTGGGCCACAGGTGGCGCTTGGCGATTGCCAGCTTTTCTTCGGTGATGTAGCCCGACAGGCGAATCACTTCCATCCGGTCCAGCAACGGGCCGGGGATTGAGTCCAGGGTGTTGGCGGTGCAGATGAACAGCACTTTGGACAGGTCCAGACGCAAATCCAGGTAGTGATCGAGGAATTCGACGTTCTGCTCCGGGTCCAGGGTTTCCAGCAGTGCCGACGCCGGGTCGCCCTGGAAGCTCTGACCCATCTTGTCGATCTCGTCGAGCATGATGACCGGGTTCATCACTTCCATGTCTTTGAGCGCCTGCACCAGCTTGCCCGGCTGGGCGCCAATGTAGGTGCGACGGTGGCCCTTGATCTCGGCCTCGTCGCGCATGCCGCCGACGCTGAAGCGATAGAATGGCCGACCGAGGGATTCAGCGATGGAGCGCCCGACGCTGGTTTTACCCACGCCGGGCGGGCCGACCAGCAGCACGATGGACCCGCTGATTTCGCCTTTGTAGGCGCCCACGGCCAGGAACTCCAGGATGCGGCTCTTGATGTCATCAAGGCCTGCGTGGTGCGCGTCCAGGGTTTTGCGCGCGTGTTTGAGGTCCAGCTTGTCCTCGCCGAACACGCCCCACGGTACGTAGGTCGCCCAGTCCAGGTAATTGCGGGTCACAGCGTATTCGGGCGAGCCGGTTTCCAGCACCGACAGCTTGTTGATCTCTTCGTCGATCCGCTTGCGCGCCTGGGCAGGCAGGGTCTTGCCCACCAAACGTTCTTCGAACTGCTCGATGTCGGCGCTGCGGTCGTCCTTGGTCAGCCCGAGCTCTTGCTGGATGACCTTCAACTGTTCCTTGAGGAAGAATTCGCGCTGATGCTCGCCGATCTTGCGATTGACCTCGGCGGAGATTTCTTTCTGCAGCCGCGCGACTTCGACTTCCTTGCGCAGCATCGGCAGGACTTTTTCCATACGCCTGAGCACCGGCACGCAATCGAGCACGGCCTGCAGGTCGACGCCCGTGGCGGAGGTCAGGGCGGCGGCGAAGTCGGTGAGCGGCGAGGGGTCGTTGGGGCTGAAGCGGTTGAGGTAATTCTTCAGCTCCTCGCTGTACAGCGGGTTGAGCGGCAGCAGCTCTTTGATCGCGTTGATCAGCGCCATGCCGTAGGCCTTGACCTCGTCGGTCGGCTCGTTGGGCTGGTGCGGGTATTCGACTTCCACCAGAAACGGCGGGCGGTGGTGCTTGAGCCAGTTCTTGATCCGCACGCGGCTCAGGCCTTGGGCCACGAACTGCAATTTGCCGTTTTCGCGGCTGGCGTGGTGCACCTTCACCAGCGTGCCGTATTCGGGCAGCGCCTTGGTGTCGAAGTGGCGCGGGTCGTCCGGCGGGGTGTCCATGAAGAACAGCGCCAGGGAGTGATGATCGGACTTGCTGACCAGCTCTAGCGTTTCGGCCCACGGCTCCTCATTGACGATGACCGGCAAGACCTGCGCCGGGAAGAAAGGGCGGTTGTGAATCGGGATGATGTAGACCTGATCCGGGAGGTTCTGGCCCGGCAGTGCAAGGCTTTTTCGGTCGGAGCCGAGGCTGACTTCGGGTTCGTCGTCGTAGTCGTCTGAGGAATTCTGTGAGTCTGCTTGCTGGTCGCTCATGGGGCACCTGCGCAAATGGAGATGAGCCTTAGATGGGGCAGTCGCCCTCAGGTTTCAATAGCTGCGGTCGATAGCATTGAAGATGGGGCGCAATAGATAACGTTGAGCCCCGCCTTTTGCCTTTCGTCGGCATGAATTTGCCGGATGGCGGTATGCCTTCCTTAATGAATGAGTGTCCGCTGCGTGACGGTTGATTCGGCCAAGCGTAAATCTGCCAGGGCCGACACCCTTTTTTATCGACCCCGCTGCTCTGGACTGCCTGTATGCCCCATGCTGTATCAACGTGCCTGGCTGCTGTCGTTGTAGTTGTACTGAGCAGTGTCGCGAGCGCCGCTACCCTGACGGCCGACTTCGTGGACATGCACGGTAAACCGTTGACCGATGCGGTACTGACCCTCAAGGGCCCGGTAGGCGCAACCGAACCCTCGCTGAACGCGGACATGGATCAGCGCAATCAGGAATTCGCGCCCCATGTGCTGGCGGTGCGCACTGGCACACAAATCAAGTTCCCCAACAGCGACAATATCCGCCACCAGGTGTATTCCTTTTCCACGCCCAAGCGCTTCGAACTGCGGCTATACGGCGGTACGCCCTCGGCGCCGGTGCTGTTCGACAAACCGGGGGTGGTGGTGCTGGGCTGCAACGTCCACGACTGGATGCTCGGCTATGTGTACGTCACCGACGATCCCTGGTTCGGGGTGAGCAATGCCCAAGGCTCGATAACCCTCGATCAACTGCCCGCCGGCCATTACGTGGCCACGCTGTGGCATCCAGAGGTGACCGATATGCAGCCGCTTCCCGGTGGCGAAATCGACATCCCGGCCGCGGGCCTGCACCAGCGGTTCAACGTGGCGGTCGCGCCCAAGGCCACCGCCACGGCGTCGCCGCCCTCCAGCGCATTTGGCGATGCCTTCAACAAGGCGGCACACGATGAAGCTGCGCACTAGTTTTCAGGCGCGTATCGCCGCTGTCCTGATCCTGTTGCTGCTGATCGTGGTGGTGGCGGTGCTGCTGGCCGTCAAGGCCGCGACCAAGGACGCCGTGCAATCCCAGGCGCAGGCTCAGCTGGAAGTGGGCACGCGGGTGTTCGAAGGCTTGCTGGAGATGCGCGGCAAAAGATTGCGTGACGCGGTGCAGCTGCTGTCCACCGATTTCGGTTTCCGCGACGCGGTGGCGTCTGCCGATTCAGCGACCATTCGTTCGGTGCTGCAAAACCACGGCGCGCGAATCAGCGCCGATGACATGTTTCTGCTGGGCATGGATGGCACCGTCCTGGCCAGCACCGTGACGCAGATACCCGAGGGCTCGCCGTTTCCCTACACCCAAGCGCTGCGCGATCTGAAGGCGCGCAATCAATCGATGCTGATCGTGCCGCTGCAAGGCAAGCCGCACCTGTTGGTGGAAAGCACGGTGCTGGCGCCGCTGCCCATCGGGCGTGTGGTGATGGGTTTTGCCATGGACGACGCCCTGGCGCAGGAACTGCGTTCATTGAGTGGTCTGGAGGTGTCGTTCCTCTCGGTGGTCAAGCAGGTGCCGGGGCAAATGGTCAGCACCCAGCCGGCGTCATTGTTTGACAGCCTGCGCGCGGTGATGGTTGGCCCGCTCCCGGGCCGGACCCTGATGACCGAGCACAAGAATCAGCGTTTTCTCAGCAAGACGCTGATCCTGGACGCCGACACCGACCAGACCGACGAACAGGTCATCGCGCTGCTGCAAAGCCCGCTGGACCAGGCGATGCTGGCGTTCGCGCCGCTGGACAAGAAAATTGTCTGGATCACGCTCATCGCGCTGGCCGGTTCGTTGATCGGCACCTTGCTCTTGGCGCGCAGTGTGTCGCTGCCGGTCCGCGCCCTGGCCAAAGCGGCCGAACGGATCGGACGCGGCGATTACAGCACCCCGGTAATGATGGAGCGCAGCGACGAGCTGGGCCTGCTGGCCGGCGCGATCAATTCGATGCAGAGCGGGATCGCGGTGCGCGAACAGCAGTTGGCCCACAGCGCGCTGCATGACGCCCTCACCGGGCTGCCCAACCGGGCGCTGGCGATGGAGCGCCTGGGCAGCGCGATTGCCGCCCAGCGTCCGGTGGCCTTGCTGTACCTGAGCGTCGATAACATTCATTCGATCAACGAAACCATCGGCGCCGAGAGCGTCGATCAATTGCTGCAGGCCATTGCCCAGCTCTTGCAACAGCCGCTGGGGGCGGGGGACACCGCTGCGCGTCTAAGCCCCAACGAATTCCTGCTGCTGATCCACCACGCCGAAGCCGACAGCGCCGTGGCCGTGGCTGACCGGTTGCAGCGCTTGCTGGCCGATCTGCAGCGCATCGGCGAGCACGACATTTCCCTCGATTGCGCCATCGGTATCGCTGCCTACCCGCTCAATGGCGATGCGGCGCCGGATTTGCTCAAGCGCGCGGCGATTGCCCGGCAGGACGCGTCGAGCCTGCCGGGGCGGTTGCAGGTCTACAAAGACGGTCGCGATCTGGCCTATCAACGCCAGATCAGCCTGATTCGCGACCTGCGCCACGCTGCCCGCAACGGCGAACTGACCTTGCATTACCAACCCAAACTCGACATCCGCCAGGGCCGCGTGCGCGAGGCCGAAGCCTTGCTGCGCTGGCAGCACCCGCGTTTTGGCAGCGTGTCGCCGGCGGAATTCATCGTTTTGGCCGAGCGCACCGGCAGCATCCAGATCCTCACCCACTGGGTGATCGAGGAGGCCATGCGGCAACTGGCAGAGTGGCGGGTTCGCGGGCTGTACGTGCAGTTGTCGGTGAACATTTCGGCAGATGATCTGCTCAGTGGCGACCTCGCCGGGCGTGTGTCGGCGCTGCTCAAGTCTTACCGCGTACCTGCCGAACAGCTGATTTTCGAAATCACCGAAAGCGCGGTGATGAAAGAGCCCGAGCACGCGCTGAAAGTGCTCAATCGCCTGCGCGATTGCGGCATCAGTCTGTCGGTGGATGACTTTGGCACCGGGTATTCCTCGCTGGCGCACTTGAAGCGCTTGCCGGTGCAGGAGCTCAAGATCGACCAGTCCTTCGTGCGGGATCTGGACGAAACCAGCGAAGACGCGGTCATCGTGCGTTCGACCATCGAGATGAGCCACAACCTGGGGCTCAAAGTCGTGGCCGAAGGCGTTGAATACGCCCACAGCCTGCGCCTGTTGGAGCGCTGGCATTGCGACACGGCGCAGGGTTATCTCATCAGCCGGCCACTGACTGCCGATGCATTCGAGGCGTGGATGCTCAAGGCCCACCAGTCGCCCGGCGCGATGCTTCATTGATTGATTCGAAGATTGAAGAACGGACATGACACGTATTCTTTCGGCAGGTTTTAGCCCGTTGGTGTTGAGCATGGTCGGCTGTTGTCTTGCGTCGTTGGCATCACCGGCCTCTGCGGAACAAGGCCGTCTGATTGCCACCGGTGGGGCCAGCAGCATTGAGGGCGGCGCGGGCGGCGGGATCATTCCGTGGGCGGTGCTGGCCGGTTATGGCGAGCAAGGGGAGTGGGGCGCCAACGCGTTCGCGACCCACGTGGATTTGCCGGACTACACACTGGATGTCGCCGGGATGGCGGCGTCCTACGGTAATCGTGTGGAGCTTTCCTACGCCCATCAGCGATTTGACCTGGGCTCTCTGGTGAACAAGCTGAGCCTGCCGGACGACAACCTCACGCAGGATATTTTCGGGGTCAAGGTGCGGCTGTTTGGCGACCTGATCTACGACATACTGCCGCAGGTGTCGCTGGGGATCGAATACAAGCACCAGAATGACTTTGCCATTCCTAAGCTGATTGGCGCCCAGCGCGATGCGGACGTCGAAGGCTACCTGACCGCCAGCCGCTTGTTCATGGGCGCTGCGTTTGGCTACAACGTGGTAGTCAACGGCGGCCTGCGCTACAGCCGTGCCAACGAAACCGGCTTGCTGGGTTTTGGCGGCGACCGACGCGATAAACGCAGCGTGCTCAAGGAAGGCGGCGTGGCGTTGCTGTTCAACCCGCACTGGGCAGTGGGCGTGGATTACCGGGAGAAGCCCGATAACCTGTCGTTCGCCGGCGAGAATGATTGGGTGGACATGTTTGTCGGCTATTTCCCCAACAAGCACGTTTCGTTTGTACTGGCCTACGCGCGGCTGGGTGAAATCGCCCCGCTGGATGACCAGAACGGTACGTATCTGTCGATTCAGGGGAGCTTCTGAGCATGCGGACCCTGCGCTGGATGATGATGGCTGCGATGGTGGGGCTGGCGGCGTGCGCGCAGCAGCCGCCCAAGGATGACAGCCTGTATTACGCGCTGGGGGAGCGGCCGGGAATTCAAAAGATCGTCGAAGGCATGCTGCTGCACGTCGCCCGCGACCCGCGCATCGTCGAGTACTTCCGCAAGGTCGACATCGTGCGGGTGCGCGACAAACTGGTAGAGAGATTCTGTGTCGAAGCCGGTGGGCCCTGCACCTACACCGGTGACACCCTGGCTGAAGCGCACAAAGGCATGAACCTCAGCCGCAGCGATTTCAATGCGCTGGTGGAGAACCTCATCGACGCCATGGACGAGCAGCACATCCCGGTCCCCACCCAAAACCGCCTCATCGCCCGACTGGCGCCCCAGCGTGGGGAAGTGATCGAGAAGTGATGCCCGCTGCTTGAGCGCGTGCAAGGTCATCGCGAGGATTAACTGTAGGAGATTCCCCGTCGTCCAGACGCCGCGCTGTCGCGCAGCAAACTGGGAGGTTTACGGTGCTTTTGATTCTGGCCGCAGGCCGTGGGAGCTGGCTTGTCCTGCGATCTGCCGGGAACCGGCAGTGAAACC